>JBIOHX010000170.1:0-8230 GCA_044449465.1 Gemmatimonadales bacterium | reverse complement strand
TGCGGTGCGGAGCTTCTCGCGATCCGCCTCGACGACGAGATCGACGACCGGCCGCCCGACGACCTGGAGCGGATCGGCGCCCGTGAGATCGCGCACGGCGTCGTTCGCTTCGCGAATGCGGCCGTCGCTGAGCACGGTGAACACCGCGTCGGGAGCGGCGCGGAAGAGGGTCCGAAAGCGCAGCTCGGCGCTCCGCATCGTCTCGAACAGCTCGGCGTTCTCGAGCGAGAGAGACAGCAGATCGCCCATCGCTTCGATTCGTTCGAGCTCGGCGGGAGTAAATCGCCGCTCTGCCTTCGTGACCACCGTGACGGCGCCGACTCGCACGCCGCGCCGCGAGATCGGAACGATCGCGATGCCGGAGACGAGCGCCCCAATCCGCTCGACCACCGTCGGGTCGATCTCGTTGATATGGTCGGCGAACCGCGCGCTCGACCAGGTGATGCCCTCGCGAATGACCGCACCCATCGCTGAGCCGACGATTGGCACCGTGAGCCCGGACAGCGAGCTGGCGAGGCCGATCGCCTCGGTGATGTGCACGCCGCCGTCGTCGCCGACGAGCGCCACGAGGCTCCCCTCGGCCTGCGCGATGTCAGCCACGGCCTCGAGAAAGCGCTCGATGACCCGGCCGGGATTGAGCTCGAGCGTGATCTGCTGCCCGAGCCACCACATGCGCTGCAGCACGCGGCGCGCATCTTCCAGCTCGGCGGTTCGATTGTCGATTGCTTGCTCGAGCTTGGCCTTCAGAAGGCGCTCGCTGTCGACGTTGCGGGCGAGCTCGAGCGCGGTTCGGTTCTCGCGCGACATCAGCCGCCACCCCACGAGGGTGATGACACCCGCCGCCGCGGCGACGCCGAATAGCTCGACGACGACTGGACCGCGAACCTGACGCGCCAGCCGCAGTAGCAACGCGGTGCCGACCACGACGCAACCGAGCTGCGCGATGATGACCGTGCGGGTGATTGCGGAACTGAGCGAGCTGGGCCGGCGCATGGTGCAGTGAGCGAAGGTAGGGCGGTACGGCGGCAGCCCGTCAGACGGTCCCGCGCGTGGGCGAGGGAGCTACGTCAGGAACTCGTGCAGGAGCGAATGAAAGTGATGCACTCCGGTCTCGCGCGCCGCGGAATAGCGCCCTCGGTCATAGACGCGCGAGCGCAAATTGCGTTGCACCGTCTCGCAGATCTCGATGTCCTCGGCCTGGATCTCGTCGCTGAACCCTACGAGGCGCTCCCACGCCGGATCGGTGGTCGGGTCCGCCGGCGGGTCGGTGGCGAACCATTCGAACACGACCAGCGTGCGGTCGTGCGCGATCGGCAGCACGGCGTTCGTCTGCATCTGCCCGAGATAGACGTTGAGCATGACGTTGGGGAAGAGCCATCCATAGACCGCCTCGGGCACGGGCGCTTTGCTCGGGTCGTACTTGCGTTCGCCGGCTCCGGACGCGGGAACGGGGCGTAGCGGCGCGTGCTGAATCGACGAGTACCTGTGCGGCTCGACGCGATAGGCGTCGTAGTCGATCTCCTTGTGCAGCGAAGGGTGCACGACCGGTATGTGATACCCTTCGAGATAGTTGTCGACGTACACCTTCCAGTTGCAGGCGAGCTCGTACTCCTTGCGCATGACGTAGCGCATCGACTCGCAGCGGAACGCAGCCACGCGCGCGGGAATGTCCTCGAGCATGTCGGCGAGCGGCGGCGCGGTGCCATCGAGGTTCACGAAAACGAGCGGTCCCCACGTAGCGACGGCGACGGGACGTAGCCGCATGTCGTCGGGCGTGAACTGCTCGACTCCTTCCATCTCCGGCGCGCGCAGCAGCCGCCCGTCGAGCGTGTACGTCCAGCCGTGGTACTTGCACTGGAGCGTTTGCCGCCTGCCGCAGCCCTGCGCAACCGGGCCGGCGCGGTGCAGGCAGACATTGTGAAACCCTCGCAGCGTGTCGCCATCGCGCAGAACGACCACCGAATCGTTGCCGATCTGTGCCGTGATGTACGATCCGGATGCGGCGAGCTGTTCGCGACGTCCGGCAAGCTGCCAGCTGTGCGCGAACACCCGCTCTCGTTCGAGCTCGAGATACACGGGATCGTTGTACAGCCGCGCGGGAATGGTGGACGCGCGACGAATGTCTGGATCGAACGGGAAGACGAGGGGCATCGCGTCGCGTCAGGGGAGCGCGAAGGCGACGAGCTTGGCGCCGTTGGCCGCTCCGGTCGCGATGACGACGAACTGTTTGCCCGCGCTCGTCCGATAAGTCATCGGCGTCGCGTCGCCGTTCTGGCCGAGGTCCGCGGACCAGAGTGTCTTGCCGTCGCGCGTGTCGAGCGCGAAGAGCATCGAGCCGCCGCCAGTGGCAAAGAGGAGGCCGCCCTCGGTGACGATCGGCCCAGGCGAGCCTGCGACGCCGAGCGGTGGGAGCGTGATGCCCTTGAGCGCCGGATTGTTGCGAATGGCCGGGGTATCGCCGAACGGAACCTCCCACTTGGAGTCGCCGGTGTTGAGGTCGATCGCCACCATGGTGCCGTACGGCGGCTTGTTGATCGGCAAACTCGAGCCGCGGCCGCCGCTGTCGGCCGGCATCGTCAGGCGCAGACCGGACGCGGCGAGGTCCGCAGTATAGTCGGCGTCGAGGGAATCGGAGCGCACTGGCTTGATGATTTTATAAAGCGCCGGTGAGTTGGTCGACTTGATGTAGATGACGCCGCTCAGCGGATCGAACGCGCCGCCGCCCCAGCCCGAGCCGCCGATTGCGCCGGGCATGACGATCGTTCCGTCGAGCGAAGGCGGCGTGAAGAGCGGCCCGAAGCGATAGTCGCGCGTTGCATCGAGCGCGCGGGCGTGAATCTCTGGTGTGAGAGCGATGAGGTCGTTGGGTCCGAAGCCTTGCTTTGCGAACGGGCGCGGCTTGGTGGGCTCGGGCTGTGAGCGCGCCGCGCGTTCACCGGGCACGTCGCTCGTCGGCACGGCGCGCTCCTCGATCGGCCAGATCGGCGTTCCGTCGACGCGATCGAATACGAACAGGAACCCTGTCTTCGCCGGCGCGGCGACGATTTCGCGCCGCCGCCCGTTCACGACGACCGTGCCTAGCACGGGCGCTGCTGGCAAATCGTAGTCCCACAGGCCGTGGTGCACGGTCTGGAACGACCAGACACGGTGGCCGTTCTTCGCCTCGAGGCATACGACGGATTCGGCGTACAGATCGTCGCCCAGCCGCGCCCCGCCATACCAGTCGTTGCTCGGCGTGCTCACCGGCAAGTAGAGCAAACCGCGCCGCTCGTCGACGCTCATCGGCGCCCAGACGTTCGCGTGGCCCACCGTGCGCCAGGAGTCGCCCGCCCACGACGCGGTCGCGGAATCTTTGCCGTTGCGTGGAATCGGGCTGAAGCTCCATGCCCGCTTGCCCGAGCGCACGTCGAACGCCTGCACGTCACCCGGCGGATCGTTCGAATACACGAGCCGGTCGGCCACACCATTGCCGACGATGACGAGATCGCGCCAAACGATCGGCGGCGACGTCTCCGTGTAGTGCAGCTTGTTCACCGGCTTGCCGTTTCGCGCGAGCTGCCGCGTGAGATCGACGACCCCCGTGTCGCCGAATGAGCGGATCGGTGTGCCGGTCGCCGCGTCGAGCGCGATCAGATTCCAGCGGCTGTTCATGAAGATTCGCCGACTCTTGCCGTCGGTCCACGTGGCCACGCCGCGGTGCACGAAGCCGGTTCCGTTCGGCGGCTGGCCGGCGAGATACGCTTTCGGGTCATACGACCAGAGCTCTCGCCCGGTGCTCGCGTCGAGCGCAACGACACGGTTGTACGATGTGCTCAGAAAGAGCGTGTCGCCGACCATGAGCGGCGTCGCCTCGAAGCTGCCGGGGCGCGTGCGCGGGCTCGCGTGCGGCGCTTCGCCCGTCGCCCACTCCCAGGCTTTGACCAGCGTGGCGACGTTGCCGCGGTTGATGTCGGTGAGCGGCGACGACTTGGTTGACGCGAGGTCTCCGCCGTAGGTCGGCCAGGCGACTGCTCCCTGAGCGACTGGTGCTTGAGCGCCCGCTGTGCGCGCGGCAAGCGGCAGCGCCAGCGAGAGTAGGACCGCGCCGGCGGCCAGCTTCGACCCGCGCCGACCATGGACTGCTACGCGAATGCTCATGATCGTTTTCCTTTTTCCCCGGCCGGCAGCGTCCGCTCCATCTCGTGCGCCGCGCGGAGCGAGAGCGCGCAGAAGGTCAGCGTGGCGTTCGCGCAGCCGCCGCTCACCGACGTCGGCGCGCCGACGATGAACAGATTCTCGTGATCGTGTGTGCGTCCGTGCGAATCGACTACGCTCGTCGCCGGGTCGTCGCCCATCCGGCAGCCGCCCGACGGATGGTCCTGGAAATTGTCGACCGACGCGCGGGTCACTGTTCCGTTCCCGGCTCGCGCCATCTGGCCGAACAGCGCGCGGATCGACTCTTCCGTTGCGCCGCGCAGCGCCGCCGATTCGGGTGCGTCCCGGAAGGCAAGCTTGGGAAGCGGATCGCCCCAGGCGTTCTTGCGCGTGGCGTCGAGCGTCAGCTCGCTCGCACGATCGGGGATCACATCGTAGTAAGCGCGCACGCGCGACGCACCGGTCTGGGTGCGTGTTCGCCAGTCGGCAAGCACCGCGTCGCCGAGCATCAATGCGCCCGCGTCATCGACGAGTCGCGGCCCCTTCCCTGACGCCGACTCCCAGACGCGGAGATCGTGTCGAATGAACTTGCTTCCCTGTTTGGGTCGCATGAACTGCGTCGTGACGAGGCTGTGCTGATCGCTCATTCCCGGATAGAGCCGGATCGGCAGGTCGACGACCGCCTGCACGTTGCGGTGTCCCGCGAGATACTTGCCGACGAGTCCCGAGCGGTTCGCCAGCCCGTCGGGCGCGCCGCTCTGCGCTGATAGCAGCAGCAGGTGCGCGCTCCACGTGTAGCCGCCGGCGACGATGAACGTCTTGGCATGGAGCTCGACCCGCGTGTCAGGGTGGTCGCGGTCGACGGCCGTAGCGTATGCGACCGCCTTTCCCGATGGATCGAGCACCAGCCGCCGCACGAGCGTGCGCGTGAGAAGACGGACACGATTCGCCCGGCGCAGCGCCGTCCAGGTGAAATCCGGTGAATACTTCGCGCCGATCGGACAGATCGGAGTGCAGGTGTCGTTGCGGCAGCACTGCGGCCGTCCATCGTACGGCATGGAATTCTTGGCCGACGGCTGACTCCACATGGCGATCCCCGCTTTCGACGCCCACGCCTTGAGCATTCCGAGGTTGTACGTCAGCGGCAGCGCGGGGAGCGGAAAGGGTGCGCGACGTGGATCGAGCTCGGCGGGTCCGCGCTCTCCCGCCACGCCCATGACTCGTTCCGCTTCCTCATAGAACGGCTCGAGATCGTCGTAGCCGATCGGCCAGTCGGTGCCGACACCGTAGAGCGTGCGCTGGCGGAAATCCTCGGGCGAGAAGCGCGGCGTCACGCCGCCCCAATGCATCGCCAGTCCGCCCACCTGCATCGAGCGCGACTGCAGCGGACCGTCGATCTCGTAGCCCTCGAGATGATCGCGTCCCCACGGATTCTCGCCGTAGCGCAGAAAGCGCTCGCGCGCCGCCGGCCGCTGGGCGAGCGGCACCGTCTCGTCGCCCGCCTCCACTACTACGATCGTCGCCGACGTCGTGCGCGCGAGGCGGCCGGCCACCATCGCCGCGGTGATCCCTGAGCCGACGATACAAACGTCACTCTCGACGGCGCGCACGCGGCGCATCCCGCGATGGAGATTCATTGCTCGAGCACCCGCAGCGCACGCTCGGGCGCGTGCGGCGACGCCGCGAGCGGTCGGCAGGTCGATTTGCCGATCTGTGCGCCGTAGCAGAGGTCATTCGCGGCCGAGCTGCCGTAGAAGTGGGCGAGAAGCGCGAGGGCGACGTGGCTCGCGCCCGCGACGGCGGGCATGCGGTCGACGCGCTCCTTCGCCAGCGCCGTTTTCACGAGCGCCGCGCGATCATCGCGTGAAAGATCGTGAAAGGCGACACCGTGCGCCGAATGCGCCGCTGCCGCGAACGCCTCGAGCTGCGCGCTCCAACGCGTGAGCGGCGTGGGACCGGTGAAACGCAACCGCGACGTGCCGTAGCCGTGCACCAGCTCGGCGTTCTCGCGGTAGCCGGCGCCCCAGTCGCGAAACGCGGCGGCGGCGCGCTTGATTCCCGCGGGCCTCAGCTCCGACGGTAGCACGGCATCGGCCAGCGCGTCCAGATCACGCGGGTCCGACTCGAGGTGCAGCAGTGCCGCGGCATGCGCGCGGCGTACGACGGCGGCGGCGGGGACTGCCACGGCGAGCGTGGCGAGAAATCGGCGCCGGGTGACGCTGGTGGCCATGCCCCACGATGGCGGCTCGGCGCGTGCGGCGCCAGAGCGCGTGACGCCTAACGGTCCCGCGCTGCGAGCGACCGCGCTACTTGATCCAGTGTCCGATACGCGACCAGCGGATGTCCGTGATCGCCGGCAGTGCCCGGTCGCTGATCTGGCCGTCGCACTCCGGGTTGTTCGCCCCCGGGTCGCCGCCCGGCCGGTACGAGTAGTACACGAACAGTGGCCGCCCGCGGATGTTCGCCCTCGGCACGATCCCCCAGTAGCGGCTGTCCTTGGAGCAGTACCGGTTGTCGCCCATCATGAAATAGTGATCGCCTGGAATGACCAGCGGGCCCCAGTTCCCGAGTGTAGGCGCCGCGGGCGGCGCTCCGAAGCGAGTGCTTTTCGCCTCGATCGTGTGCTGCCACACGAAATCCGCGTCCGAGGAGCTGTTGCGCGGATCACCCGCGCGGTTCGGCGTCGGGAAGGCTTGCTGCTGGGCCACGCCATCGAGGTAGAGCTGCCCGTCGCGCATGTACAGCGTATCGCCCGGCATGCCGATGAGCCGTTTGACGAGCGTCGGCGTGAAGTCCGGCGCGTTGTCGGCCTGATACGGCGACACGAATACGATCACGTCGCCGTGGTGCGGCGTCGAGTAGCCCGGCAGATGCGAATTCGTGAATGGAATCGTCGGCCCGTAGGCGAGCTTGTTCACGAACAGCCAGTCGCCCACCAGCAGCGTCGGGATCATGCTCCCCGACGGAATGCGGTACGCCTCGACGAACAGCGTCCGCACCACGAGGTAGATGAGGATTGCGCCGAGGAGCGATTTGAAGTTCTCCCACAGCCAGCGGCCCACTGGCGACGGGCCTTGACCGGAGTTCGCTCGCGCGCGCGCCACGACGTTCGGGGAGCGACCGGACGGAAATCGTTTGTTGGACTTGGGCGCGGCTTTCGCCATGGCGTCGGAATCTAGTGCTCCCCAAATGCAGCGGGGGGGCGTGCGATGCGCACGTCCCCCCTCCGAGTGCAGACCAGCGGTGGCTTACTTCATGTGCTTGTTGACGAGCTTGGTCATCTCGAACATCGAGACCTTGCCCTTGCCACCGAACACCGCCTTGAGCTTGTCGTCGGCGTTGATCATGCGACGCTCCTTCGCGTCCTGGAGGCTGTTCCGCTTGATGTACCCCCAGAGCTTCTTCGTGATCTCGGTGCGCGGCATCGGGCTTCCACCGACGACCGCGCCGAGCGCCGCATCCGGCTGCATCGGCTTCATGAACGCCGCGTTCGGCGTGCGCTTCGCGCGCTTTGCGCTCTTCTTCGCGCCGCCGCGCTTCGCGGACTTGCGGGCCTTCTTGGCTCCGCCGCGCTTGCCGGCCTTTTTGCCGGCCTTCTTACGTCCCTTCTTTGCAGCCATTCTCTCTCCCGGTAGATGGAATGGTTGAAGTGTGTCCTGCGCGAAGATGTCGATTTCTCCTATGAAAACGAGCACCTTCGAGGGCGAAAAGTATAGTGCCCTGTGTAGGAAGCAATAGGGAATTCGCGATTTCCCCCTATGAGCGCGGCCGATTTTCCCTCTGCGTTCGGAGTAACCGGCGTGCTCGACGCCTCACCGCCGCTCATGACTGCTCAGCGCAGCCGTGCGCTCAGCCAGTCGGCGATCGCGCCCAATACCTCGGGTCGTACGTGCAACGAAGGCAGCGACGTGTAGCGCAGGCGGCCGTTCGCGTCGACGAACGCGCCGCTCGAATCGGCGACAAAAAGGTGGTCCGTCGCCGGAAACATCCGCACCGTGACGTCGCGATTTCCCCCGGAGCGGAACGCCGCCGCGAGCTTGGCCGCCTCGCTCGGCGGCACTTGCCGGTCGGTTTCTCCCTGCAGAATAAACACCGC
>JBIOHX010000169.1:0-8239 GCA_044449465.1 Gemmatimonadales bacterium | reverse complement strand
GCTACCCGCACTATGGTCGCGCGCCGACGTCGCGCGACCGGGAGATCGTCGGCCGCGCGCTCGAGATCGTGGGCATGAACGATCGGCGGGCGCAGCCGTACCCGACGCTCTCAGGCGGCGAGCGGCAGAAGATTCAGCTGGCGCGAGTGCTGGCGCAGATCTGGAACTACGACGAGCCGCGCGCGCCCAAGTACTTGTTTCTCGACGAGCCGACGTCGAGCCTCGACATTCACTATGAGATTCACCTGCTCGACGTGGCGCGCGGACTCCTCGACTTCGATTGTACCGTGATTGCCATTCTGCACGACGTGAACATCGCGCTGCACTACGGCGACTATTTCCTGATGTTGTCGGACGGGCGCGTGGCGGCGGCGACCGACGGCGCGGGGATCACGGGCGAGCTGCTCGAGTCGGTATTTCGCGTGCGCGCGCATCGCGTGCTCGATCCAGAGACCGGCGAACAGCTCTGGCGGTTCGCGCTGTAGTCCGTTCAACGGCGCCTCGCCGCTTCGACCGACGTCGTGGGGTCGGCGCCAGACCAGCTGACGTCGGCCGTAGGACCATACGTGGCCGGCACCGGTCGATCGAGCAGCCGAAGGTAGACTGAAAGCTGTGTGCGGTGGTGCGCCGTATGAAGGACGCGCCGCCAGAAGATCCAAATCCGCTCGCGCGTTACATCGAAGAACGGAGCGGCGGTGGTCCACCACTCGACTTGCCGCGACGCGAGATAGTCGAGTCGCGCGACGGCGAGCTCGCGATGCCGGGTGACGCACGCTTCGATCGAGAGCGGCGCGGGGACTACGCGATCGGCCGGCAGCTCGTTGCTGCCGAGAAATTCGCCGAAGAAGCGGCGCTCGGAGAGAAGTTGGTGGCGAAGTATCTCGCCGACCGTCGCCGAGCGCGCGTGCGGGCGAAAGCTCAGGTCCTGGTCATCGAAGCAACTCCAGACCGCGCCGACCTTGTTGGTCTCGCTGGCATAGGTGTCGACCGCGTGCTGCATCAACGCGACCGAAGCACGTGGCACGAGCGAGTCGGGAATTCCGTGGAATGCGTACGTCATCGGCATGGAGGTCTCCTGTTGCCTACCTCGGGTTTGCACCCGATGCGGCGATTCGTCAAGTTCCGCCGAATGTCTCGAACGATCGACAAAGCCATCGTCCTCGCCGCGGGCCGGGGCACACGAATGCGCGCTCCCGGTGGCGGGGCGATCGATCCAGATCAAGCCGCGGCGGCCGATGCCGGGGCCAAGGCGCTCATTCCGGTCGGAACGTCGCGCCCCTTTCTCGACTACGCGCTCTCGGCGCTGGCCGACGCGGGGATCAGCGACGTTTGCCTGGTCGTGGCGGCTGCCGACGATGCCATGCGCGCGCGTTACACGCGCGAGCTTCGGCTCGAACGGGTTCGGGTGTCGTTCGTCGAACAAGCTAGACCCAGCGGTACGGCGGATGCGCTTCTCGCCGCTGAGCCCTTTGCCGCGCACGACGAGTTCGTCGTACTGAACGCCGACAACTACTATCCGCCGGCGGGGCTACGCCTTCTCGTGGATGCCGGCGAGCCGGCGACGCTCGCCTTTTCGCGCGAGGGATTGCTACGGTCCGGCCAGATCGAGGCCGAACGCTTGAGCCGGTACGCGTTGCTCGACGTCGGGCCTGACGGGTATCTACGAGACGTAATCGAAAAGCCGGCCGCCGCGATGGCACGCGCGCGGGCGACAGACCGAATCAGCATGAACGTCTGGCGATTTGATGGGGCGATCTTCGGCGCCTGTCGCACGGTTCCCCGTTCGTCGCGCGGGGAGTACGAGCTGCCGACCGCGGTGCAGTGTGGCATTGGTTCCGGGGAACTGCGAATTCGCGCGCTGCCGATCGACGCCGGGGTGCTGGATCTATCGCATCGCGCCGACATCCCCGCGGTCGATGCCGCGCTTCGCGAGGTACGGGTGTGCCTCTGAGCCGGCTCGCCGACGGCCTACGCGACTCGGGATTGAGTGAACGCGAGATTGCGCGAAAGCTCGAGCTGTTCGGTCGCGCGGAGGCGGCATTGACGTCGCGCGGCGTCGACCGCGCGAGCGTCTTCTACGCCTGGGTGCCGGGGCGCATCGAATTTCTTGGCAAGCACACCGACTACGCCGGCGGCAGAAGCTTGTTATGCGCGATCGAGCGTGGCTTTTGCGTCGTGGCATCGCCACGTGCGGACGGTGAGCTCAGGGTTCTCGACGTGAAGGTCGGCGACGGCGCATCGCTTCGGCTCGATCCGTCGGCGGTCGCTCCGCCCGGGCACTGGACCAACTATCCGCTTACGGTTGCGAGACGCGTGGCATCGAACTTCGGGGGCGCCCTCGTCGGAGCGGACGTCGCCTTCGCGAGCGATCTGCCGTCTGCCGCGGGAATCAGTAGCTCGAGTGCGTTCGTCGTCGCGAGCTTCCTCGTGCTGGCTCGAGTCAACGCGCTGGCCGAGCGCCCCGAGTATCAACAGTCGCTGTCGACCTGCGAGTCGCTAGCGGAATACCTCGGCGCCGTCGAGAACGGACTCGCTTACCGCGGGCTCGCCGGCGAACAAGGCGTCGGCACGTTCGGCGGCAGCGAAGACCACACGGCCATCCTGTGTGGGCGGGAACATGCGCTCGTCCAATACTCCTTCTGCCCGGTGCGTCATGAGCGCACCGTCGAGCTTCCGCCCGAGCATACGTTCATGGTCGCGTCGAGCGGTGTGGCCGCCGAGAAATCGGGGGCCGCACTCGCATCGTATAACCGGCTCGCCAAATTGGCGCGCGACGGCGCGGCGCGGCTCGATGGCACCGGCGGTGCGCCGTCGCTTGCCGACGCGCTGCGCAGAGCGGCGCTCGCCGAAGCTCATGAATCGCTCGAGTCGACGATCGGTAATGCCGCTGTTGCCGAGCGGGTTCGGCAATTCGCTGTCGAGAGCGACGAGCTGGTGCCGGCGGCCGCCGATGCGCTGGCGGCTGGCGATCTCGATCGCCTCGGCCGGGTCGTCGACCGCTCGATGCAGAATGCCGTTGCGCTGCTCCACAACCAGATCGAGGAAACGATCTACCTCGCGCGCCGGGCCCGCGAGCTCGGTGCCGTGGCGGCGTCGGCGTTCGGCGCTGGGTTTGGGGGGAGCGTCTGGGCTCTCGTGCGCTCGAGCGACGCGGACGCGTGTGCGGGAGACTGGCTCACCGACTATCGGCGCGCGTTCCCGGCGCGTGCCGAGCGCGCGGAGGTGTTCGTGACGCGTGCGGCAGGCCCGTCGCGAGTGTTCTGAGTCCTGAAGCTCGTAACGCGCGACGGTCGGTCGCGCGCTATGAGGTGCGGTTCACTCAGTGGACGATCTTGATGAACCAGGTGCCGATCATTGGCCCGCGGGGACCGCGTCCGCGGCGGCCGGCCGGCGGCTCGGCGCCGGCGGCTGGGGCGGGAGCCGGGCCGTATTCCGGCGTGAACGCGTACGCGATGTGGCGAGTTGGATCGATCGCGATGGTCTTGGCGCCGGGCATCGTTTGCACTGTGGCGACGATGGTGTACTTGTTCGGGTCATCTTCGTGGGCAACGGTGACATTTCCGTCCCGGCCAGCCGGAATGTAAATCAGCTTCTCCGCCGGGTCCCAGCCCAGGGCGTCGACGCCCTCTCCGTTTTGGATTTGGGCCATGACTTTGCCCGTGGCCGCATCGACGACCACCGACTTGCCGCTGCAGCCGGAAAAGATGCGATTCGTCGCTCGGTCCATCGCGATCCCCGTCGGGCCCTCACAGGGGTCGATCGGCCAAGTGGCGACCACCTTCCAGGTCTTCGAGTCGACGACGTCGATCGCGTTCTTGTCTTCGAGATTGATGAAAATGCGTCCCTTGCCATCGCTGACCCCGCCCTCCGGTCCATTGCCCGTGAGCATCACCGTCGTAACGACGTTGCCCGTCTTTGGATCGATCACCACCGCGGAGCCAGTGGGTTGGCTATGGTTGATAGTGAGGATCTTGTCGGTCGCGTCGTCGTACATGATTCCATCGAGCCCGTCGATGCCGGCGTGCACTTTACTGATCACGGCCATCGACGTCATGTCGAACATCGTCGACGTGGAATCGCTCCGGTCGGTCGTAAAGCCGTGGTTCGACGACGGCGCGAACGCGATGCCGTGGACGCCCGAGGTGTTCGGAATGTCGCCGACGACCTTGCCGTTCGCACCGTCGACGATCATGACGTGGGTCCCGCGCGACACGTATACTCGCCCGGTCCTGGCATCAGCGCTCAGGTAGTCAGTGCCGCCTTCACCGCCGATCGTGAACTTCTCGACCTTGAACATCTGTGCGCCCATGAGACCGGGGATCGCCAGGACGCCAAGGGCGATGAGGGATGTGACGTCAACGATGCGGCGACGCATGCCAACCTCTGGGGAATGGGGGTGTCGAACGACCGTCGAATCATATCCAGCGTCCCTCGACGGAGGAATGACGTCCACCCGGCCGTGGGGCTGCCGAAGTTTGTTCTAGCTGGCGGGCGCTCGACGACGTACCTTGACCCTCTCCCCTCCAGCGACGCAGCTACGTGGGTGCCGCTCTCCGTGACCAGCTCCAGGCCTCCCTCGGTGACCAATACGTCATCGAGCGCGAGCTCGCGCCCGGGGGAATGAGCCGGCTCTTCCTGGCGACGGAAGCCTCGCTGGAACGACAGGTGGTGATCAAGCTGCTGCCGCCGGAGACCGCGAGCGAGGTCAGCGCCGCACGGTTCCATCGCGAGGTTCTGGTCGCCGCTCGGCTGCAGCACCCGAACATCCTCCCCGTGCTGTCGAGCGGGACGAGCGGCGGGATCTTCTACTACATCATGCCCTACGTGAGCGGCGAGTCGCTTCGCCATCACCTGGAGCGCGCAGGCCGATTCCCGGTGATCGACGCGGTTCGTGTGTTGCGCGAGGTAGCCGACGCGCTGGCGCTCGCCCACGATCGAGGTTTCGTCCATCGAGACATCAAGCCCGCGAACATCCTCTTGCTGGAAGGGCATGCGGTCCTAACCGATTTCGGAATTGCTCGGGCCGTCGAAGCGTCGCGGCTCGATTCGACCGAAGAGCGGCTCACCGGGACCGGAGTGGGCATCGGCACCCTTGGTTACATGGCGCCCGAGCAGCTCGCGGGCGAGCGCGAGGTCGACGCTCGCGCCGACGTGTACGCGCTGGCGGTCGTCGCCTACGAGATGTTGACGGGGAAGCCGCCCTTCTCCAAGCCGACCGCCCAAGCGCTCGTTGCCGCGCATCTGACAGAGGTGCCTCCGCCGGTCATGACCGCGGCGCCCGACGTGCCGCGGACAATCAGCGACGCCGTCAGCAAGGCCCTCGCGAAGGATCCCCGCGAGCGGTTCGCCACAGCCGCCCAGTTCCGCGACGCGCTCGACGTGCACCTGACCGCCGGCTTTTCCCTTGCACCGCGGCGCAAAGTCTCGCGTGCGGCGATCGTCGGCGGCGTCGCGGCTCTCGTCGTGGCAGCCGCTGGCGCGGCGGTGTACGCGCGCGTCCGCGCCCCGGTCCTCGATCCAAACTATCTCGTGATCCTGCCGTTCAATCTCCGCAACGTGGACCCGACGATGCGAGAAGGCATGGTCGACGCCCTCGTCGAAGGCATCAACGGCCAGGGCTGGGTGAAAACGGTGCCACCGAGCCGGTACGTGAGAACGTGGAAAGACAATGCCGACGATGCAACAGCGTCCAAGCTCGGACGGCAGATGGGCGCGGCGCTCGCCGCGTTTGGAAGTGTCGCCTCCCTCGGTCGCGATTCGCTTTCGGTGAGCGCGCAGCTGCTCGACGTGGCCACCGGGAGAAAAGTCGGTACGCGGCACGAGCGAATCGGGCCGAGACAGAATCTCCCACGGCTCGACGACGCGCTGGCGAAGGACCTGCTCAACGAGCTCAATCGCCTTCGGCCGCTCGGCGCGTTGGCGCGCCCGGCGACCTGGCTGGAGGGCACTAGCTTGCCGGCGCTCCAAGCGTTCCTCGTCGGCGAGCAGTTTTACCGGCGCTCAGCGTGGGACTCCGCGATGGCATACTACCAGCGCGCCCTGGACTCGGACAGCTCCTTTGCGCTGGCGTACCGGCACGCGGGCCTTGTCCTGGGTTGGGTGCGGGGCACCGACGATTCTCTGTCGCGCGCATACCTCGGCAAGGCCGGCCGATTCAATCGCGGACTCCCGCGCCGCGACAGCCTGTTGGTGATGGCGGACTCGATTCGGTCCAGCCTCACCGCGTTCGAGACTGACACGAGCTACTTCGCCACCGTTCGCCGCTTGTTTCGAACGTTGCGCACGGCGCGCGACAGTTTTCCGGCCGATCCCGAAGCGTGGTACGCGCTCGGCGACGCGTACTTCCATTACGGCTTTGGGCCGGGGCTGAGCGTGAATGAGGATACGATCCGCGCCGCCTTCGACCGCTCGATCAAGCTCGATTCCGGCTTCACGCCGTCGTACATCCACGCCATCGAGCTCGCGTTGTCACACGACGGGCGGGGCGCCGGCCTCACCTACGCCGATCGATACCTTGCCCTCCAGCCGACGGACGAAGAGGCAGACGGCATTCGTGTTCTTGTCGCGGTGCTCAAGGCCGGCGGAATCAACGCTCGTACGACGCGGACACTCGATACCCTGTCGATGGACGCGCTTCAAACGGCGTGGCTGATAGCGCGTCGCTGGACCGACTCCACGGAAACCGCGGTTCGGCTCCTCGAGCTGCCGATGGACCGACGGCGATCCGAGGGCGCTTTCATATCGGATCCCGGTTACCATCGCGCGTTTCTCGCCAACGAGCTGGCGTATCGCGGGCACTTAGAAGCGGCATACGATACACTCGGGACCAACATCGGAATCCGTGAGATCGAGGCGTTCGGAAGCCTCGTGGCACTTGGCGCCGTTCCACCCGACACCGCGAAGGCGGTATTCGCCCGGCTGTTGCACGATCGGTCGATCTGGCCGGAGGTGGCGCTTCCGTGGTGGGCTGCCGCGGGGGACACCCTATCGCTTCTCGAGGCGTTGACGCGAGCCGACAGCTCCTTGTCGCGCGCATCGACCCCCGTGAAGCGTCGTGATTGGCGATATCGGACAGCGGCCACCCGCTCGTACCTGTCGCTCGCCCGCCACAGTACTGATGCGCTGGCGCGCTTCGAGGCGCTGCCTGATACACTATGTCTCCTGTGCTACCTCGATCGACTGACAAAGGCGAGGTTGCTGGATAGCATCGGCATGCACGCCGAGGCGGAAGCGACACTCGAAGAACGCCCATACACCCTGCTTTCGCCTCTTGAAATCACCTTCGCCAGCGCTCGCGCGGCGGTGGCCGAAAAGCTGCAGCAGTATGCTCGAGCAGCACGCGATTATGGTACGGTTGCGCGCGCCTGGTCCTCGGGCGAGCCGGTCCAGCGGCAGCGTGCAGCTCAGGCATCGACGAAATTCGGTCAACTCGGCGGCCATTCGGCCGAAGTCGGCCAGCCGCTTTGAGCGACCGCTTGTAGTTCCTCTTCCCCCGCCGTAGGCGCTGTCGGCGCGCTTCGCCGATGCTCTCTCCTTCGAGAATCCCATGAACAAGTTTTCCGCAGTCGGTGGGCTCATCGCGGCCGCGTTCCTCATGGCTGCATGCTCAGATGTGTCCGCGGTCCCGTCATCTCCGCTTGGAGCCCAAGGCCCCGCGTTCGAATTAGGGAATCCGCCGCCGCCGCCGCTGTCCGGAGGAGTCAGCTTGTCTTTTGACGCGGGCGACTCGTTCGACGCCAGCATCGCCGCAGACGTCGTGGGCGACGTGCCGCCAGGACCGTGTCGCGCGTCTGAGCTTCTCAATTTCACCTACGACTTCCTCGTCAATCCCCCGGGCAACAACGCGTTTTTGCATCTCAGAGGGGGTGATGATGCCCACCTCGTGACGATCCATCAAACGGATTCGAAGCTCGACGCTCATGGCACGATCGTTGGCGACGGTTTCACGTTTGATATCTCCGATGCGACCGACGGCAGCATCGTCGATATTGGGCACCACGGGGAACGTTTGGTCTCGGTCTCACTCTCCGGGACGCTGACGACGTCGGACGGCGCAAGCTGTCAGGCGAGCGCGAACCTGTCCGGCCATCTTGGCGGCGGCGAGTGATCGCGTCGCGCGAATGTTGAACGCGCTCGATCGTCGGCGCGCGCCACGCGCGCGCGCCGGCGATCGAGCGCGCGTGGTTGCGTGCAAATTTTTCTGATGGAGCGCGTGGTCATTCGCGAGATTCGGCTAGCG
>JBIOHX010000168.1:0-8249 GCA_044449465.1 Gemmatimonadales bacterium | reverse complement strand
CCCGGCCTCGCGCCCGACTCTCACTTCATGCCGGTACCGAGGGAGTGGCAGTCCGGCGCGTGGACGCCGACGCCGCTGACGGATCAGTGGCAGCTCGCGGCACTCTGCTTCGCGAGCATGACGGGAGAGAATCCGCCGCCGGACGAAGTGCCGCCGCTTCAGCTTCTGCGTCCGGAGGTGCCACGCGCCATGTCGGCGGCGCTCGACCGCGCCCTTCAGTCCGATCCTGCGCGCCGATTTCCATCGATCGCCGCGATGCTGCGCGTGATCGACCGTGTCGTCGGCAGCCGCACGATGGTCATGTTGTCGGGCGACGAGACAGGCAGCGCGCACGCGAACGAATCGCCCGAGGTACGACTTCGCTGGGCGCTGGCCGACGATTACGAGGTGCTCGCCGCGCTCGGCGCCGGCTCGTTCGGCTCGGTGTGGCGCGTGCGCGACCTCACGTTGGGGCGCGAAGTCGCGCTCAAGCTGCTGCACCCGCACGTGGCGCGCGACGAGCGCGTGGTCGGACGCTTCCGTCGCGAAGCGAAGCTCGCCG
The DNA here is from genome assembly GCA_044449465.1 of Gemmatimonadales bacterium. Lineage (GTDB taxonomy): Bacteria > Gemmatimonadota > Gemmatimonadetes > Gemmatimonadales > Gemmatimonadaceae > JAQBQB01. The sequence goes on along the minus strand of JBIOHX010000168.1, from coordinate 7,708 downwards.
CGCAGCTCGCGCATCCGGCGATCGTACCGATCTTTGACTGGGACAGCCGCGGCGACGTGGCGTGGTACACGATGGAGCTCGCCGAGGGCGGCTCGGTCGCCGATCTGGTGGCGCGCTCCGGGCCGCGCACGCTGGCCGAGATCGCGCCGCAGATCGACTTCGTGTTGAGCGGGCTCGCGGCCGCGCACTCGGTCGGCATCATCCACCGCGACATCAAGCCGGAGAACGTGCTCATCGACCGGTATCGGCGGTGGCGGCTGGCGGACTTCGGCATCGCCAATGCGACGGGCGAAGAGACAACGGGGGCATCGGGCACGCCGGCGTTCGCCCCGCCGGAGCAGCTACTCGGCGAGGCGCAGGACGCGCCGGCCGACTGCTTCTCGATCGCGGCAATCGCCGCCTTCACGCTCAGCGGTACGCCGCCATTCGGCGACCGCGACAGCACGACGATTCTCGCGCGCGAGATGCGCGGCGACGTCGACCTGTCGGGGCATCCGCCGGAGATTGCCGAATGGCTGCGGCGGGGACTCTCAGCCGCGGCCGACGAGCGGTTCGAGGACGCGGCCGCGATGCAGCTCGCGTGGCGGGCGGCGGTGCAAGCGGTGTTCGAGCGCGAGCGGCAGGTGCCGTGGTGGCGGCGGTGGTTCGGCTCCGATGGCGCAGGAGTCGCATGGACCGGGGAGTCGATGTTCACGAGCTGACGGAAACGAACGGCGAGAGCGAAAGCACCGATGGCAGTCGAGACGGTAAATCCGGCGACGGGCGAGCGGGTCCGTACGTTCCAAGCGCTGACGGATCGGGAAATCGAGGACAAGCTCGCGGCGGCCGATCGCGCGGCGAAGCGCTGGCGGCACACGCCGATCGCCGAACGGGCACGAATCGTCGGTCGCGCCGGGGAACTGCTCGAAGAGCGTAAAGCCGACTACGGCCGCTTGATGACGCTCGAGATGGGCAAGACGTACAAGTCCGCCGTCGACGAAGCGGCCAAATGCGCGACGGCCTGCCGTTTCTACGCTGAGAACGCCGCGCGCCTGTTGGCCGACCAGCCCGGCGAGAATGCGTTGGGCGACGGCTACGTGGCCTTCGAACCCCTGGGCGTCGTGCTGGCGGTGATGCCGTGGAATTTTCCGTTCTGGCAAGTGATCCGCTTCGCGGCGCCGGCGTTAGCGGCGGGCAATGTGGGATTGCTCAAGCATTCGTCGAACGTGCCGCAGTGCTCGCTGGCGCTCGAGCAGTTGTTCGTGGACGCCGGCGCCGGCGCCGGCGTCTTTCAAAGTCTGCTGATCGGCCCGGAACCGGTGGCGCGCATCATCGCCGACGACCGCGTGGCCGCCGCGACGCTGACTGGAAGTGAAGGCGCCGGCGTGAGCGTGGCGACGGCCGCGGGCAAGTCGCTGAAGAAAACGGTGCTCGAGCTGGGGGGCAGCGACGCGTTCATCGTCATGCCGAGTGCGCAGCTCGGCGCGGCGGTGACGACGGCCGTCACCGCGCGGGCGATCAACAACGGACAGTCGTGCATCGCCGCCAAGCGGTTCATCGTCGCCGAGTCGATCGCCGACCAGTTCACGATGCAGTTCGTCGACCGCATGCGGGCGCTCGTCGTCGGCGACCCGATGGATGCGAAGACCCAGGTCGGTCCGTTGGCGACGGCGAAGATTCGCGACGATCTGCAGCGGCAGGTCGAACAGTCGGTGGCGGCGGGAGCGAAGCTGCTCGCGGGCGGTAAGCCGCGCGCGGGCGCGGGCTATTACTACGACGTCACGGTCCTCGGCGACGTGCCGCCGTCGGCACCGGCGTGGCGCGAGGAGACCTTCGGCCCCGTCGCCGCGGTGGTGCGGGCGCGCGACGCGGAGCACGCGATCGAGCTGGCGAACGATTCGCGGTTCGGGCTCGGGGCGGCGGCGTGGACGAGCGACGCTCGGGAGATCGAGCTCTTTTCGCGCGGGTTGGCCGCGGGGACCGTGGCGATCAACGGGATGGTGGCGTCGGACACGCGGTTTCCGTTCGGCGGGATCAAGAAATCCGGGTATGGGCGAGAGCTCGGGGTGTTTGGGATTCGTGAATTCGTGAATATCAAAACAGTTCGGTTGGCGAAGAGCGAGCTACGTCCCGGCGGCGGCGACGAGCAGTGAGATCGTCACCGTCGTCCCATGTCCCGGCTCGCTCTCGACGGCGATGTCCCCGCCCCACCGCTCGACGATCTGACGGCTGATCGCCAATCCGAGTCCGCTTCCGCTCGTGCGCGTCGAGAAGTGCGGCTCGAAGATGCGCGGCAGCACTGCCGCGGGAATGCCGTGACCGTCGTCGCGGATCGCGATCACCGCGCGCGCGCCGGCACGCGACAGCGCGACGCGTACGTGCTTGGCGTGCGCGTGACGAGCATTCTCCAATACGTTGAGCAGCACCTCCTTGAGCTCGTCGGCGCGAGCGTCGGCGACGCAAGGCGCGTCGACTCCCTCCTCCGTCCAGCCGAGCCCCGAGTCGGCGTCGCCGCCCAGCCGCTCGAGCGACACGACCTCGCGCACGACCGCCGCGACGTCGATCGGCTCGGCCTCGCGCCGCTCCTCGGGCGCTGCGCCGTAGCGGCTGAAGGCGCGAGCGATCTCGTCGAGCCGATCGATCTCGGTGAGGATTTGGTTCACGTTGTGCTCGAGCACGCGGTCGAAGTCGACGCGGGCGTCGGCACGGGCGCGCCGCAGGTGCTGCACGCCGAGCCGGATCGGCGTGAGCGGGTTCTTGATCTCGTGCGCGATCTGGCGCGCCATCTCGCCCCAGGCGAGCACCCGCTGCGCCCGAGCGATCTCCGTGACGTCGTCGAGCGTGACCACGGCGCCGCCGCGCGCCAGGCGCGTGAGGGCGCCGCGCAACTGCTGCCCGTCCGCCACGGCCTCGAACTCCTCTTCGTCGCGATCGGACTTTAGAAAACGATCGACGACGCCGGCGATTGGCTCCGGCGCGCGCCGGGCGAACGGCGTGCCCGCCGCGAGCGGTCCGCCGAGCAGCGCTTCGGCCCGGGGGTTCGCCAACGCCACGCGGCCGTCCTCGTCGACGGCGACGACGCCGCTCGCCACGTTGCGGAGGACGGCTGCGGTGCGCCGCTGGGCTTCCTCGAGGGCGGTACGGCTGGCGTTCAGGTCGGCGGCCATCTGGCGGAACGCGGTGAAGACTGGATGGAACTCCACCGTCGGCCGCTCCTCGAGCGGCGGCGCGCGCGTTCCGCTGGCTATGGCCAGGGCCGCCTCGCGCAGCGTACGAATCGGGCGCGCCAGTTGCCGCGCGGCGATGCCGCTCAACCAGAGCGCGGCGAGCGCGCCGACCGCGGTCGCGAACAGCACGAGAACGCCGAGGTCGCGCCGCCGCCGCCCGAGCGACAGCTCGTCGGCTCTCGCCGGCGTGGCGACGACGTCGAGCGGTCCGTGCGGCACGTCGAACGCCCGGTAGCCGAACAGCGTTGTCGACGAGCCGACGCGATGCGTCTCGGTCGCGGTCTCCTCGTCGCGCACGGCAAGGCTCACCTCCACGGAACGCGGAAGCAGCCGGCCCGTGGGTGCGAGCTCGTCGTAGAGCGGATCGCTCGTCTCGCTCAACTCGCCGCCGCGGTAGAGAAAGAGCGGCGTATCGAGGCGGTTGCTCTCGACGGGCAGCCAGAGCTGGCTGTCGGGCGGCGCGAGCGCGCGCAGCGTCTCGCTCACGAGCACGGCACGCGACTGCGTCGCGTCGGAGGCGAGCTGGCCGTACGACCAAATCGCGAACGCGACGGCCGGCAGCACGAAGAACGCGAAGAGCGCGAGCGAGAGACGGGCGCGATAGCTGCGCGCCCATGTCCGGCGTCGCACACGAAACAGGCGCCCCGCCCCACCGTCGGCGACGACGCTCGCCAGCCAGATGAGCGCGACGATGGCGAGGTCGAGCAGCACGATCAGGGCGCCACGCTGGATGAGCGCATCTGGAGAGCGGAGCTCGACCTCGACGTGCGCGGCGACCGAACCGGTACCAGTGCGAACGGTCCAATCGCCGTGCAGCTGGCTCTGATCGCGCCACCAGGTCGCATGTTCTTCGGGCGGGACGTTCGTGACGCCGCTGCGAAGCCGCACGGTGTAGGGCGGCTCGACCGTCGGGTCGACGTCGATCCCGAGAAAGCGCACGAATGGCTCGGGCGCGAACAGGCGGCTGCGCGGCGCGATGACGGCCGCGGTCACGCCGTTCGCGGAATCGGGAGCCGCCATGACGATCTCGAGCGCGGTGTCGGTCGGCACGGGCTCGAGAATCAGTACCCGCGCGAGACGCGCACGCATTACCGCGCTCGCCATCTGCGCCGTCGGGATCGGAATGTCGGCTGTGGCAAAACGCGCCGTCGGCGCGGAATCGGTTGGCCAGGCGAAAAGCGCGATCGGATTCCCCGCGGCCGCGATGTCCGACGTCACGTAATCTTGCAGCAGCGCCTCGCGCGTGACTGGCGCCTCGCTCGCGCCGAGCGTCATGCCGAGGCGACGGAGCAGCGTCATGGCGAGCGGATCGAGCTGGCTCAGCGAGGCGAGATCGCGATCCGCTGCTTCGACGCGGCCGCGCGAGGCTCGCCCCCACACGAGCGTCGTGGCGCCGAGGGCGGCGACGGTCGACGCACTCAGAATCACCCATCGCGTGCGCCGGCTGAGCGCGAGGATGCCGATCGCGACGACCCACAGAATCGTATACCACCAGGGCCATCGCCCCGGCGCATCCCAGACGATCGGGGCGATGAGCGCGGCGACGCCAGCGGCGAGCGGGGCAAGCCATGGGGGCACACCGCGACGCGGCCCTAGCAGTGAGGAGCCGGCGGCGGCGCCGGCGAGCAGGACCGGAACGGCGGCAAGAAAGAGCGGGATTTCCCAGATGAGCCAGAGGGGCGAATCCACGCCGTGCGACGGGATGGTCACGCCGCGCGCGAGGTCGCGGAGGAGAAATGGTCCGAGGCCGGCGACGAGCAGCACGATCGCAACCGCGCCCCACCAGGGTACGCGGCGCGCGCGCCGCCGGAACACGGCGAACACACCGAGCAGCACGAGCGCGCCCGTGGTGGCGAGCGCGCCGGCGTTGCCGGTGAGCGGCCCGCCCTGCGGGGTGAAATACACCGCCGGGTCGAAGAGCCGCGTGAGATTGGAGTACTGGTTGGTCGGAACCAGCGCCGTGCACGCGAGACCGACCGCGAGCGCGGCCAGGCGCTCGGTGAGCAAGCGCGTACCGCGCCACACACCGATGATGAAGCAGGCGAGGGCAATGAGAAACGCGGCGCCGGCGCGGGCGCGGACCGCCTCGCCAATACGTTGCGACACCTGCCCTTGGAGCACCGTGTCCGCGCGGACGTTGAATAGCCGCACGCCCCCGGTCGAGTAGTGGAGAACTTCGGGACCGGCGACCGTGTCCGAGGGTGGCCCGAACAGGAAGCGGCCGAGGTTGGTCTCGAGCGCGACGCGATGCGCGACCGATGACGACAGCTCGTCCGCCGGCGGCGCCGCGTCGATGAGCGCCACGGCGACAGCGCGGCGGTCACCGCGTCGCCGACTCGTTTGCAGCGCAAGGTAGAATGGCGTTCCGATGACGGTCGTGCCGTCGTGCACTTTGTCGATCGGCGGCCGAATGATGCCGGCCCAGGCGAGCGCGCTGTCGCCGCGGTAGAGCACGACGCCGCGCTCGTCGCCGCCACCGACAAGGTGGGCGAGCTGATCGAAGGCCTGCGTGCGATCGGCGCTGACGCCAAGCGCCTGATCGGAAGCGCGCGCCGCGGCAGCGGCCGCGCCGTCGATCTCGTGAGAGAGTGTGGCGAGTCCGCGGACGACGGCGTCGTGCCGCCAGACGTCCCAGCGATGCTCCACGAGCCAAAGGTCGCGCTGCGCCGGAATGGCGAGCGCCGCGGCCGCGGCGAGGGAGATCGAGCAGCCGATGGCCCACCAGCGTTGCGCGCCGGTGATCGCGAGGGCGAAACCGAGCGCGGTGAACGTGGCGACCACGAACGGCACGAGATACTCTACGTTCGGTCCGTGCAGCCACTGGCTGGCGATGAGGAGAGCGGCGCCGGCCGCGATCGCCCACCAGGTCCACGGCGCCGGGCTCGGCCACCGCCGGCGCACATCCTGACGGTCTCGAACCACGCGATCAGCCGAAATGAGTGAATCTCCCAAGGGCGGCGACGGGGCCAGCGACGAGGCTAGCGATGGGGCCGCAGCGACGACGCGTTTCGTCAAGCGCCTGCGGCCACGCGACGTCGCGGCGGCGGTCGAACGCGACCCGCGGCTCATCGTGCCGGTAGGCACCTGCGAGCAGCACGGTCCGCATCTGCCGCTCGGCTCCGACACGCTGATCGTCGAGCGGCTGTCGTGCGACCTGTCGGCCGAGTTCGGCGTACTGCTGGCGCCGACGGTCGAGTACGGCGTGAACGTCGTCACCGAACGAGGCTTCGCCGGCAACGCATCGCTCCGCAAGAAGACGCTTCACAGGATGCTGAACGACCTGATCGACACCTGGGAGTCGACCGGCATCCGCGAGTTCATCCTCCTCACGGCTCACGAGCAGGATTCGCATCTCGAAGCGATGTCGACGGTAGTCACCTCCGGCGCCCGCGTGCGGGTGGTGGACATCTTCGGCGTCGGAGTGACGGACCTGCTGCAGGGGCAGAGCGAGCCGATGCACGGCGACGAAGTGGACACCTCTCTCATGCTGTATATTGCCCCGGAGCTCGTCGACATGTCATTGGCGCAGGATTATATGATGTCTCGAGACGAGCTGCGACGTTACCGGCGCGGCTGGCTGCGCGTCCCGCGAGCAAGCCCTGGATCGATCGGTCGGCCGACGCTGGCCACGGCGGAGAAAGGCCGCGCGATCTACGAACGCATCTACACGCGGATTCGCGACCGCATCTTCATCGCCCCACCCGCCAACAGTTGACCGCGCCGGCCGGCTCCCGCGGCCGAGCTCGCGAACCCGCCAGCCTCGTCCGGGTAGATTACCCCATCGTGACGCCCAGTTCCCCCCGCCTCCTCGTCGAGAAGACCGGTCGCATCCGGCGCCCGCTGGCCGGTTCCCTGGCCGGTTTCATAGAAAGGCTCGCCCAGGGCCTCACCGTCGCGAGCAGCGCCGCGAGCTGCCTGCTCGGGTCGCTGTCTGCGGCTGCCGGAGCCCAGGGACGGGTGATCGACGACGGCTCGTTCTCGATCACGCGGGCCGGTGGCGCGAGCGCAACCGAGAGCTTTCGAATTACTCGGATCGACAATGGGCAGCTCCAGGCGACCGGGCAGCTCACGTCGGGCACGCGCCGCGAGACCTCGCGGGTCATCACCGACTCGCTGGGTACGCCGCTCGAGTACCAAGTGGTGTCATACGACGGCACGAGCCGGGCGCCGACGACCGAGATCCGGGCGTTTGCCCGCGCCGGCAGGCTTTCGGCGCTGGCGCGCAATCGGCGGGGCGAGGAGTCGATGCACGAATACCCGCTGGTGCCGGGGCGCTGCCTCGTCCTCGACGACGAGCTGGTGCACCTGTTCTACTTTGCCGCGATCGCCCGGCATGAGGGCGTGCTCGAGGTGATCAACCCGCGCGGCGCGCGCGAGGGCTCGTTCACCCTGGCGGCGCACGGTCTGGAGCCCGTTGCAATCAACGGCAAGACCGTGACGGGCACGCACTACTCGCTCTCGAACGGCGCCGTGACCCGGGACTTTTGGGTTGACGCGTCGGG
>JBIOHX010000167.1:0-8278 GCA_044449465.1 Gemmatimonadales bacterium | reverse complement strand
GATGACGCGCGTCATCTTCGCCGGCGGCGGCACGGGCGGCCACCTGTATCCGGGCATCGCCATCGCACGCGCGCTGGTTCGCGCGCGGCCCACGGGCGACCCCTTTTTCATCGGAGCCAGGCGCGGCATCGAGCGCGCGGTGCTGCCGACGACGGAGTTTCCCCACGCCCTGCTGGACCTCCATCCGCTCTATCGCTCGGCGGTCTGGAACAACTGGAAAACATCGGCCGGCGCAGTCGGGGCGTGGCGTCGCATGAGCGTGCTCGCCAGGCAGGACCGTCCGGCGCTGATCGTCGGCACGGGTGGCTACGCGGCGGGACTTGCCCTCGCCTACGGCGTAGTGCATCGCATTCCACTCGTCCAGCAGGCGGGCGACAGCCTCCCCGGTCTCACGGCGCGAGCGTTCAGCCGCTGGTCGCGCGAGATCTACCTCAACTTTCCCGAGGCGGCACGCGCGCTCACGTCGCACCACCCGGGTTCGCTCGTCGACACCGGTGCGCCGATCGAGCCGCCGCCATCGCCGCGGCCGGATCGGGGCGCAGCGCGCGAACGCTGGAGCTTCCCGCGGTCAGGCGGCCGCGTGCTGCTCGTCTACGGCGGTAGTCAGGGCTCGCTCGCCATCAATCGCGTTGTCGCCGACTGGATCGGGATCGGGCTGCCCGATGATCTCTACATCATCTGGGGCACCGGCCACGCCACGTACGACGAATTCAAACGGTGCGAGGGTCCGCGCGTACGGGTGCGCGACTACCTTGCGCCGATCGGCGAAGCGTACGCGGCGGTGGACCTCGCGGTGGCGCGCGCGGGTGCTATGACCACCGCCGAGCTGTTCGCTTGGGGAATACCCGGGGTGCTCGTGCCGCTTCCCACGGCCGCCGCCGATCACCAGACGACAAACGCCGTGACGCTCGAGGCGGCAGGCGCGGCGATCCACGTTCCGCAGTCGCAGCTCACCGTCGAGCGCCTCGACGCCACCGTGCGCCGTCTCGTCGACCAGCCCGGCGAAATGCGTCGACTCGCCGACGGTGCCGCGGCGCGCGCGCGCCCGCACGCCGCCCAGGACATCGCGACCCGAATTCTCGCGCTGCTCGACTCACTCGGACCGGGTTTCTATATTCCCGCGTAGGCCATGCCTCTCCTCGACTCGACCGACACGCGTGAGTTTCATTTCGTGGGCTTTGCCGGTGCGGGGATGAGTGCGCTGGCCGAGCTGTTCGTGCGACGCGGTGTCGCGATCACCGGCTGCGACGCCAGTCCCACCGCGGCGGCCGATCTCGAGCGGCTGGGGGTTCGTGTCGCCGCGCACGATCCAGCTCACGTCGACAATGCGCGCGCGCTCGTCGTGACATCGGCCATGCCGAAGGACCACCCTGAGCTCGCGCGCGCGCGCGAGCTCGGCGTGCCGGGGATTCGCCGCGCCGAGGCGCTCGGCGAGGTGACGTCGAACCGCGAGTTGGTCGCTGTCGCCGGCACGCACGGCAAGACGACGACTACGGTGCTGACCGCGAGTGCGCTCGCCGCCGCCGGTCGCGACCCAACGGCACTGGTTGGCGGCCGCGTTGCCGCGTGGGGCGGAAACCTGCTCGCCGGCGGCGACCGCCTTTACGTCGTAGAAGCCGACGAGTACGATCGCTCGTTCCTCGCCCTCACACCGACCGTCGCCGTGGTCACGAACATCGAGGCGGACCACCTCGATATTTACGCCGACCTGGCCGACATCAAACGCACCTTCGCGCAGTTCGCGCGCGGCGCGCGGACGATCGTCCTTTGCGCCGACGACGCCGGCGCGAACTCGCTTCCCACGCCGAGCAGCACCGAGGTCATTCGTTACGGCGTCACGTCGCCCGATGCGCGCCTCGTTGCGCGCACCCTAAACGACAACGCCGGCGGCACGGCGTTCGACGTCGCCTATGACGAGGAACTGCTCGGTCGCGTCCAGCTCGGGCTTCCGGGACGGCACAACGTGCTCAATGCCCTCGCCGCGGTGGCGAGCGGCCTCGCGCTTGGCGCCGATTTCACCGCCATGGCCGGCGGCGTGGCCGGGGTCGCCGGTGCCGAGCGCCGGTTCCAGCGCTTGGGCGACGTGCACGGTGTAACCGTCGTCGACGACTACGGCCATCATCCAACCGAGATCGGCGCCACGCTCGCCGCTGCTCGCACGGCGTTCCCTGGGCGGCGCATCGTGGCCGCGTTTCAACCGCACCTTTTCTCGCGCACGCGCGACTTCGCGGCGCAGTTCGGCACCTCGCTCGCAGCGGCCGACGCCGTTTTCCTAACCGAGATTTATCCGGCTCGCGAGCGCCCCATAGCTGGGGTGACGTCGTCGCTCGTTGCCGACGCGATCCGTGCCGCCGGCGGAACGCTCGCCTGGCGTGGTGAGCGCGCCGACCTCGCTGAGGCGCTCGCCGAGTCCGTTCGGACCGGCGACGTCGTCCTCACAGTGGGCGCCGGCGACATCACCAAGACCGGCCCGGAGCTCATCGCGCGACTCGGCGGCGATCGCGGGCGACCAGCATGACGCCCGGAGGCTCGCGCCGCGACGAGCCGGACGAACCCGGCGAGACTGCGGGCCGTGGTTCGCCGGTCGACGACCGCGCGCCAAGCAGTGCGCGGCTCAAGCTCGCGCTCGTCGGCATCGCCGTGCTGGTCGCGCTCCTTTCGCCGCTCTGGGGACCGCTGCTCATGCGGCGAATGGCGTTCTTCCGTGTCCGGCGTGTCGAGATCGTCGGCGCGCGGTATCTGTCGCCGAGTGACATTATCAGTCGCTTGCACGTCGATACGACGGCGTCTGTCTGGGATCCGACGGCGCCGCTCGTCGCCCGCGTCGCCGCCCACCCCGAAATCCAGAGTGTCGCCATTCGCAGGAAGCTGCCGGGAACGCTCGTCGTCTCCGTCACGGAGCGCGTCCCGGTTGCTCTCGTGCCGACGAGTGCCGGCCTTCGGACCTACGACGCCCGCGGCGTACAGCTTCCAATCGACCCCACACGCGTGATCGTCGACGCGCCCGTCCTCGCGCAGCGCGATCTCCCGCTGCTGCATTTGCTCGGCGAGATGCGGAGCGAAATGCCCGAACTGTACCGTCAGGTGAATGCGGTCCGCCGCACCGGCCCAACTGACGTGCTGCTCGAGCTGGCCAGCGGGCCGGTGCGCGTGATGCAGGACGTCTCGTTGGACCGCCTCGCCGACATCGACCCGGTCGAAGCAGACATCAAGAAACGGCAGCTCCGCGTGACCGAGCTCGATCTTCGCTACCGTGACCAAGTGATCGCCAGACTTCAATGAATTCGGAACGCCTCGTCGCTGGACTCGACATCGGCTCCGCGAAGACGACCGCCCTCATCGCCGAAGTCGAGGGCGATCTCCCGAGGCACCCAACGATCAAGATCCTGGGTGTCGGCCAGGCGCGGACGACCGGCCTTCGCCGCGGCGTCGTCTCCGACATCGAGGAGACCACACGCTCTATCCGCAAGGCGATGCAGGACGCCGAGCGGATGGCCGGCGTCAAGGTCGAGGAAGTGTATGCCGGAATCGCCGGCGAGCACGTGCAGGCGATGACGAGCAAAGGCATCGTCGCGGTGAGCCATGACGAGATCGAAAAATCGGATGTCGACCGTGCCAACGAAGTCGCGCGGGCTCAGGCCATCCCCCAAGACCGCGAGCTGTTGCATGCGATCCCGCAGGAATACACGGTCGACCGCAACACCGGCATTCGCGATCCGATCGGCATGAGCGGCACGCGCCTCGAGACCGAGATGTACCTCGTCACCATCGGCAGCTCGCCCGCGGCCAATTTGCGCAAGTCCGTGGAGCGGGCCGGGTACAAGGTTCGCGAGCTCGTCCTCGAGCCACTCGCGAGTGCCTTAGCCGTACTTACAGAAGATGAGAAGGAGCTCGGGACTGCGCTCGTCGAGATGGGCGCCGGAACGACCGACCTGGCCGTGTTTCATGAGGGAAAGATTCGCCACCTCGGCACCGTCGCCTTCGGCGGGAACAACGTCACGAGCGACATCGTTCACGGGCTGGGTGTGACGCAGGCCGACGCGGAGCGCATCAAGGAGCGATATGGTTGCGCCTACGAGCCGCTGATTGATCCTTCCGAGGTCATTCAGCTGCCGAGCACCGTGGCGCAGGGCGATCGGCAGATCCCGCGCGAGCTATTGGCGCACATCATTCACCAGCGCATGGACGAGATCTTCGGTCTCGTGGAGCGCGAGATCGCTGCCGCGGGCTTCGCGGGGAAATTGAGTGCGGGCGTCGTGCTCGGCGGCGGTGCGGCGGCAATGCAGGGCGCCGCGGAGCTGGCGAGCGACGTGTTCGGTACCGGAGTTCGAATCGGGGTGCCCAAGGAAAACCTCGGGGGCTTGTTCGATTCGATCGAGGCGCCCCGATTCGCGACGGTCGTTGGCTTGGCGCAGTACGGGGGAAACCGGATCGCGCTCGGCGGAGCCACGAGCGCCAAACGGACGCCCATCGGAAAGGGGATGGACGGGATCGCCGCAAAGATCCGCTTTTGGCTCCAGGATTTCTTCTGACCCACGTGCATTCGCGACGCCCAAGGTGTTGACTCGCTAGGGCTACGGCCATGCCAGGGTAATCCACATTTGGCCTCGAAGCCGGTCGATCAAATAACTGTTCTTTCGCTCGTAACTGTGGATAAGTCGGGCAGTTCGGCGCTGTGATTCTTTTTCCACATCGTCGTCTGAAGAGGGGTAGTCGGAAAACCAGAAAGCATTATATTGCCCGAGCCTTTTCCGACGACCGGCCGACGGCCTTCGCCCTGTTTCCTCGGCCCCGCTCGTCACCGAGTTGCAGTTCCTTCCTGCCGTTCCGATCAGCCACACTGAAGTAATGGACCGTTCTCAATGATCTTCGAGTTCGAAGAGAGCGCGACTCAAAACGCCCGCATGAAGGTGGTGGGCGTAGGCGGTGGCGGCGGCAACGCGGTCAATCGCATGATCGACGAGCGACTCGAGGGCGTCGAATTCATCTCGATCAACACCGACGCACAGGCGCTGCTCACGTCCAAGTCCGACGTGAAAGTTCAGATCGGGAAGAAGCTCACGCGCGGCCTCGGGGCCGGCGCGCGCCCTGAGATCGGACGTCAGGCCATCGAAGAGAATCGCGACGAAGTCGGCCGCTCGCTGTGCAATGCCGATCTCGTCTTCATCACCTGCGGCATGGGCGGTGGCACGGGCACCGGTGCCGCGCCGGTGATTGCCGAGCTCGCGAAGGAAGCGGGCGCGCTCACCGTCGGCATCGTCACCAAGCCCTTCCTATTCGAAGGACGCAAGCGCATGCGTCAGGCGGAGCAGGGCATCGCCGACATGCGCAAGAACGTCGACACGATGATCGTCGTGCCGAACGAGCGCCTCCTCGCCGTCGTCGGCAAGGGCATTCCGTTCCAGGACGCTCTCAAAAAGGCCGACGAGGTGCTGCTGCACGCCACGCAGGGCATCTCGTCGCTCATCAGCGTAACGGGCCTCGTGAACGTCGACTTTGCCGACGTGCGCACCGTCATGCAGGCCGGCGGCTCGGCGCTCATGGGCACCGGCGTAGGCCGCGGCGAGAACCGCGCCATGGAAGCCGCGCAGCAGGCCATCAGCTCGCCGCTGCTCGACAACGTCAGCATCTCCGGCGCGACCGGCGTGCTCGTGAACATCACGGGCGGCGCCGACCTCACGCTCGGTGAAGTGCATCAAATCAACGAGATCATTCACGACGCGGTCGGCGACGACGCGGAGATCATCTTCGGCGCGGTCCACGAGCCGGCAATGCAGGGCGAGATTCGCGTCACCGTCATCGCTACCGGCTTCGACCGCGCGCTGCAGGTCGGCCTGTCGTCGCACGAGCACTCGAGTGTCGTCCTTCCCAGCAAAGGCGCGCCGGTCATCCCGTTCCCGGCAAATCGCCCGGCACGCGTCGCCGGTGCCGCGCAACGGCCCGAAATTCCGCGCGCGCCGCGGCCCGCGTCGCCCGAAAAGTCGTCGCAAGATCTCAGTGACATGGAGATTCCGACCTTCATTCGGAGACAGATGGATTGAAGCCGAACCTCATTCGGTTTGGCCTGTACTTTCTGGTTGCGCTCCTCTTCGCCGCCGCGCTTCGCTTCACCCCGCAGCTTCCCGACCCCGATCGCAAAGCCGCCGACGTGCTTGCAACGCAGGCGGCCGTGCCGACCTGGAAGTTGCGCTTCGACACCCTCGGCCGCGGTGAGTCCCTCGGCGCCCTCCTCAAACGCGGCGGAATGGACGACGCTGCGGTCACCCGCGCCCTGCAGGCCGCAACGACCGGCGCGTCGCTGAACGAGCGCCGCATTCCCGCGGGCATGCCGGTGACGATTCGCTCAGAGGCGGCCGACTCGTCGCCCTCCGAGGTCACCCTCCAGCTCGCGACCGACCGCCTCCTCCATTTGCGCCGCACCGGCGACGTCTGGGCCGGTACGGAGGAACGCCTGCCGTGGGCGACCGACACGATTGTCGTCGGCGGCACCATCGCATCGAATCTCTACGATGCGATGGACTCGAGCGCCAAGAACGATCTGCCCACCGGCGCGCGCCAACAGCTCGCCTGGGCGCTCGCCGACGTCTACGAGTATCGCGTCGACATGAGCCGCGACCTCCAGGTCGGTGACGAGTTCAAAGTCGTGGCTGAGCGATTGAAGGCGCCGAGCGGCGCGGTCCGAATCGGCAACGTGATCGCCGCGACGTTCAAGCTCTCGGGCACGCTCATCGACGCGGTGCGCTTTACCAGCGCCTCGGTGAGCGGCGACTACTTCGATCAGAACGGCAAGTCGATGCGCGCCGCATTCCTCCGGGCGCCGCTGGAGTTTCGTCGTATCTCCAGCGTGTTCGGTATGCGCGAACATCCAATCCTCGGCGGCATGCGCGAGCACAAAGGCATGGACTACGCCGCGGCCATGGGGACGCCCGTGCGAGCGATCGGTGATGGCGTCGTCACCCGCGCGGTGTGGAGCAACGGCTACGGCAACCTGCTCGAGATCCGCCACCGTAACGGTTTCGTGACGCGCTACGGACACCTGAGCCGCTACCAAGCCGGCATCCACGCCGGGTCGCACGTGACCATCGGGCAAACCATCGCCTACGTCGGCAGCACGGGACTGAGCACGGGTCCGCACCTCCATTTCGAGGTGCTCGTCGGCGGCCAGCAGCGCGACCCGAGGGTGGCACTCAAGTCGACCGGCGGCGATCCCGTGCCGGATTCCGAACGCGGCGCGTTCACGCAGATCCGCGACCGGCTGCTCGCGTCGCTCGACGCGCCGCTCAACGGCGTCGCCAAGCTCGCCGCTCGTTAGGCCTCTGACCGACCTCGCCCGCTAGCTTTCGGCGCATGTCGCCGTGGCTCATCGCGCTTGTTGCGGGTCTCGTCGTCGCCTTCGTTCAGTACGGCTCCGACGCGCTGCGCGGCGGCTGGTCGATCCGCCTCGGCGCGATCCTCCGCATCGCCGCCATCGTTGTCGTCGTCGCGCTCCTCCTCGACGCGCCGGCCACGCGCGCCGCGCGAGTCCCCGTATGGGCCGCGCTCGATGGCTCGTTGAGCATGGCGCGCGGCGGCACCACACTCTGGCGCGCGGCGCTCGACTCCGTGCGCCGCGCCGGCGCCGAATCGGTGTTCGTCTTCGGCGACTCCGTGCGCCGCGGCGATATCGCGACTTCTCCTCGCGATCAGGCCTCGCGTCTGCGCCCTGCCATCGATCGCGCGCTCGGCGCCGGCCACCCGCTCACCGTCATCACCGATGGCGAGGTCGACGATCCCGAGGCCGCCACCACGCTGCCCGGCGGCTCGCGAGTGATTGTGCTCGCTCACGCGGCGCGCCGCGACGCGGCGGTCGCATCGCTCGACGCGCCGCGCGCCGTCGTCAGCGGCGACAGCGCCGACGTCCGCGTCTCGATCGCCGCCGCCAGTGCTGGCGCGCGCGCGGGACGCATCGACCTCGCGTTCGGCGACCGCTCGCTCGGATCCGTCGCGCTCGACTCGCTCGGTCCGTACGCCGAGCGAAGCTATGACTTCAAGGCGAAGCTCGACGGACCCGCGGGCCCGTCGTTGCTCCGCGCAGTCGTTCGGTCGGCCGATGACGCCGAACCGCGCAACGACACCGTGGCCGTGTCGGTCGACCTCTCGCGCGCCGCGAGCGCCGTCTTTGCGTCGACCTCGCCCGACTTCGACGCCCGCTATGCGCTGGCCGTGCTGCGCGGATCGCTCGGCATCCCGACGCGCGGCTACTATCGCGTGTCGCCGTGAATGATTGCGACCGGCGCCT
>JBIOHX010000166.1:0-8291 GCA_044449465.1 Gemmatimonadales bacterium | reverse complement strand
CCGCGGGTCGCTCGATGCGCCGACGACCCAGGCGGTAGGAGCGAACCCGCTCTGCGGGGATCGCGTGTGGGTGCAGCTCCGGGTCGAGCCCGGAACGGTGGCCGATGCCAGGTTCACGGCCGACGCGTGCGCCGTCGGCGTGGCGTCGGCGGCGGGGCTCACCGAGCACGTTCGAGGGATGTCGATCGACGGCGCGGCGGCCGTCGCGTTGCCGTGGGTATTCGGCGCGCTCGACGGCGAGCCGCCGCCGGGCCGCCGGCGCTGCGCGCAGTTGCCGCTCGAGACACTGAAACGCGCGTTGGCCGCGCTGCCAGCCGGCGCACCGTGATCGCCGGATTGCTTCTCGCCGCGGGCGGCGGCCGACGGTTCGGGTCGCAGAAGCTGCTGGCACTGATGGACGGAGAGCCGATCGTGCGCCGCGCCGCGCTCGTGTTGGGGTCGGCGACCGATATGATGACCGCCGTCGTCGGGAGCGAGGCGCGGCGTGTGAGCGAGGCGCTGGCCGGCGTGAGCGCGCGCATCGTCGTCAACGACGACTGGGCGGCGGGGCTGGCGAGCTCACTGCGCGCGGGGGTCGCGTCGCTCGATCCCAGCGTCGCCGCAGTGGTCGTCGCGCTCGGCGACCAGCCGACGATCGATCGCTCGGTCGTGGACCGAGTGATCGCTGAATGGCGGGCCCGCGGCCGGCCGATCGTCGCGGCGCGATATCGCGGGGAGCAGGGGCATCCCGTGCTCTTTGCGCGAGCGGTTTTCGGCGAGCTCGCCGAACTCTCGGGCGACCGGGGGGCCAAGGCCGTGGTCGGGCGCGATCCAGGGCGACTGGCGTATGTCGAGGTGGACGCTCCGATGCCGCGCGACATCGATACGCGCGACGACCTCGGGATGCTCGGCGCGCGCGACCGGCTCGCGGCGTCGGAATGACCAAGGAGCGGGGAGCGAGGCTCTCGCCGACGCGCGGCGCCGGGAGTATGTTGTTGCGCGAGCTTCCTCTCGAAACACAATACTAATTGCCGAATTGGAGATGTCGAATGCCTCGATTGGCCGCGCGCGGCGTGCTGGTCGCCGCGCTGTTCGTCCTTGCCCCGCACGCTGACGCGCAGCGCGCCGCGACGATGGCAGGACGGTCTCCGGTTTACGCACCCAACGGCGTCGCCGCCACGAGCCAGCCGCTCGCCACGTCGGCGGCGATCCGGGTGCTGGAGAATGGCGGCAACGCGATCGACGCCGCGGTGACGGCGGCCGCGGTACTGTCCGTCGTCGAGCCGATGATGACCGGCGTCGGCGGCGACATGTTCGCGCTCGTCTGGAGCGCCAAGGAAAAGCATCTCGTCGCGCTGAACGCGAGCGGACGCGCCGGATCGCTGATGACGCGCGAGGAGCTCGTGAAGCGGGGGCGGACACGGATCCAGCGCGGGGCCGAGTCGGTGACCGTGCCCGGGGCCCTCGCCGGCTGGGACGCGCTCTTGAAGAAGTACGGCACGATCACGCTGGCCCAGGCGCTGCAGCCGGCCATCGACTATGCCGAGAATGGATACCCCGTCACGCCGGTGATCTCCGGCGATTGGGCACCCGAGGAGCGGCTTCTCGCGCGCGACGACGGCGGGCGGGCCACGTTCCTGATCGACGGGCACACGCCGAAGCCGGGCGAGTGGTTCCGCAATCCCGACTACGCGAACACGCTGCGAGAGATCGCGAAGGAAGGTCCGGCCGCGCTCTACGGCGGCGCGCTCGGCCAGAAGATCGTGGGGCGGCTGCACGAGCTCGGCGGCTTTCTCACGATCGACGATCTGAAGAAGAATCGGCCGACGTGGGTGACACCGATCTCGACGCTGTTCAAGGGCTATCGCATCTGGGAGCTCCCGCCGAACAACCAGGGGATCGCCACGCTCGAGATGCTGCGCATCCTCGATCCGTACGACCTCAAGTCGATGGGGCAGAACAGCGCGCCGTACCTGCACCATCTCATCGAGGCCAAGAAGCTGGCCTACGCCGATCTCGCGCGATACGTCGGCGATGCCGACCATCTCGACATCACGCCGGCGCGCATGCTGTCCGACGACTTCATCGCCGAGCGGCGGAGTCACCTCGACGAGCACCATGCGGCGGTGCGCGTCGAGCCGGGGCCCGAGCGCACGTCGAGCGAAACGATCTACCTGACCGTGGCCGACAAGAACGGCAACATGGTCTCGTTCATCAACAGCCTGTTCGACGAGTTCGGCTCGGGCGTGGTGGTGCCCGGCACCGGCTTCGCGCTGCAGGACCGCGGGCTCGGATTCACGATGCAGGAGGGGCTGCCGAACACCGTAGCGCCGGGCAAGCGGCCGTTCCATACCTTGATCCCAGGGTTCGTGACGAAGCCGGGCCCGAGCAGCGCGCCCGACGGCACGGGCGACGAGCCGTACATGAGCTTCGGGCTCATGGGCGGCGCGATGCAGGCCCAGGGGCATGCGCAATTCCTCATTAACATGCTGGTATTCGGCATGAACATCCAGGAGGCGATGGACGCCGGCCGTTTCCGGCACGAGACCGGGACGCGCGTGATCGTCGAACCCGTGATCGCCGACAGCGTCATCGCCCAGCTCAGAGCGATGGGGCACGAGGTGAGCGTGGCGCGGCCGTCGCAGTTCGGCGGCAGCCAGGCGATCATCAAGCTCGCGCGCGGGTATGTCGCCGGATCCGATCCGCGCAAGGACGGGCACGCCGCGGGGTATTGAGCCGAGGCCGCCGCCGGCGCGGCGGAACGGCGGGTGCAATATGAGTTGGGCATGTGGAGCATCAGCCATCGTCCGATCGCCGCGGCGGCGAGCGCCGCGGCCTTCGCCGTCGTGCTTGCCGCATCCGCCGCGCGCGCGCAGTCGCTGCGGGGCTCGCCGGCCAGCGTCGATCTCATGTATACGAGCGCTCGCGACATCGACCTCGCGTTTCTCGAGACGCCGGAGTCGATCTACCGCGCCGCGGTCGACGGCGATCTCAAGCTCATCTCCATCACCGAAGACCTCGACCTCGACGGGGTGACCTTTCCGTTCGTCTTGCCGAACACGCTCCGCTTCGCCGACTCGCTCGCCACGGCGTACCACGCAGCCTGCGGGGAACGCATCGTCGTGACGAGCGGCGCGCGTCCAATCGACGAGCAGCCGAGGAATGCGTCGCCCAAATCGGTACATCCAACCGGTATGGCAGTCGACTTCCGAAAGCCGAGCAATCCCGTCTGCCTCAGTTGGTTGCGCACGAACCTGGTGCGGCTGGAGGACCAGCACGTCATCGAAGCGACGGAAGAGCATCACCCGGCGCACTTTCACGTGGCGGTCCTGCACCAGAACGTCGAGCGCCCGCGCATCGCGTTGAACGCGACCGCGTCGACGACGGCGGGATCGGCGGCGGGCGACCTCGCCGACGTGCGCGCCTACACCGTTCGCGCGGGTGACAACCTCTGGACGATCGCCCACCGTTACGGCTCGACGTCGGATGCGCTCGAGAAGCTCAACCATCTGTCCAGCTCTCGCATTCACGTCGGTCAGGTGCTGAAGCTTCGCTGACCCGTTCCACTTTCCGCGTCCGTCTCCGCCAGCAGAGGGAGACAAGGGTCTGGCGTGGCGGCACCGGGCCACGCACCCCATATTCCCCGCGCCGATCGACGAACTCATCGCCCGGGGGAAGACACGACACGCATGGAGCAGCCACCCGACGCGCCGACCGCGCCGACGCACAGCGTCGACGGCCACCGCGCCGCCGTCATCGCCAGTTTCCTCGGCTGGACGCTCGATGCGTTCGATTTCTTTCTCGTCACGTTCGCGCTGACGGCGATCGGCAAGGAGTTCGGCGAGTCCGACGTCGCGATGGGCGCCACGATCGCGACGACACTCGCCTTCCGACCGCTGGGCGCGTTCGTGTTCGGGTTGATGGCGGATCGGTACGGGCGTCGCCTGCCGCTGATGATCGACCTCGTCTTCTACTCGGTGATCGAGGTCGCGACCGGCTTCACGCACAGCTTCACGTCGTTCATCGTGATGCGTGCGCTGTTCGGCATCGGCATGGGCGGCGAATGGGGAGTCGGCGCATCGCTGGCGATGGAGAAAGCACCGTCGCACCGCCGCGGCATCTTCTCCGGATTCCTCCAGGAGGGCTACGCGCTCGGCAACCTGCTCGCGGCGGCGTGCTACTTCGTCGTGTTCCCGCGCTGGGGTTGGCGGCCGATGTTCTTCATCGGCGGACTGCCGGCGCTGCTCGCGCTCTATGTCCGCTCGCACGTCAAAGAATCCGAAGTCTGGCAACGGACGCGGGAGCGCGACTGGAAGGCCTACGGGCGCAGCATCGCGTCGAACTGGAAGCTCTTCATCTACCTCGTGTTCCTGATGGCGATGATGAACTTCGTGTCGCACGGCACACAGGACATGTATCCGACCTTTCTCCAGCGCGACTGGCACGTGACGCCGGAACGGAGGGCCGTGATCACCGCGATCGGCAACATCGGCGCGATCATCGGCGGCATCCTGTTCGGCCACTTCTCCGATCGCATCGGCCGCCGCAAGTCGATCATCATCGCGCTGCTGCTCGCCATCGTCGCGATTCCGCTTTGGGCCTACGCGCCGTCGATTCCGCTGCTCATGCTCGGCGCGTTCATCATGCAGTTCATGGTGCAGGGCGCCTGGGGGGTGATTCCGGCTCACATCAACGAGCTGGCGCCGAATTCGGTGCGCGGGTTCTTCCCGGGGTTCGCCTATCAGTGCGGCGTCATGATCGCCGGCACGGTGACGACGATCGAGCCGCTGATCGCCCGACACACCAGCTACGCCAACGCGATGGCGATCACCGCGATCTCGGTGTTGTCCCTCGGCGCGGTCGCCGCATGGGTCGGTCACGAGCGACGGGGTATCGTGTTTCAGGAAAGCTGATCGGGCGATGAGGCGCGGGCGAGCCGCGCCACGTCATCTCGAACCCTCGCTCACTCCGCGCGCAGCGCTACCATCGGGTCGACGCGGCTCGCGCGCCGCGCCGGTAGATAGCAGGCCAGCGCCGCGACGACCGCTAGCACGGCCGTCACCGCGACGAAGGTGCCGACGTCATTGGGTCCGACGCCGTAGAGCTGACTTCGCAGCAGCCGCGCTGCGCCCATCGACGCGACGAGCCCGGCGCAGACCGCGATCGCGATCAACCGCGCACCCTCGCCGAGGACCATCCGGGCGACCTGCCGTGAGCTGGCGCCGAGCGCGATGCGAATGCCAACCTCCTGCGTTCGCTGCGACATGGTATAGCTCATCACGCCATACACACCGACGGCCGCGACGGCGAGTGCTACGACCGCGAACAACATCACCAGCCACGCCGTCGTTTTTGACGAAGTCACCACCGCGTCGAGATCTTGCTGCATCGACCGGAAGCGCCACACCGGCTGCTCGCGGTCGACGCGCCAGATTGCTTCGCGCACCGATTTCGCCAGATCGAGCGGGTTGCCACGCGTGCGCACGACGAGGCTCGTGAAAACCTGGGGGCGTTGTGCATGCGGGATGTATCCCTGCAGCAGCGGCTGTTCGTTGAGCGTGAAATGCCTCGTGTCGCCCACCACGCCGACGACCGTTCGCCAGTCACCACTCACTTGGATTCGTTTCCCGATCGGCGACTCGCCGGGCCAGGTTTGCTCGGCGAACAGTCGATTGACGACGATCACCGGGAGTGCGCCGATTCGGTCGGTGGGCGCGATGTCACGCCCAGCGACGATCGGAATCTGCATCGTCGCGAAATAGTCCGTCGTAACGGTGTTGAGCTGCATCGATGGCGCGTCGCCGGGCTTGACCGGCGGCCGGCCATCGATGGTCACCGCATAGCTCTCGCCATTTCCGCTCAGGGGCGACGCACGCACCAGCGCGGCCGATTCGACCCCGGGGAGAGAGCGGATCTCGGCGATCGTGCGATCGAACATCGCCCAAATCTTCTCCGGCGTATCGTACTTGGCCGGAGGTAGGCGGAACTGCGCCGTGAGCAGCCGATCGCCGTCGAACCCTGGGTCGACGCGCCCAAGCGCCATCAGGGATCGCGTAAGCAAGCCGGCCGAGGCGAGCAGGGCGAGCGACAGCGCGAGCTGCACGACGACCAGCAGGTTGCGCGTTGCGAGGTGACGCAGCCCTGCCGTCCGCGTGCGCAGCATGTCGCCCAGATCAGTGCGGGAGGACTTCCAAGCCGGCGCGATGCCGAACAGCAGTCCGGTCGCCAGCGACACGCCGAACGCGAACGCGAGCACGACGCCGTTCAAGTGAATGCTCGAAGCGTCGACCGGAAGCTGCGCGCCGATCAGCGACACCAGCGCCGGCGTCAGCACCATCGCGAGCAGCACGCCCAGTGTGCCGCCGAAAAGGGACAGCACCACGCTCTCGGTAAGAAGCTGCTGCGCAATGCGCCCGCGGCCGGCGCCGAGCGCGGCGCGAACCGACAGCTCACGGGAGCGCGACGCTCCGCGCGCGAGCTGGAGGTTGGCGACGTTGGCGCAGGCGATGAGCAGCACCAGCGCAACGGCGCCGAGGATGACGAACAGTCGATCGCGGGTAGGGCCGACTGTGTCTTCCTCGAGCGAGTGGACTTCGGCGCCGGTGCCGGCGTTCGTGGCGGAATAGGCGTTGGCGAGCCGCGCCTCAATCGCGGAAAGGTCGTGCTGCGCGGCATCGATCGTCGCTCCCGGCGCGAGGCGGCCGACGACCCAGATGCCGCGCGTGCCGCGGTCGAGGCCATGGGCGTTGGGGTAGTAGCCGATCGGCAGCGACACGTCGGCGGCGAAACCGAGCGGCATCGGCGTATTCGGCGCCAGGATGCCGACGACCGTGAACGCAGTGCCGTTGACGGTGATCGACCGTCCGACCATCGCCGGGTCGGCGCCGAAACGCGAGTGCCACGCTTCGTACGAGATGACGGCGACCGGTGCGGTGGTGGCGAGCTCGGTTTCAGCGTCCGTGAATACGCGGCCTCGACTAACGTGCGCGCCGACGACGCGAAACAAGCTCGCCGAGACGAACGCGCCGATGAGCCGGTCGGGAACGTCGCCGCCAGTGAGGTTCACGCTCTGCCCGCGCAACGCGCCGAGGTCAGCGAACGTACGATTGTCCCGGCGCCAGTCGACGTAGTCGGCGTACGATACGCCTTGGCTACCCTGGGCGCCCTGGGTTCCCCAGACCATGACGAGACGGCCGGGGTCGTCGAAGGGCAGCGCGCGAATGAGCACGGCGTCGACTACCGAGAAGATCGCCGTGTTGGCGCCGATCCCGAGCGCGAGCGTGATCGCGGCGACGACGGTAAACGCGGGACGCCGCGCGAGGCCGCGCAGCGCGAAGCGAAGATCCTGGGCGATGATGTCCATGGTGTCTCTCGGGTTTTCGCGGGGTAGCTGCTCGGCGGCGGCGCGCTGCCGCGCGGCGCGGAACGCCGAGAGCCACTGACTGGGCACCGAGCGCGCGACGTCGGCGGCGAGATACGCGGCCTCACGCGCCGCGGCCGCCATTCCACGCCGGCTTGCGGCGGCGATGCCTTCGGCGGCGAACGCGAGCATCTCGTCGCCAAACCGGCGCCGGAAGGCCGGCGGATACAAATGCAGCGCGGCGCGATACGCGCGCGTGATGATCGAGTCGAGCGCCGTCATGCGATCCCCGGCCCGCGAAGCAGGCGCTTGCCTCGCGCCAGCTCGATGACCTGCGCGAGCCGTTCGAGCTCGAGGTCGAGCGTGCGACGGCCGAGTGTGGTCAGGCGATAGTAACGCCGTCGTTCGTCGTCGTCATCGTTGGTTCGGCGGCGGTGTAAAGCCGGCTCGATCAATGACGATGAAAGCATGCGTTGAATGGAGCCATAGAGCGTGCCCGGCCCCATGCGAATCTGGCCGCCGGTGGCGCTTTCGATCTCGCGCGCGATCGCGTAGCCGTGCCGCTCGCCGCCGCTGAGGACGAGGAGGAGGTGGAGCACCACGGGCGACAGCGGGAGCAGGCTGCGCGGGTCGGTTCGGCTCATGGCCGACTATATCCGCAGCGGATGTATCCGGCAAGTACTTGGTGACGAGACGGCCTTGGGGTTCAATGGACAGGGGTTTGCGCCGACCATAGCTTCTTCACTCCACACTTGCCCGCAGCGCGTCTCGCGAGGGACGAGGAGTCCGTCATGCGTAATGCCCCCCACCGGCCGCGCCTCGTCGCCGCGGCGTCGATGGCCCTGGTTTTGGCTTCGGCCGCCGCAGCGCAGCAGCCAGCGCCGACCGCCGGCCCGACAAAGCAGATGCAGCCGGCCGATCTCAAGGCATGGAAGTCGATTCGCCAATCGGT
>JBIOHX010000165.1:0-8339 GCA_044449465.1 Gemmatimonadales bacterium | reverse complement strand
GCGCGTGCAGATCGACTCGCTCGGCCTGACCGCCGCGGCGCTGTCATCGCTGCCGACCGTGCCGACGCACGACGCGAACGTGCCGCGCGTGGCGATCTACTCGCAGTGGAGCGGGACGCAGGAGCTGGGATGGTATCGTCATGCCTTCGACCAGTTCGGCATCCCGTTCGACCTGATCTACAAGGAGCGGGTCGAGAAGGGCGATCTCAAGCGTGACTACGACGTGATTCTGATGGCGGCGCAAAACATGACGCGCACCGCCGTGCTCGCGAAGCCGGCGGCCAAGCCGGTGCCATATGAGAAATCAGACAAGTACAAGTTCCTCGGCATGTACGGCGAGTCGCCGGACATCACCGGCGGCTTTGGGCAGACGGGTGTCGACGCAATCGACAAGTTTCTCGACGACGGCGGCACGCTGATCACGACGCTGCAGTCGGTACGTTATCCAATCGAGTTCGGGCTCGCGCGCTCCGTGGATACGGAAACGCCGGCCGGAGTGACGGCGCAGAAGCCGCTCATCCAGGCGGAGATCACGCGGCCGAACAATCCGGTCTTCTATGGATACGAGAACAAGATCTTCCCGATCAAGTTCGGCCAGGGGGCGCAGGTGTTCCATGTCGGCGTGGCCGATCAGGAGAACGTGCTAGCCGAGTACGTCGGCGGCGACGCGTCAGTGCTGAGCGGACTGATGGTGGGTGCCGACAACCTCAAAGGCAAAGCGTTCGCCGTCGACATCCCGAACGCGCACAACGGACACGGGCGAGTGCTGATGTTCGCCAACAACCCGATCTACCGCTGGCAGAACCACGGCGAGTTCAACATGGTGTTCAACTCGATCATCAACTGGGATGATGTGGTGCCCGAGCCTCCGCTGACTGCGCCGGTCGTCGGGGGCGCGCCGCGCCGAGGGCCGCGGCCGTAGTGCGGCCGGCATGTCGCATAGACACGAACCGCTCGGAGCGAGATCGCTCCGGGCGGTCCGTCGTTGGCCTTTCGCGTACAGAATGCGGTTGGCTTCAGCGCCTTCGGCCACGTACTACGGCGTTGGACTTGAGCCGAAGTTCAACGCGAAGGCGATTTGAAAAATCGACTTGCCCCCCTCAAGCCCGACAGGAAAGCTGACGAGCGGCTGCAGAGTCAGAGTGCGCCCGATAACGAAGCCGGCACCAACGCCTATTTGAACAAAGTCCTCTGAAACCGAGCTTGATGTGCCATTGAACGTTTCGCCGGCTCGAGCGATCACGTACGCGGCGCTTGCGAAGGGCACGAAGTCGAATGTTGGTGAGGCGGCGACGCGACCACCAAAAGATCCGCCAAGACTGAAGTCGTGAGCCGAAGTGCTGATCGTACCAAAGCCGGAGTCGACATCTGGCCCCGATTGGTATTCGTATCCGACCTGTGGGCAGAACTGCATCGTTTTCGCCGGTGTGGCGTCGATCGCGTATCCGGCGGATGCACCAAGCACCGTCCCTCCACCATCGATACCATCGTATTCGGCTCGCGCCACGGTTGCCGAGCCAAAGGCGCCGGCAGGCGCGCCGACCGCGAGATCGAGACCGTAGCTCTTTACGTTATCAGATATCGAAACGCCGGCTCCAATTCGAGCGGGACCGGAGAGAAACGATGCCGAGCCGATACACGTCTGCGCATGGAGCGCCTGGCCGAGCGCGACCATTGCCCCGAGGGCGATGAGGCCTTTTTTCGACATTTTCAGTTCCATCGTCGATGGTGGGATGAAGGCTCAAGCGGGAAGGGGGATACGCCGATGGGAAGCGACCCGCTCGAGAATCGGTGGGAATTTTGCGTCCAAGTCGATGACGAGGCCTACCTCGCCGGCGTAACGGGACGCATTGAGATCTGTTCCATGGTGTTACATCAGATGATCAAAAAGTGAAAACGCTCGAGATTCGGCCAACCGAATCTCGAGCGTTGAATGTGAGTTTACGAACTGAATGCCGGCCGATGGCGGAATCCCGCCCCGGCCGGCATTAACTGGGATCTAATGCAACTTGAACATCAGCCCGATGTTCAGCGTCGCGCCGCCGGCGCCGACATCGGCATACCCGGCCATGTTCGGTGCAAAGAAGTACCGCGCGCCGGCGCGACCGATGAAGTAAAGGCCGCTGCTAAACCCGCCGCAGTTGCCGAAGCCTTGAACGTTGCAGGTGACGATGTCGTAACCAAGTCCGAGGCCGAGGAACGGGTCAAGCTTCGGCTGCGATTGCACGTTGAAATGGTAGTTCGCCGTCGCTCCGAGCGGGATGTACTTGAAGCTGCTGCCGATATTCGACCACGAGTAGTACTCCGCGGCGAGCTGGATGCCGAGCATGCCGTTCCCCATGTCCGGTAGCGCCTTGATGGCGTGCTCCAACCGGCCGCCGAACGACGCGCTCGCGCCATTGAGGCCGCCGAGGCCGACCGTCGGGCCCACGTCCGTATAGCCCAGGCCGAACATCGGGGTGCTGCCCTTCTGCGCGCCGGCCGCCGAAACGGCCACGAGACCTGCCGCCGCGACGAGACTCAAGGTTTTCCGCATCATATTCCGTTCTCCGCTGAAGTGAGGATGGAAGGGGGGAGGGGACAGCACAGCCTCGTTCGACGTACGCCAGGCGACTCGACGAACCCGAATGTGCAGTCAGGTTTGCATCGGCGCCGCTGGAAGTGCATGCTTACCGCCGTCCGCTGGGCGGGATCACACTGCATTGCGCAGACGGTCGCAAAAAACCGTCAATCTGCATCAAGATTTCATGTCACCAGAGCCGAATGTGGGTGAGCTTGGCGGACTGCTGGACGACAGGCGGGCTCTCGACGATCTGTTCAGCGCGGCGTACGAAGAGCTGCGCCGTCTCGCGACCCGAGTCCGGCGGAACGATCCGAATGCCACACTGAGTCCGACCGCGCTCGTGAACGAGGCGTGGCTGAAACTCGAATCGTCGACCTGGGTCGCGCGTACGTCTCGCGCGCATTTCAAACGTATTGCCGCCAGGGCAATGCGCCAGGTGCTCATCGAGGCGGCTCGCCGGCGTCGCGCGGCCAAGCGTGGGGGCGACGTCGCCCTCGTCACGTTCGACGACGCGATCACCGACGGCACGGCCTGCGCGGACGATCTCCTCGAGCTGGATCGCGCGCTCGAAGACCTGGCCCGGATCCAACCACGCCAGGCTGCCTTGGTCGAGAGCCGGTTCTTTGGCGGATTCGGGATCACTGAAACCGCCGAGCTGCTCGACGTCTCCGAATCGACGGCGCTGCGTGATTGGCGCGCGGCCAAGGCCTGGCTCGCACGTGAGCTCCGCACCGCCAAGGGGAGCCGTCACTAGCGCGCTGACGGACGTCACCCGGCCCGACGCAGGGCCGAAGGGGGAGTGGTGGATTCGGAACGCTGGGAACGGGTTCAGGAGCTGTTTCACGACGCGGCGGCGCTGCCCGACTCCGAGCGGCGCGCCTTCCTGGAATCCGCCTGCGGCGACGATCCTTCACTGGTCAACGATACCCTGAGCCTCCTCGTCGAGGACGCGCGCGGGGGCTCGGTCCTCGACCGCGGCGTGGCGAGCGTCGCCGAAAAGGTGCTCGGCAGCGACGTTCCGTTCTCGCCGTCGACTCACCAGTTCGGACCGTACCGATTGGTCCGCGTGCTTGGCGAGGGCGGGATGGGCGTCGTGTATCTCGCAGAGCGCGACGACCTGCAGACCCGCGCCGCCGTGAAGTTCCTGCGCGATGCCTGGCTATCGCCGGCGCGGCGCGAGCGGTTCACGAGCGAACAGCGCACGCTCGCGCAGCTCAACCATCCGAAGATCGCGCGCCTGTACGACGCCGGTACGCTGCGCGACGACACGCCCTGGTTCGTGATGGAATACGTCGAGGGCGTTCCGCTCACCGAGTACTGCCGGCGCCACTCGCTTGGTATCGCGGCACGCCTGCGCCTCTTCCGCGACGTGTGCGAGGCGGTGCAGCACGCGCACCGACACCTCATCGTCCACCGCGACCTCAAGCCGTCGAACATCCTCGTGGCGAGCGACGGTGCGGTGAAGCTGCTCGACTTTGGCATCGCCAAGCAGCTCGAGAGTCTGGACGTGGCGACCGACCAGACGCGCACGGGCGTTCCGCTGATGACGCCGGCGTACGCCGCGCCGGAGCAGGTGCGCGCGGGCCGCATCGGCACCCACACCGACATCTACAGCCTCGGCGTCATTCTGTACGAGCTCGTGGTTGGGCGGCTGCCGTTCGACTTTTCTGAACGCACGCCGAAGGAGATCGATATCATCATCACCGAGGAGGAGCCTCGGCGGCCGTCACTCGCGGCGCGGGAAGCACGAGAAGCGCGGGAGTCCGCCACCGCGAGCCCGAGCGCCGCATCGCCCGACGCCGGCGCCGCGTCGAGCGGCGAGTGGGCCGACCTCGACGTGCTGTGCCTGACGGCGATGCAGAAGGATCCGCAGCGACGGTACCACAGCGTCGACGCGTTGATGCGCGACATCGACCACTTTCTGGCCGGCGAGCCGCTCGAGGCGCGCGCCGATCGCACCGGCTATCGCATGGGCAAGTTCGTGCGCCGCAACCGGCGGTCGGTTGGCGCCGCGGCGCTCGCCGTCGCCGCCGGCATTGCTCTCGTCGTGTTCTATACCGTCCGGTTAGCCCGCGCTCGCGACGCGGCCGTGGCGCAGGCCGCTCGCACCGAGCGGATCCAGCGGTTCATGCTCGACCTGTTCAATGGCGGCGACAAATCGGTGGGGCCGGCGGACAGTCTGCACGTCGTGACGTTGGTCGATCGAGGGCTTCGCGAGGCGCGAAGTCTCACGGCCGAGCCGGCGGTACAGGCGGAGCTCGATCTGACGCTCGGCGGCATCTATCAGAAAATGGGGCTGTTTGCGCGGGCCGACTCGCTGTTCGGCGCAGGAGTCGACACGCGGCGCTCGCTCTACGGACCGAACCACCCGGATGTCGCGGCGGGACTCGTCGCGCTCGGGCTGCTGCGCATCGATCAGGGCAAGTTCGACGAGGCCGAGGCCCTGGCGCGGCAGGCCGTGGCGATCGACGAGCGCGCGCTACCGGCGAATCATCCTGAGCTGGCGAGCGCGAACGTCGCGCTAGGGCGCGCGCTCGAGGAGCGTGGCCGCTACCCCGAGGCGATCTCGGTGCTCGAGCGGGCGGTCCGCAGCTACGCGTCGTCAGCCGCGCCGACCGCCGACCGGGCGTCGAGCGTGAGCGCTCTGGCCGACGCACACTATTACGCCGGCCACTATGAGATTTCGGATTCGCTGAATCTGCGCGCGCTCGCGACCTACCGCCGCCTCTACGGCGAGCGACATCCGAGCGTGGCGAACATTCTCATCAACCTCGGCGCCTCGCAGTACGATCGCGGCAGCTATAAGGAGGCGGAAGGGTTCGACCGGCAAGCGCTGTCGATCATGGAAGGGTTCTACGGACCCGATCACTACGAGACGGCGGCGACGCTCACGATGCTCGGCCGCGCGTTGCTGAGCGAGCAGCGGTTCGACGAGGCCGATTCGGTGTTGCACCGCGCGCTCGCGATTCGCGAACGCGTCTACGGGGACGCGCACCCGCTGGTCGCGTCGACGCTCAACGAGTTGGCGAACATCGAAATGGGGCGGGACCGGTACGCCGAAGCCGAGCCGTACTACCGGCGGATGTTGACGATCTACCACGCAGCCTACGGCGATCAGCACTACCTCATCGCGCTCGCGACGTCGAACCTCGGCACGGCGGCGCTGCTGCAGAAGCGGTACGCCGAGGCCGAAGGGCTTTTCCGCGACGCCATCGCGCGCTACACGGCGACGCAGGGGCCCAACCACATCAATACTGGAATCGCGCGCATCAAGCTTGGGCGCACGCTGCTGCGCGAGCGCCGGTTCGCCGAGGCGCGGGTGGAGACGGCGGCCGGCTACGACGTGCTGCGGGGGCAAGCGACGTCCTCGTACGGATTCCTTCAAAATGCGCGGAAGGATCTCTCGATCGAGCTCGATTCGCTGGGCAAACCGGATAGCGCTGCCCATTATCGCGCCGAGTCGGCGGCGGAGGAGCGCAAGGCCAACGCGGCGGCGGCAAAGAAGTAGGTCCAGGCGGCTTGGAAACCCCGATGTCGGGTCGGCGGGGTGTTTCGCGTATGACGCTTCGGATGCCCTCGTCCAACCTTCCGGAGCGTCGATATGCCGCGCGTCTCTCGCGTTCGCCTGCTGTCGTCATTGTGCGTGTTCGCTGGCGTGGCCGTCGCCGGTTGCGATTCGACGCGGTCGCTCGATCCGCGGTCGGCGTCCGGGAACGCCGCTCTCGATCGCAACGGAGGGGGAGGAAAGCACGACGACTCGCTCGCCGCGCTGGTGCGCGGCCTGGCGAAGATGCACGGGATCACGCCGCTGGTTCACCCGGCACCTGTACGGCAGGCGCTGGTGCGACTCGGGCAGGCGCTGGCGTTCGACAAGATTCTCTCCGGCACGCGCGACATCTCGTGCATGACCTGCCACCATCCCGATCTGGCGACTGGTGACGGCCGCAGCCTATCGATCGGGCAGGGTGGCGTTGGGCTGGGCCCGAATCGCGTGACGGGCACTGGAGCGTTCATCGCACGCAACGCGCCGCCACTGTTCAATCTGTTCGCCCAAGACAAGCTGTTCCTCGACGGCCGGGTGTCGGTCGACGCGAACGGAGTGTTTCACACCCCCGCAGGGTCGCAGCTCACGCCGGCGATGACGCGCGTGTTCGAGTTCGGCGCGGTGTCGGCGCTGGGGATGTTCCCAGTCACCTCGCCCGCCGAGATGCGCGGTACCAGCGGCAACGAGCTTGCCTCGATCGCGCCGGACGATTTCACCGACATCTGGGCCGGCATCATGAAACGGCTCGGCGAGATTCCGGAATACCGGCGCATGTTCGAGGAGGCGTACCCCGGGAAAAAGTTCGACGACATGAACTTTGCCTACGCGTCGAACGCGATCGCCGGCTTCTTCGTCGATCAACTGTCGTTCACGGGCACGCCGTGGGACCGTTTCCTCGCCGGCGACGACCGCGCGCTGTCGGACAGGCAGATGGCGGGAGCACAGCAGTTCCTGTCCCTCAAATGCTCGGTCTGCCACACGGGCCCGACGCTCAGCGATCGTCAATTTCACGATGTTGCCGTGGCGCAGATCGGCCCGGGCGAAGGCAACGGACCGAGCGGCCGTGACGACTTTGGCCGCTTCAATGTGACGAACGATCCGGCCGACCTCTATCGTTTCCGGACGTCGCCTCTGCGCAACGTCGAGCTCACGGGGCCCTATGGGCATGACGGATCGATCGTCGACCTGCGAGCGTTCATCGAGCACTACAGCGAATCGGACAAGGCGTTGCTGGCCTACAATCCGTTCCAGCTCGAGCCGCTGCTGCGGGGCACGCTCCTCAACACCAGCAGCGCGATCCTCGCGCAGCGCGACACCCTGCTCAACGGCGTAGTCGTCCCGCCCGCGATCGTCGATCAGTTGACGGACTACATGAGCGCCCTGACCGACGACGCAGCCCGCGATCTGCACAAGCTCGTACCGCACAAGGTCCCGAGCGGGCTGGTGGTGGATCGGTAGCTCACGGGATCAAGAATGAATCCTTGGCGGGGCCGCCTCCGGGGTCCCGCTCACCGCGCCTCGCGATACCGCGCCGCCTCGTCGGTCCGCCCCTCGGCTGCATAGAGACGCATCAGTGCCGAGCGGGCGTAGGCGCGCCAGGCGGCCGTGACCGGGTTCGGCCGCTCGCCGAACCGCTGATAGGCTCCTAACAGAAGCGGCTCGGCTTCAGCAAAGTGTCCCTGACCGCGCAAGGCGTCGCCTAGATACGTCTGCGCGAGGAACACCATCGCGTTGTTGGCTCCAACGATCGAGCGGAATACGCGGACGGCATCGCGACTCAGCGTCGCCGCCTCGTCATAGGAGCCTTGCATGATCATCGTGTACGCCACCTCCTCCTCCGCCGAGGCGGCCTCGATCGAGCTCAGGCCGAAGTACCGCCGGCGCATCGCCATCGCTTCGCGGGCGAGCGGCTCCGCGTCGTGAAAGCGCTGGGAGTGTTCGAGAAAGATGGCGCGCGCGCGCAGAGCGGAGGCGAGCTGCGGGTCTCCGTTGGGATACAGGTCGCGGTAGATCGCGACGGAGGCGGCGAGCGCCGAATCCGCTTGCAGCGGGCGCTTCCAGTCGTCATAGAGCGAGCCAAGCTCGTGGAGGCTTTCCGCGACCAATGGATGGCGGTCGCCGTAGAGACGTCTGCGGATCGTGAGTGCCTGGACGAACATCGACTCGGCGCGCGGCATCTGCCCTCGATACTCCATGATGTTGCCGAGCGACACGAGCTGGTCGGCGCGCGCG
>JBIOHX010000164.1:0-8357 GCA_044449465.1 Gemmatimonadales bacterium | reverse complement strand
GTTCACGGCACACGAGCGGCGCATCGATGCTCTTCTCGGCGCCGAGAACGAGCTGGTTCTTCGATTCCGCTCGCTCGACGCGTACTTAGCCGCTCGCCGGCCGCGGCCGCGCTGGCGCGCGCCGATGGTCGAGCACCAGCAGCTTCGCTGGCATCGGACGAGCCTTCTTGGCCGGACCCCCGGCTGGTCTCCTCCGGCCGCCGCCGTCGGACCCTGGCGTGAGATCCGTCTGGAGCGGCGTCGAGGCGTCTCGCTAGCCGACCTTCGCATCGACGCGCGCGGCGACGGAATGCTGCGCGTGTCTTGCCGCGCCTGGTCGCTCGAGGGCTCGCCACTCACGGCCGGCGAGTTCGAGCTCGAGCGCGAGGGCCGAACGATCCGATGCGCGCTCGTGCCTTCGAGCGACGGGCGTTTGACCGCGGAGTCACGGGTCGTGGACGTCGAGGCCTGGCATCCGCATACGCACGGCGCCTCGCCGCTCTATCAAGGCACGCTGCGCCTGTCGCATGTCGGAGGCGCGACCGACATCGACGTCGGGTGCGTGGGCTTTCGATCGGTATCCCTGAGCACCGACGACGATGATTTTCAGATCCGGGTCAATGGTGCGCCCGTCTTCTGCCGCGGCGCGTGCTGGACCCCGTTGGACCCCGTCACGCTCGACGCCCCTGCGAGCGCGCTCGATGACGCGTTCGCGCAGGTGGTGGCCGCCGGCATGAACATGCTTCGGGTTGCCGGGACCATGATCTACGAGAGCGATGCCTTTCTCGACCGCTGCGACGCACACGGCGTGCTGCTCTGGCAAGACTTCATGTTCGCCAACATGGATTACCCGGACGATGCCGACTTCGTGGCCCTCGCGCAGATCGAAGCGCGCCAACAGCTGGGTCGCCTGCAGGGTCGTCCCAGTCTCGCCTTGCTCTGTGGCAACAGCGAGGTGGAACAGCAGGCAGCGATGTGGGGCGCACCGCGCGAGCGCTGGCAACCGGCGTTGTTTCACGAGCACCTTGCCGCCGTCGCGCGCGACCTCTGTCCAGCGGTGCCCTACTGGCCCTCATCCGCCCATGGCGGAAGCTTCCCGCACCAGGTGAATGCCGGGTCGACGTCTTACTACGGCGTTGGCGCGTACTTCGGGCCCATCGACGATGCGCGGCGCGCGGAGGTGCGGTTCGCGTCCGAATGCCTCGCCTTCGCCAACGTTCCCGAGCCGCAAGCACTGCATGCCTCAGCCGTGCTGCGCGGCGCCAAGGTGACTCAGTCCATTTGGAAAGAACGGTCGCCGCGCGATCTCGGAGCCGGATGGGACTTCGACGACGTGCGCGACCATTACGTCGCGGAGCTATTCCACGTCGATCCGGTGCGGCTGCGCTACTCTGATCATGAGCGCTATTTGGCGCTCGGTCGCGTCGCGACGGGCGAGGTGATGAGCGCGGTGTTCAGTGAATGGCGGCGCGCCGGCTCGTTGACGCGGGGCGGTCTCGTGTGGTTCCTGCGCGACCTGTGGCCAGGTGCCGGCTGGGGCATCATCGACGCGGCCGGCAATCCGAAGGCGGCGTGGTACTATCTCCGTCGTGCATTGGCTCCGGTCACGCTGTCGATCAGCGATGAGGGATGCAACGGGTTGACCGTCCACGTGGCGAACGACGACGCTCAGGCGTTCGATGGCAATGCGACGATCGCGCTGTACCGTGATGGGGACGTGCGCGTCGTCGCCGGCTCAGGTCGCGTGGTCGTCGCGGGCCACGGCGTTATCGCGTTCAACGCGATGTCGCTCCTCGACGGCTTTCACGATCTGAGTTATGCGTACCGGTTTGGTCCGCCGTCGCACGACGTCGTAGCCATCACGCTGGACAGCCCGCGGGGGCCGCTCTGCGCGGTGCACTTCATCGGCGGAATGCCCAGTCATGTGGAGCGCGATGTCGGCCTTGCGGCCGAGCTCCACGCCGCGCCTCGCGGCGAGTATGAGGCCGTCGTGCGAACACGCCGGTTCGCTCAAGCGGTCCGGATAGAGCTCGACGGGTTCGTCGCTGCCGACAACTATTTTCACCTCTGCCCAGGCGAAGAACGGCGAATCTCGCTGCATCGATCGGCACCGCCGCAGGGTCGGCCACAGGCTGACAATGACGCCGTCGCATTCCGCGGAACCGCCAGTGCGCTCAACTCGGCGGCGGTCGCGCCGTTGGCGCTGGGCGCGTCGAACGACTGACGGAGGGCGATGCACGAAGAGTCGATGGACCTCGCCGGACTGCCTACGCGCGTCATCTCGCCGTCGGACGAAGCGCCACTCCTCGTCGTATTGCTCCATGGGTACTCGATGCGAGCTGAGGATCTCGCGCCGTTCGCGCGGTCGCTCGGCGTGCGGGCGCGGTTTCTGGTGCCCGAGGGTCCGTGCCCAGCAGTGCCGCGCGGACGGGCCTGGTGGGCCATCGACGCCGAGGCGCGAGCGCTGGCGCGGGCGGCCGGTCCGCGCGACCTGGCGGCGGAGCACCCGGCTGGCGCATCGGCGGCGCGCGCCGGCCTGTCGGACTTTCTCCGTGCGGCCCAGGCGCGCTGGGGCGCCCTGCCGCTCGCGCTCGCCGGCTTCTCGCAGGGCGGAATGCTGGCCTGCGACACCGCACTGCGCGGCGATAATTCGCTGGCCGGTTTGGCGCTCCTGTCGTCATCCCGAATCTCGATCGGGCAGTGGCTTCCGCTAGCCGAACGACTCCGCGGGCTGCCCGTGCTCGTCAGTCACGGTCGGGCCGATGACGACCTTTCGTTCGCGGCGGGCGAGGCGCTGCGGGATTTCGTCGAGTCCGCCGGCGCGGCGGTGACCTGGGTGCCGCACGACGGCGGGCACGAACTTCCGCCGGTGGTTTGGCGCCGACTCCGTGCATTTCTCGCGGCCCTCGTTGCGGCTACGGCGACGCGGCGCGACTGAGGCGTAGTCAGTCGCCCGCTAGTCGCTCGCTAGTCGCTGAACGCTGACCGGCGCGAAGCGATCCTTGAGGTCCAGCATCGGCCGTTCGAGCAGGCGCCAAGAAACCATCGCGGCGCCAATCGGCAGCGACGCGGCGATCACGAGGTAGGCCGCAAGCCGCACAACGCGCTCTGTGGCATCGCCGGTGTTGATCGTTCGCGCGAGGTACCAGAGCGCGAACGTGTGGATTGGAAGATGAAACACGTAGATCGCGCGCGGCGCCGGCGTCACGCGTGTCGCGCGCCGCGCGGCGGAGCCGCGTGCGCCATCTCCACGGCGTTGGCATCGATGGCGCACGCCGCCGCGACCGCAGTGAAAGCGTACTGCTCGTTCTCGCCGTCGATCGGAAAACAGCCCTTCACGCCCCCCACCACTCCGACCGGCCCAGCCAGGCGCAGCGAACGGCGTACGAACCGGTTGGCCCGCTGTGCGGCCGCAAGATGGGCTGGACGTCCCGTTTGGACATGCAGGAGCAGCAGCCCGTGCGCGAAGTGCGCGGTCCCACTCGGGCTCGCCCACGACACTGCGGGCGACCAATCGGAGCGCAGGCGCCCGGCCAAGAATCCGTCGAGTCCGATCACCCGGGCCAGAGAATCACCGGTGGCAACCGCGGCATTGAGAAGCTTTTCGTTGCGCGTGAAGCCCGCCGCTTCGACGACGGCTCGAAAAACGTGCGCGATGGCGTCCGACAGCGGGTGCGTCGGTTGCTCGATACGACCCCGGCCAAACCAGCCGTTCGGACGCTGATGCGCAAGCAGCCACTCGATACTCCGAAGAGCCGCCCGCTCGTACGCGAGCGCCGGCGTAGCCCGCGCCGCCGCGAGCAACCCCAGCGCGGCCCCACCGTCATAGCTCGCGTCATCCGGCAGGCCGACGGCCACCGCTGGGCGCCAACACCCGTCCGAATCCTGAGTCTCGACGAGCCAGTGGGCCGCGCGCGCCATCCCCTGCCGATAGCGGGCGTCGCCAAAGGCTGCAGCGCCCGCGGCAAGGCCGAGTAGCGCCTGCCCGGTCGCAAACGTCGCCGGCTGACTGGCATGCTCGCCCGACTCGCGCCAGCGTCCGAGGAAGCCGCCATTCGCAAGCTGCGCGCTGACCAGGAAGTCGAGCATGCGCCTGCTCCGGTCGAGCAACTCGGTATCACCCGCCCGTGCGTGCGCGAGGAGCGCCGCCACCGCTCGGCCAGTCGCGCCGGCGTCCGACGGAGACCATCCACGCACCAGCGAATATGTCCGCGCGACGCCGCCCGTGCCGTCGGCGGAGTGGTCCTGCGCCGCCCTCAACCAACTCGCTGCGGCGGTCGCGAACGCCGGCGCCCCAGGGTCCTCTCCCAATCCCTGCCGCCGGT
This sequence comes from Gemmatimonadales bacterium, assembly GCA_044449465.1. GTDB lineage: Bacteria > Gemmatimonadota > Gemmatimonadetes > Gemmatimonadales > Gemmatimonadaceae > JAQBQB01. Next base: position 4,053 of record JBIOHX010000164.1, on the reverse strand, counting down.
CGCGCTCGGCCTCTTGGCGCGCTGCGGTCGGAAACCCACGAGCGCGTAGGCTGCGGGTGACAGGGGCGATCACGCGCTGCGCCAATCGGTCGACGTGCCGCACGACGCGCCCGGTGGCGAGCTCTTCGCGCAGCGCCGCGCCAATTCCCTGCGGGCCGAGGCCGACTGCAGGCCGGACGCGCACGTTTTCGCCGACCCGCCCGTATATATGTGTGCCCCGGTCCACCAACTCGGCGCCCACGTCGACCACCGACCGGAGCGACGTTAGCTGCAGTGTCGTGTTGCCGATGCGCTCGCGGCAAATTAGCCCGCGGCGCGCCATCTCCTCGTAGACGATCGCGAAGTTGCGAGCCGCCATCGCTTCAGCCGAGAATGGGTACACGTCGACGCGGCGGCGCAAACCCGCGCGATCGACGAAGTCGACGGGCATCGGCTCCGGGGAATACACGCGAACCGGCGCTGTCGCCTCGAATTTGTCCTCGAGGTAGTGCATGAACGTCAGCACCTCGATGCCGACATCGAAGAAGAGCGCGCGAGTATCGAGCTGGAGCATCTTCTCGAATGGCGAGCCCTTGCCGCACGAATGCGCGAGCGTCTCATGGTCCGCGATCACCCATTCCGCGCGAGGACCCCATGCCAGCACTGGATGCAGCGGATTCGCGCTGCGGACGACGTCGCTCCGCCTTCGGAATAATTCCGACACGATCCCCATCTGCGACGGAGTGCGGCGCACATCGAAGACCTGCTCGGCGGCGAGATAGGCTCGCGCCGCGCCGGCATAGGGGAGCGAGACCATGAACAGGTGTCCCCGCGCGCCGATGACGTCCAGCACGCAGTCGATCACATGCTGCGCCTCGCCGTCGAAGCCGTTCAACGGACCGAACGCCGAGTGCATCATCACGGACGAGCCGTCGCTGAGACCAATGCGGCGCAGCGATGCCTCGAGCTCCGCGGCGCGATAGGACAGGAATGACTCGATCGTTCGCTGGCGCCAAGCCCGTGCCGTGTCCTTGACACGCTGACGCTGTTCGTCCGGCAGCCACGCCAAAACCGTGCGCAAATTCATGGATCGAGCCGTTTGCGTCGCGCGAGACTGTGCGAGTGTGTGCGGGTGACCAGCTCTGCAGGACGCGCGCCATCCGCGCCCCGCCGGTCGAGCGGTACCCGGCGGCGGCGAACCAATGCTGACTGATTGATCGCGGCTGACGTCACCGCGCAGACCGCAACGGCGGCCGATCGGCCGAAGCCTGTTCGCAGCGCGGCCACGCCCCGCGGCGAGCTCGAGACCAAATACCATCGGCTCCGAACTGTACGGAGCGATTTGTGCAACAGGCCCGCGCACAAACGTCAGCTCATGCCTGCGCTCTTCCCACGATGGACCAATGTCGTGGCCAGAGGATCGCTGCTCGGACTCATTGCGGTGGCCGGCGGCGTTCCTCTCGGCCTCATGTTGTGGGTTCGTACCTCGTTTGCCACTGGCGAGCGGGCTAACGTGCCACAACCAATTCCGTTCGACCATCGGTTGCATGCGGGCGCCCTGCAACTGGATTGTCGCTATTGCCACGCGTCGGTCGAAGGTGCGGCGAGCGCCGGCATTCCGCCGACCGCGGCGTGCATCGGCTGCCACAACCAGCCGACGCTGGCGACGGCGATGTTCGCGCCCGTGCGACGGAGCATGGAGACCGGCCGGCCGATTGCGTGGCGACGCGTCGATGCGCTGCCCGATTTCGTCTTCTTCGACCACTCCATTCACGTGGCGAAGGGCGTCGGATGTGAGACCTGTCATGGACGTGTGGACCGGATGGCGCGCGTCGAGCAGGCCACGCCCCTCTCCATGAGCTGGTGCGTAAGCTGCCATCGCGATCCGGCGCCGCATCTGCGGCCACCCGCCGCCGTCACGGCGATGGGTTGGGACGCCGCGCACGACAGGCCGCACGTCGACTCGATCGGCGTGCGACTCATGCACGATCTGTCGATACGCCGGCTGACCGACTGTTCCACCTGTCACCGCTGACGCGCATGTCTCACGACCACCACTCGTCCGACCACTCGTCAGGGCCGGAGCTCGACCGGCGCGAGTTCCTGCGCCTCGCCGGCGCGAGTGTCGCGCTCGCGGGCCTCGGCGGCTGCGCGCGAATGCCGGCCGAACACATACTGCCGTACGCCGACAACCGGCCCGAGCTGACTCCGGGCGTCGGACAGTACTACGCCACCGCGATGTGCGTCGACGGGTGCGCGACCGGGTTGATCGTCGAGAGCCACGACGGCCGGCCAACGAAGGTCGAAGGCAATCCGCAGCATCCGGCCAGCCTCGGCGCTTCCGGGCCGATCCATCAGGCGTCGGTGCTTCAACTCTACGACCCGGATCGCGCGAAGTCGGCGCGCGTCGGCACCGCGCGCGTACCCTGGAGCTCGATTGCGGCAGCGATCGCACCGGCGGCATTACGCATGCGCGTCGGTACGAATGGCAGCAAGCTGCGGCTGCTCATCGAACCGAGCTCGTCGCCGCTCGACGAGGAGCTGCTCGGGCGCCTGCTCGCCGTGTACCCCGGCGCGCACGTCCACATGTATGCGCCGTTTGGGGTAGACTCAGCCACCAGGGTCGTGCCCCACTACGACTTCTCGTCGGCCGACGTGATTCTCGCGATCGACAGCGATTTTCTGGCGAGCGGACCGTTCCATCTGCGGTACGCTCGGCAATTTGCGGATCGCCGCCGGCTGGCGTCGCCGTCGGACGCGATGAATCGGCTCTACGTGATCGAGTCGAGCTTCACGCCGACCGGCGCCGCCGCCGATCATCGCTTTGCGCTTCGGCCGGCAGATACCACTTCCGTCGTTCACGCGTTGGCATCGCTCGTGCGCGGCGGCGCCGTGTCTGCGCCGATGCCGGCATGGGTCGCCGCCGTGGCACGGGACCTGACGGCGCATCGAGGACGCGCCGCCGTCGTTGGGGGCGCGTCGCTGCCGCGCGATGTGCGCGACGCCGTCGACGGCATCAATGCGGCGATCGGAGCCTCGGGGCAGACCACCTGGTACGCACCGTCGCCGCTGATCGGCGGGCAGATCGCCATCCGCCCGTTCGACGAGCTCGTCGCCGCGCTGAAAGCGCGCGAGGTCGACACGCTCGTCGTCATCGGCGGCAATCCGTCGTATGCCACCCCACAATCGCTCGACTTCTCGTCGCTCCTGCGGACGGTGCCGAACGCGGGCTACCTCGGCGCGTACGAGAACGAGACCGCGCGCGATGTGCGCTGGTTCGTGCCGATGTCGCACTATCTCGAATCGTGGGGCGACGCGCGCGCGTACGACGGTACGCTGTCGATCGTGCAGCCGCTGGTACGACCGCTCTACGAATCGCAGTCGCCGGCGGAGCTCTACGCCGCGCTCGGCGGCGCCAGTGTGAGCCCCGGAGCGGGTTACCAACTCCTGCGCGAGTCGGTCGCCAAGCGTTTTGCGGGCGATGCCGACGCGGCCTGGTCAGAGGCGTTGCAGCGAGGCGTCGTGTCGGATACGAGCACGACCGCGCGCAGCGCGTCGTCGGCGCCGGCAGCGTCGCAGATCCGAACCGGTGACGCGGCGATCGCAGCGGCCGGAACCGTGGACGTGATCTACGCGCTGGATCCCAAAGTGCACGATGGCGGCTACGCCAATAACGGCTGGCTTCAGGAGCTGCCGGCGCCGATCACGCAGCTCACCTGGGGAAACGCCGCGCTCGTGAGTCCCGCAACCGCGCGCCGCCTCGGTGTGGGCAACGGCGATGCGCTGACGCTGTCCGACGGTCCGCGGCATCTCGCGATCGCCGCGTTCGTCGTGCCCGGCCACGCGGACGACGCTGTGACCGTGCATTTGGGTTATGGACGCTCGGGAGCGGAATCGGCGGCGCGTGGCGTCGGCGCGAACGCGTATTTGCTCTGGCCGGCCGTCGGCGCCCGCGTGCAGCAGGGCGTACACGTTGCAGCCGGCGGCTCGGCGCCGCCGTTCGCGCTGGCGCAGTCCGAGGCGGCGATGGTCGTCGAAAGCCCGGTCCGCCGCGCGACGCTCGCCGACTACCGG
>JBIOHX010000163.1:0-8379 GCA_044449465.1 Gemmatimonadales bacterium | reverse complement strand
CCGCGCGACCGGCCGCGCTTCCGAAACGCTCGTCGAACACGCTCGGGTCGATTCGCAGCGAATCGCGATTCACGGCAACGAGCGCCGCAACGATCGCCGCGGCGACATGGCCGGATTGGATGCGGTTGCGATCCGTGATTTGGATCTTGATTCCAGGGATCCGGCGGCCGGGGTATTTGCCGTCGCCGGGACTGACGGGTGAGAACGAATCGACGACGAACCGAATCCCGGCCAAGCCTCGTGCGTTGAGCCAGCGCGCGGCGTCGGCGGCAGCGAGCCATGGGGCGCCAAAGTGCTCGAAAGCGTCGGGAGTGCCGCGGCCCACAGAGACGTTCGAGCCCTCGAGCGCCACGAGCGACGGATAGATGAGCGCGCTGGCCAGCGTCGGCAGATTGGGCGACGGCCGTACCCACGGGAGGCCCGTCTCGTCGAACCACATCGCGCGCCGCCATCCCGCCGCAGGCACCACGTGCAACGGCGCGTGAATCGCGAGTACGCTGTTGTAAAACAGGGCCAGTTCGCCCATCGTCATTCCATGACGCAACGGAAACGGGTAGAGCGCATACGGCTTCGCGGCACGCTCGGCCGACTGCTCGTTCGCATTGGAGAGCGCCGTGTCGAGCATCGGGCCGTCGACGTCCATGCCGGTGATCGGGTTCGGCCGATCGAGCACGATGATCGGGAGTCGACGTCGCGCGGCAGCGCGCAGCGAGTAGATCATCGAGCCGACGTACGTCCACGTCCGCGTACCGACGTCCTGCAAGTCGAACACGAGCGCATCCAGATCGCCGAGCAAGCTGTCGGGCGGCGCAATGGCCGTCGTCGTGTAAAGCGAGATCACGGGGAGACCGCTCCGCTCGTCGATCCCGCTCGCAAGGTGCTGGCGGTCTTCCGTTCCGCGTATGCCGTGCTCGGGGGAGAACAGCCGCACGAGAGTCACGCCGGCAGCGCGCGCACGGTCGCCGCGCAGCAGCTCGATGTCGGAGACGCCGCGCTCGTCGACGCCAGTCTGATTGGTGAGGAGCGCGATGCGTTTGCCCCGGATGAGCGACAGGCTGTCCTCGAGGAGCACCGTGATTCCAGGCTGAACCACGACGCGCGTGCCCGCCGCTTGGGGCGAGGCGCTCCGGCAGGCCCCGAGCGACAGAAGCGACGCAGTCACGACAGCCGCTGGCGCGATTTGTCGCGCGTGAGGGCGCGTCCATCGTCCGATCGGCATGGATCGTATAGTCCGAGTAAGCATGTTGCTGCTACGCTCATGTGGTGTGCGCCGCTCGGCGCGCTCGTCCTGGCGACGGCCTGTCGTCGTGCGGGCGCGACGCCGGTACAAGATGGCACGCGGTCCACGTCGCAACAAATGCCCGCACTCTCAGCGCACGCGGTGGCGGCGATCCGCGACTCGGTGAGAGACGTCATGAATCGCGCCCGCGCCGACAGCGCCTTCCCCGGCGCGATCGCCGTGGTTGGCACCTCGAGCAGCGTGCTCGACGAGTACGCGGTCGGGCATCTCGATTGGGCGCCGAGCCCGGTGCCGGACGATCATACCCTCTGGGACCTGGCGTCGTTGACGAAGGTGATCGGCCTCACGAGCGGGATCATGATTCTCCACTCGCAGGGCCGGATCGATCTCGATGCACCGGTCCAGAGGTACCTGCCATCGTGGACCGGGCCGAGCAAGCAGCTGGTCACCGTCAAGCATCTGCTGACGCACACGTCGGGGTTGCCCGCATTCAAGGCCTACGACGAGATCACCCACGACCCGGACAGCCTTGCCAAGCTCATGTTCGCCACGCCGCTCGACACGCTTCCGGGCGCCAGGATGGTCTACAGCGACATCGGTGCGTACATGCTCGGGCGCGTGCTCCAGGCGATCACCGGGCAGACGCTCGACGCCTACCTGCACGATCGCGTGTTCAAGCCGGCGGGAATGCACGAGACGATGTACAACCCGCCAGCCTCGCTGCTCGCGCGCATCGCGCCCACGGAGGTCGATCCGCGCCGCGGGGGACTCGTGCACGGCAAAGTGCATGATGAGCGCGCGTACTATTTGGGTGGCGTGTCGGCGCACGCAGGCTTGTTCAGCAGCGCCCACGACCTGTCCCGCTTCGCGCGCATGTACTTGAATCGCGGTCTGATCTCCGGCGCGCGCATTCTGCCGGCGCCCGAGATCGAGCTGTTCACCACGCGCCAGGTCGGGGATCGCGCATTGGGCTGGCAGAAGCCGACGGGAACGAATTCGGCGGGGCACCTCATGTCGGCACGCGCGTTTGGCCATACGGGATTCACTGGCACGTCGATCTGGATCGACCCGGCGCACGACGTGTTCATCATCCTGCTGAGCAACCGCGTCGACCCCACGCGAGCCAACAACCGGATCGGGCGGTGGCGGGTGGCGCTTGCCGATGCCGTCATGGCGACGATCTTGAACGCTGCTCCGAGTGGCCCCCGCAGGTCCTCACCCTCCGCCCCGCGTCGCCCATGACGCTCTCCTGGATCGATTGGCTGATCGTCGCTGCTTACTTCGCGCTGTCGGCGGGGATCGGCCTCTTCTACACGAAGCGAGGCGGCGAGAACCTGGAGGAGTACTTCATCTCCGGGCGCCAGGTCGCCTGGTGGCTCGCCGGCGCATCGATGGTCGCAACCACCTTTGCGGCCGACACGCCGCTCGTTGTGACGGGCATCGTCACATCGAACGGCGTCGCCGGCAACTGGCTGTGGTGGAACATGCTGATGAGCGGCATGCTCACCGTGTTCTTCTTTGCCCGACTCTGGCGGCGGGCGCAGGTGATGACCGACGTCGAGCTCGCGGAAGTGCGCTACAGCGGCAAGCGCGCGGCGGTGCTGCGCGGGTTTCGCGCGCTCTATCTCGCGCTGCCGATCAATCTGATCATCCTCGGCTGGGTGACGCGGGCCATGATCAAAATCCTCACGATCTCGCTCGGCCTACGCGACGTACACGTGGCGGGTATGACCATTTCAGGCCAGGTGATCGCCGTCGGCATCTGCTTCCTCGTCACGATGTCGTACTCCGTGGCAGCCGGCATGTGGGCCGTGCTATGGACTGACCTCGTGCAGTTCGTGGTCAAAATGTCGGCCGTGGTCATCCTCGCCGTGTACGCCGTTCGCGCCGTCGGCGGCATGGCCAAGCTGAAGGCTGGGGTCGCCGCGCACTTCGGCAGCTCGACTGCGGCGCTGTCGGTGTTGCCGGTCAAGTTCACCGGCCATGGCATCGAGGCATACACCTGGATGCCGATGCTCGCGCTCGGCGTCTTCCTCTCCGTCCAGTGGTGGGCCGCCTGGTATCCCGGTGCCGAGCCTGGCGGCGGCGGTTACGTGGCGCAGCGCATTTTTTCAGCGAAGACGGAGCGCGACGGCGTGTTGGCGACGCTGTTCTTCCAAGTGGCGCACTACGCGATCCGCCCGTGGCCCTGGATCGTCACCGCGCTCGCCACGATCCTGCTCTATCCCGCCGGCATCGGGCCGACGCACGACCACGAAGCGGCGTACGTGCAGGCGTTCGTCGACCTGCTGCCGACCCCGTGGAAAGGCGTCATGATGGCCGGGTTTGCGGCCGCCTACATGTCGACGGTCGGGACGCAGCTCAACTGGGGCGCGTCGTATCTGGTCAACGACTTTTATAAGAGATTCATCAATAAGACCGCGACCGAGCGGCACTACGTGAACATGTCGCGGTGGACGACGATCGGGCTCTTTCTCGCGTCGGCCGTGGTCGCCTGGCAGCTCGACACCGTGCAAGGCGCTTGGGAGTTCCTCCTCGCCCTTGGCTCAGGCACGGGCCTCGTGCTGATCCTCCGCTGGTACTGGTGGCGGATCAACGCCTGGAGCGAGATCAGCGCCATGATCATCTCGGCGGTGGTCTCGCTCGCCGCGCACCCGTTCATCGTCGCCCATTACCCGAAGGATGATCCTCGCGTCGTGGCGGTGACGATGCTCGTGACGGTCGTAGTGAGCACGATCGTATGGCTCGCGGTGACCTACATGACCGCTCCGGAGCCGGACGAAACGCTCGACGCGTTCTATCTGCGCGTGCGGCCGGGCGGACCGGGCTGGGCGCGCGTCTCGGACCGACTGGGCTTCGGTCGCGAGTCGACGCCGGGCGGCGCGCTCGCCTGGACGAATTGGGTCGCCGGGATCATCGCCGTCTACGCCACGTTATTTGGCATCGGCAAGCTCGTTTTCGGTGAGCTCGGCAACGGCCTCATCCTGCTGGCCATCGCCCTGGTTGCGTTCATTTGGATCGCGCGGTCCTTCAGAAGCGAGGTTCCGCCCCCGGCCATGCAGGCGGGCGAGGCCGTATCGATGGCCGCCGATTGAAGCCGCTTCCCTCGTTCGCTATTATTCGTATGTACCACGGCCGCTAGCACTTGGCTGAATCTACTGGAGGCTCCACGATGAGCACGATGAATCAGCCGGAGGTGATGGTGACAGTAACACCGGTCGCCTCCGTGGAAGTGAAGAAGTTCATGGAGCAAGAAGGCGTCGATCCGGCCAAGGGCGGGCTGCGCGTCAGCGTCCAACCGGGCGGCTGCAGCGGCTTCAAGTACGGGCTGTTGATCGAAGACGCCGCCGCCGAAGATGATCTCGTCGTCGCCCAAGGCGAGTGGAACGTGTTCGTCGATCCGTTCTCGGCACAATACCTGAACGGGGTTGTCATCGACTATGTCTCGTCGATGCAGGGCTCCGGTTTCACCTTCAAGAATCCGAATTCCACGGGCGGCTGCGGCTGCGGCAGCTCGTTCTCCGCGTAACACCCGTTCGGTAGGAGTACAATGGACCGATCCGTCGCTGGCTCACGCCGGGACGCGGTCGGGACGGAAAGGGGCGCCCGCGATCCGAGTGAGCGCGCGGCGCCCTTTTTTGGCGCCGGCCACGCCGCCTCCGCCGCCCACACCGCGAGCGGCACCGCGAGTCGCACCGAGCGTATTCGCACGGTCGTCGTCGAAGACCACGCCGACATCGCGCGGCTCATCGCCAACCGGATCGCGACCCTGATCCGCGAACGGAACGCGGCCGGCGAACGCACGGTGCTCGGTCTCGCGACCGGCTCGACGCCGATCGGCATCTACCGCGAGCTGATCCGCATGCACGATACCGAGGGATTGAGCTTCGCCAACGTCGCGACGTTCAACCTCGACGAGTACTACCCCATGCCGAAAGAGAGCATTCACTCCTACCACCGGTTCATGTGGGAGAATCTCTTTTCACGAATCGACATTGCACCGGAAAACGTGCACATCCCGCCGGGTGACGTCTCGCGCGGGCAGATCGACGATGCGGCCAAGCGCTACGAGATGGAGATTCAGCGCGCCGGCGGCATCGATTTTCAGATCCTTGGCATCGGCAAGACCGGGCACATCGGCTTTAACGAACCAGGGTCGGGCGCCGAGAGCCGCACGCGTCTCGTCACGCTCGACGCCGTTACTCGCAAGGATGCCGCTGCGGATTTCTTCGGCGAAGAGTACGTCCCGCGGGAAGCGGTCACGATGGGCATCGCGACGATCCTCGACGCGCGCGAGATCGCCATCGTCGCCACCGGCGAGCACAAGGCCAGCATCGTCCAGCGCGCGGTCGAGGGCGACGTCGACGTCGAAGTCGCGGCGACCTTCCTGCAGGGCCACCCGAACACGACCTTCTACCTCGACCGGGCCGCAGCGGTCGCGCTCACGCGCATCAAGACGCCTTGGCTCGTCGACGAGGTGCAATGGAATCAGGAGCTCATCGTTCGTGCGGTGATTTGGCTGTCGCAGCGCACCGACAAGGCGATCCTCAAGCTCACACAGCGCGACTACGCAGACGCGCGCATGTCGTCGCTGGTCGCCAAATTCGGATCGCCGGGCGAGGTGAATGGCAAAGTCTTCAACGTCCTCGGCGCCAAGATCCGCGGCAAGTCGAAATTGCCCGTCGGCCGCAAGATCATCTGCTTCTCGCCGCATCCGGACGACGACGTGATCTCGATGGGCGGCATCCTCCGCAAGCTCGTCGAGAACGACAATGACATCACCGTCGCCTACATGACGAGCGGCAACATCGCGGTGTTCGACCACGACGTGCGCCGCTACGTCGACTTCATCGAGCGCTTGGCCGGCGAGGGCCGCATCGAGCGGACCAGGGTCGACCCGCTCGCCGCCCGCGTCGAGGAATGTCTCGACCGCAAAACGCCCGGCGAAGTCGACATCCCCGAAGTGCAGGACATCAAGCGCATCATCCGCGAAGCCGAAGCCGTGAGCGGCATCGAGACGCTCGGCCTCCCGAGGAGTGCGGCGCGCTTCCTCAACCTGCCGTTCTATCAGACGGGCAAGGTTCGGAAGGATCCGATCGGGCCCGCCGACGTGGCGATCGTGCGCGCGTTGATCGACGAGGTCAAGCCCGATCTCATCTTCGTCGCCGGCGACCTGTCCGATCCGCACGGCACGCACCGCATGTGCAAGGAAGCGATCGATACGGCGTTGCGCGAGAGCTCCGGGCTTCCGGAAGTCTGGCTCTACCGCGGCGCTTGGCAGGAGTGGCCGATCAACGAAGCCACCTGGCTCGTGCCGCTCTCCCAGGAGGAGCTTCGCCGAAAGATTCAGGCGATCTTCAAGCACCAGTCACAGAAAGACTCGGCGCCCTTCCCCGGCGGCTACGACGAGCGCGAGTTCTGGCAGCGCGTCGAAGCGCGCAACAAGGGTACGGCCGCGGAGCTCGATCGCCTTGGGCTCGCGGAGTACTTCGCGATGGAGGCGTATGTCGTCGAGTAGCGCACAACTCTCCCCGTTGCGAACGCGGGGAGGGCTATGCGCGGCCTGAATGCACTCGACTTCGTCGTCATCTTCGCCTACCTCGCCGGCATAACACTGCTCGGCATCTGGGTTGGCCGGCGCCAACGCGACGCCAAAGACTATTTCGTTGCCGACCGCGAAATTCCCTGGTGGGCGGTCATGTTCTCGATCGTCGCCAGCGAGACGAGCGCGCTCACCTTCATCAGTATCCCCGGGCTCGCCTACATCGGCAATCTCGGCTTCCTCGAGATCGCGACCGGCTATCTCGTGGGTCGCATAGCGCTCGCGTATACGCTCTTGCCTCGGTACTACGAGGGCAACCTCGTCACCGCGTACGCGCTGCTCGAGAAAAGGTTCGGGCTCGGCGCCCGCCGCTTCACGTCGATCGTGTTCATGGTCACGCGGGGGATGGCCGATTCGGTGCGCGTGTTCGCGACCGCGGTGCCGATCGCCCTGATCATTGGACCGCTGCTGCCCAGAGCGGCGGTGATGCCCGTGGCCGTACTGGTGCTCGGCACGCTGACGATCATCTATACCATCCGCGGTGGCATGCGGGCGGTGGTCTGGACGGAGATCGTGCAGGCGTCCGTCTATCTCTTTGGCGGCGCGGCGGCGGTCGTGCTCGTCGGCCATCTCGTCGCCGGCGGATGGAGTACCATCCTCCGCGAGGCCTCCGCGGCGCACAAGCTCCAGGTGATCAGCTGGTATACCGGCTTCGATCAACCGCACACGGTGTTCGCGGGCGTGATTGGAGGCGCCTTTCTCTCCATGGCGTCGCACGGCGCCGATCAGCTCATCGTACAGCGGCTGCTGTCCGCGCGGTCGCTCAAGGCGGCTCAGGCCGCGGTCATCGGCAGCGGCGTGGCCGTGATTATCCAGTTCGCGCTCTTTCTCATTCTCGGCGTCGGACTCTGGGTGCTGTATGGCGGCCACACCTTCCCCCTCCCCGACTCCATCTTTCCGACGTTCATCGTCGACAAGATGCCGCACGGTCTCGTCGGGCTGTTGCTGGCCGCGGTGCTCGCCGCGACGATGAGCACGCACTCGGGAGCGATCAACTCGCTGGCTGCCGCCTCGACGCACGACATCTATCTGCCGCTCACCGGCCGCACGCCCGACGATCCTCGAACGCTGCGCATCGGGCGCATCTTCGCGCTGCTGTGGGGCATCGTGCTCACGAGCGGCGCCCTTCTCTTCCCCGCGAACACCAAGACGCCCGTCGTCGTCGTCGCGCTGTCAATCGCGTCGTTCACCTACGGAGGCCTACTCGGTGGCTTCTTTCTCGCTATTTTCTGGTCTCGGGCACGGCAGCGCGATGCGATTCTTGGCATGTCGGTGGGAATCGCCGTGATGAGCGTCGTCGTGTTCGCGAAGCAGCTCATCGCGGCGTTCCCCGGCCTCGCGCACGCGCTCGGGCCGGTGTCGACGATCGCCTATCCATGGTACGTGCTCATCGGAACCGTGATCACGCTCGTCGTCGGCATGCTGTCGTCGTTCACCCACCCTCGCTCCGCTCCCGTGACCGTCGCACTCGCATCATCGACATGACTTTCATCGTGGTTGGGATCGACGGCGGCGGCTCGAAGACGCACGCCATGGT
>JBIOHX010000162.1:0-8393 GCA_044449465.1 Gemmatimonadales bacterium | reverse complement strand
GCTCAGATCGTGGTGGACACCGAGGGCATTCTCGTGCTCGCGAACGAGCGGGCTCGCTCGCTGTTCGGCCTCGCCCAGAACGACATCTCGCGGCCGTTACAGGATCTCAAAGTCTCCTACCGTCCGGTGGAGCTGCGCTCGGCGATCGACCAGGTCTACGTCGAGCGGCGTCCTGCGGTGTTTCGCGAAGTCGAATGGCCGTCGCTCGCCGGCGACACGCGGTGGCTCGACATTCACGTCATGCCGGTCGTCGACGGCATGCGGGGCGCGCTCCTCGGCGCCAGCATCACGTTCAGCGACGTCTCCGCCGCCAAGCTGCTGCACCGCGACCTCGAGCACGCCAAACAGGAGCTCGAGACGGCGTACGAGGAGCTGCAGTCGACCAACGAAGAGCTCGAGACGACGAATGAGGAGCTGCAGTCCACCGTCGAGGAGCTCGAGACGACGAACGAGGAGCTGCAAGCGACGAATGAAGAGCTCGAGACGATGAACGAGGAGCTCCAGTCGACGAACGAAGAGCTGCAGTCGATGAACGACGAGCTCCGCCAGCGCAGCGACGAGCTGCACCAGGTGAATGCGTTCCTCGAGAGCGTCCTCGCCAGCGTCAGCGGAGCGGTGATCGTCGTCGATGCCGAGCTCAAGGTGCTCGTGTGGAATCCCGGCGCCGAGGATCTATGGGGGCTTCGCCAGGACGAGCTCCGCGGCAAGAACGTGCTCGGGCTCGACATCGGACTGCCGACGGAACGGCTCAAGCAGCCGCTGCGCGCCTGCCTCAGCGGCCAGCAGGAGCGCATCGGCATCACTTTGAACGCGATCAACCGCCGGGGGCGCGCGATCGCCTGCCACGTGTCGGTCAGTCCGCTCGTGGCACGGTCGAAAGCGATCATCGGCGCCATTCTCGTCATGGACGACCAGTCGGCGCCGTCGAACGGTTCGGCGCAGATCGGTCGCTCCCGAGATACGGACGGAAGGCCGCAGGGAAAACCCGCTGGCGCGAAAAAGGCGACTGCCAAACGGGTACGCTGACCATGCGCGTTAAATCGGTAAGCGATCTGTTCCTCGTGAGGTAGCATGATGCTGGGAGACGCGAGAGGAGTGATGTCGAACGGCGCGCGGTGGACGGTCCGCGAGGTGGACGCATCGCGTGTGCCCGGCGCGCAGGCAGACCGCTGCCTCGTGTTCGAGGGCGACGGTGTGCTTCGTCGCGCGTGGATCTACCCGGCGAATTGGGCCGACCTGCCGGAGCGAGACCTGGCGTCGGTGATGCAGTCCCGCGATGCCGCCGTGGGCGCACGCGAGCAGCGCGACGAGATCGGCGATCCGCTTTCCGCGCTCATGGCGCAGAGCAACGCCATCATCGCGCAGACACGCGCGGTGGTCCACGCGGCGAAGGCCGCCTTGCACGACAACGTCGCGCTGCGCCAAGAGCGGCGGGAGCTGCTCGAGCGCGCGCGCGGCGCACGAGACGAGATGCGCACCGCAGTTCAGGCGTATGCCCGCTCGCTTCGTCAGGCCGGCGTCGCGTCGGATCAGGCAATCGGGCTCGTCCTGAGCGCGGCGCGAAATGCGTTCGTGGGTCTATCGCCCGTGCAAGGCGTCGACGCAGGCGCCGTGCTCAGCGAGACCGTCGGATGGTGTCGCGAGGTGTACGAGGCTGCGTGATGGCCGCTGCGTACACCTCGCCATTCCCGGCGGGGACTACTGCGCCTTCGCCGCCTTGATCGCGGACTGGAGCCTGTCGTAGGAGTCTTGGCTGCTCGCGTTGAAGCGCAAATCGGCGTAAGCAAGCTTGCCATCCTTGCCGGTGACGAACGCCGTCCGCTGAAAATACTTTCGACCCTCCGCCGCCGATTCATACTCCTTGGCCAACACGCCGGCGGTATCCGCGATCATCGCGAATGAAAAGTGTGCATCCTTCGCCCAGCTCGCGTGCGAGGCGACCGAGTCGACCGAGGCTGGGAGCACGACGGTGCCTTCGCCGAAGAAGCTTCCGAACTCGTCGCGGAACGTGGTGAGCTCGATCGTGCACCCTTGCGACCGGTCGAGGGGATAGAAGGCGAGCACGACCAACTTCCCGAGGTACTGGACGAGTCGGCACCGAGAATACGTGAAGTGACTGCGTGAGCGCCGGCGGCTCCACGGGCCCGACCGAGTCACCAATCGCTCATGGGACCTTTGGGCAATGCCTCGGTGCACGGGCCATGCGTATTCTGCCTGTATTCCGGCGGCTCGAGGCGCTCATGTTCGACATGCGGCAACATAGGTGGCCACTCGATGGCGCCGAGCTCGAGTCGGCACTCCGACTCGTGCTCGTCGCTTCGAGCGCCGATATGGGAATTCTCATGCTTCAGGACGGCAGCGACGGCGAGCTCCGCCCTGCGGCCCTCGAAGGACTCACCGAGGCGCAGTGTGACATCCTCGGCGCGCACCATGCTCGCGACGGTCCATTTGCCGAGGCGATGAATGGCCGCCGGCTCGTCCGCGTCCGGCATGCCTGGCGGAGCGAGTCGCCGCTCCGCGACTTCGCGCGCGCGCTCGGGGCGCGCGCGGTCGAGATCCTGCCCCTTCCGCGCCGTGAGAGCGGCGCGTTCGGCGCCGTCTGCCTCGTGTTCCGGTCGCACCACGGCTCCCGCCGCAGTTTCTCGGCCCTCGGCGCCGCCTCGGCGGAGCTGGTCTGCTGTGCGCTGACCCACGCCGAGGCACAGGAACGCATCGAGAGCGAGCGGCGGAGGCTCGCGCGCACCAGTGAGGCCAAATCGCAATTCTTCGCGCAGATGAGCCACGAGCTTCGCACACCACTGCAGTCGATCATGGGTTACGTTGATCTGCTGCGGGCCGGCGTCGCACAGCCCCTCGCCCCGACGCAATGCGATATGCTCGACCGAATCGCCGCCAGCGAGCGTCTCCTGGTGCGGGTGATCGACGATCTCATCACCTACGCGCGGATCGAAGCCGGCCACGTCACCTACAACATCCGGCCCGTACCGGTCGATGGCATTCTGCGCACCGTCGAGTCGGTCGTCGCGCCGCTGGCGCGCGACCATGGGTTGCGGCTCGAGGTGAACCCGTGCGCCGCGGCGGTCGCCGTCAGCGCCGACTCCGACAAGCTGAACCAGATTCTCGTCAACCTCGCCACGAACGCCGTGAAGTTCACTCCGGCCGGCGGCACGGTGAGCATGAGTTGTCGGCACGATCTCGGCTGGGCGACGTTCGACATCGCCGACACCGGATCGGGGATCGCGCGCGACCGGCTCGACGACATCTTCGATCCTTATGTGCAAGTCGGCGCGGCGGGCGTCGATCATCTCGGCGGCTTCGGACTCGGATTGGCGATCAGCCGGGAGTTCGCACTCGCGATGGGGGGCACGTTGATGGCGACGAGCGAAGCGGGACGCGGCTCGGTGTTCTCGCTGCGCCTGCCGGTGTCCGACGCGGTCAGCGCGGACTTGCCGGTGGTTCGTCGCGCGAGTTGACTCGCGCGGATGGCGACGGCGGCCGCGGCGCCGGCTGGTGCGCGTCCGCCAACGCCACCCCCTCGCCGAGTCGGTCGATCGTGTGCACAAGCTCGGCGAGCGAGCGCGCGCCCATCTTCGTCATCGCGTGCGCGCGGTGCACCTTCACCGTTTTCACGGACGTGCCGAGTGCCGCGGCGATCTGTTTGTTCAGGCGCCCTTGGACGACGAGGCGGCAAACCTGCCGCTCGCGCGGCGACACCGTGTGCCAGCGCGCTCTGGCTTCGTCCTCAAAGGTGTGCGATTCGCGCGATCGGCGCGTAATGTCCATGGCGCGCAAGAGCGCGGCGAACAGCGCCTCGTCCTCGCAGTGGTCGTCGAGAAAGTCGACGGCGCCGGCGCGAATCCCGCGCACGATGGCAGGGATGTCTGCGCGACCAGACATCAGGATTACGGGCGTGGTGTAGGCGCTGCCTCGGAGCGCCGCGAGCAGACCGGTCCCATCGTCGGCCTCCGCCTCGAGATCCACGAGCAATGCATCGGGCTCCCTCGCGCGAAGGGAGTTGAGAAAGATCGGCGTTGAATCGTAGGCGATCAGCTCATAGCCGCGGCTCTCGACGAGCGTCGCGACGCGTCGGCGCAGATCGGGGCGGCGACCAAGAAGCCCCACCGTTCCGACCGGTCCGGCGCTTCCGGAGCGCGGCTGGCTCGGCACGCGTGGACGATTGGCGGGCATGGCCAGCTCCAGCAGCTCGGCATGGGCCACGATTACACGGAAAGCAGCGTCGCCATCCGCCAGGTGACGAAACTAATACGCGTTTGCTCGAAGTGCGAATGGCGTCGCGCAAAGATCGCCGAATCAGTTTCGCGCGGCTGAGACGGCCGGCTCGGCATTGGACGGCGCCAGCGAGGCGGCGGAGAGCACGATGAGTTGGCCCGACATCATGGGCAGGTGCGACTGGACCGCGCAGACGATCGGATAGACGCCGGCCCTCCGCGCGATATACGTGGCCTGAGTGGTCGTCCCCGGGTGCATCGCGACCGCCAGATCGGGCAGCACGAACGAGTGCTCGTCGTCCTCGGGGTTGATGAGAGTGAATTGGATCGTATCCCCCTGGCCGACGGTGATCGTGCTCGGCGAGAAGGCATAGACCTCCTTTCCGTCCAGCACGCCGCCTTTCGCGAATGCTGGTTTGAGGAATGGGAATACGCTCTGCTGCTCCTTGACGAGCAGCGGCACCGTCGTCACGGCGATCCGGCGCGTACGCGGCGCGTACGCGGCCGCGGTCGAGGCCGGACGGCAGCCCGCCCAGCCGGCGAGCATCATACCCAGGCCCACCGCGGAGATGGATCGGATCGATCGAACGGGCATCTGCATGAACGCGGTCTCCTCGGGCGCTCGTTGACGGCGGCGAGCCAGCCGGACAATTTGCTCCCCGCACCCGCCCGTATCAACCAGCATTCGGAGTCGGCCATGGCTCGGCAAACCACGCTTGTGCTCATCGCCGCTTGTGCGCCCGCGCTCGCGAGCTTCACGCTTGCGGCACAGTCGGCGCGCGAGGGATACATCGTCACGTCGGACTCGGCCCGACTCTATTATAGGATCGCTGGAACGGCCGGCCCCGGCGTCGATACCATCATCGCCATCCATGGCGGACCGGGGCTCGACCTCGAGTCGATCTATAACGACTTTGCCTCCGCGCTCGGCCCCAAGCACGTCGTCATCTTCTACGACCAGCGCGGCGGCGGAAAGTCCGAGCTGCCCGCGGACACGATGCGGCTCGTCGCCGCGCGACAGGTACAGGACCTCGACGACGTCCGCCGACACTTCGGGTTGCAGCAGGTGACGCTCGTCGCGCACTCGTACGGTCCGCTGCTCGCGGCCAGCTATGCGATCGCGCATCCCACCTCGGTGAAGAAGATGGTGTTCTTCGGTCCGGTGCCGCCACGGCGCGGCGATTTCTTCACGCGCTACGGACGGAACATCAACGCACGGCTCGACAGCGCGCAGCGTGCGTCGATGGCGCGCTCGAGCCGCGCGATGACGAGCCCGGCGTCGACGCCCGACCAAGTGCGCCAGGCCTGTCGTGACTACTGGGCGCTGGGCTTGCGGCCTCGACTCGCAGACCCGGACAAAGGACTGCCGCTGGTGAAGGCGGACCTCTGCGCGACCGACCCAGCGGGAATTCGCTACGGCAATCGACTGGCGAATCGAGTGATCATGGGCTCATACGGCGATTGGGATCTTCGGCCGGCGCTCGCGAAGCTCGACGTGCCGCTGCTCGTCGTGCATGGCGAGCAGGAGACGATCCCGATGGAACTCGTCGAGGAGTGGGTGTCGGCGATGCCGCACGCGACTCTCCTGAAGGTGCCGAACGCCGCGCACTTCACCTACGCGGAGCAGAGCGGGCTGGTCTGGCCGGCGGTGGAGAAGTTTCTGGCCCCACGGTGAGCCTGCGGCTCACCGTGCGCGGGCGGGGGGGTCACCACTCGTGAAGCTTGCCGGCCCGAATCTCGACGGGGTCGGCGCGGCGAAGTCCGGCGATCTGCGCTCGGCTGAGCAAAGCTTCGTGCGGCGACCGATCGATGGCCCGCTCGAGATCCCAGAGCGGCTCGGTGGTACTGATCCAGTCGCCGCCGTAGCGCCGCAAGTCGAACGGGTGCGAGTAGGACCGGAGCGTCTTCTTGCCATTGGGCAGCGTGTAC
Source organism: Gemmatimonadales bacterium (assembly GCA_044449465.1). GTDB lineage: Bacteria > Gemmatimonadota > Gemmatimonadetes > Gemmatimonadales > Gemmatimonadaceae > JAQBQB01. Next base: position 2,235 of record JBIOHX010000162.1, on the reverse strand, counting down.
TCGTGAAAGAACGACAGGGCGAGCTCACGCGGGTCGCGAAAGATGGGCTCGCGATAGCGAAGCACCGCGTGGTTGGTCTTGGCGATGGCGCCCCAGTGGCCGTGGCGGCGAAAGAGCGCCACGAGGTGGTCGACGTCGTCGGCCGATGTTTTGAGATCCATGATCAGTGGCTCGCCGCCGTGCATCCAAACGGCCAGCGCGGCCACGAGCGCGCCTTCCATGCAATGCGCGGTCTTCCGCCGGAGTGTAACGAGGGGCGAGGAACAGGTCTCGCCCCGCCGCTCCTTGTTGATCGGGATGGTATCGAGGAAATCCTGAACGCGGCGCGGCGAGGTGAGCGCGCGGAGCGGGGCGAAGGCTGGGTGGCGCGGGACCGCGCGAGAGATGGAGGTCATCGCGCCGGGAAAGATGCCGAGGCGCGACGAGCCCGTCGACAGCGTCGACTCAGGCTCCGCCGGTGATCGTATAGGTCACGGCGCGCGTGCCTTTCGTGTTTTTGGCGAGCATGGCGTTGGCGCTGAGCTCGTAGACGAGGGGCAGACCGCCCTGATTGAGGCGGTTGATCGACGTCACCATATCGACCGGCGTCGTGCTGAGGTGCTTCATGCCCGCGCTGGCCGCGCCGACCGGCGCGGCGAGTTGCGCGGAGAGGGTAACCCCGTCGGGCATCGACTCATCGAGAGCTGCCGTGACCTTGGCGCGCGCCTGATTGGTGGTGACCGACCAGGTATTGCCGGTCGACTGTACACTCAACTCACCCTCGCCAGACTTCGCGGCATCGATAGTGAGATTGGGCGACCCCGTGACGCCGAGCTCATTCACGGCCCTCACTTCGAAGACGACCACCTGCGATGCCGATTGCGCGCGGAGCGGCGCGGCAGCGAGGGTGAGGGCAGAGAGGATGGCGATCGAGACGACTGGCCTGAAGCGCTTCATGCACGTCTCCAATGGAACCTGGACGGAGTGCACAGAGCGTCGTCGCCCCGCAATCACTTGGCTACTGCTATCACTTAGTTTCGTGACCAGCATTCAAATCCTGAACTGAATCTATCACAGCCGGCCGATTGTGGCAATCCTGGAATTTCGGGCATCACCATGTTCAGAGACTATATATTTCGGTAACTATCCGTCAATAATAGAGTTACACTACAGATCACAAGGCAGACCAATCTGGCGACCGCATGGCATGGATTCAAAATCTGTTTGTAGCCGTTACAATTTCGACGCTAAAGGTTCCTGAATTCGTGCCCAGGTCGGTGCACCCATCCACGTGTTCGACCTCCCCGATGATCGCCGAGCCGCCATTCACCGCCACGCCATGCAATTTCATCGCCCCGCCGCAACGCCGTGCCGCGAGCATATATGTAGGGTTCTGTCCGAGCCGTTCGCCGCCGTAGCAATCTGGACTTGGACTGCCCAGTGGGCACGAAGACGAGATCGCGCGCCGAATCGACGCTCATCACGGCCCAGGCATTCGCGGCGCGAACGACGCCGCTCGGCGCCGCGGCGCGGACGTTGTCGCCGACCGTCGAGCCGATGATCAGAAGGCCGTTGACGACGGGATCTGAGGCCTCAGACTCCGGATGTCAGTCGAGATTCGGGATCGCGGGTGTCAGTCGCGATCGCGACGCCGCAGAGCGAGCCCAAGCGTCGAGAAATCGGCGGCGAGACGGCAGAGGCGAGCCAGGGGCGACACGAGATGCGTCACGCCAGACCGTCGACATCTGACATCGCCCCACTCTCCATCCTCGTGCCTCTACCTTGAAATCCCGACGCTTGGTCTCGTTCAGAAACGTCGCGATCTCGACGCCGGCGCAACCGTCGCCAGGCGTCGTAGCTGACGACGATCACCCGCTCCGCGCCCGCCTCCCCGTCCGACCGGCGAAGGAGCCGGCCGCGCGCAGGGCGCGCGCCGAACAGCTCGAAGAAATTCGCCGAGAAAGCGCCCCGCCGTTCCGGCGGATGTCGTCGAGATACTTGGCCGGAACGTCCAAGTGGGCGCCGCCACGGGGGCGCGGATTCATCGCGATGAGACCGTCCTGTGCCTGGACGGGAAGCCGCGCCACGATCGCCGCGCGATAGACGGTGAACATCGCCGTCGACATGCCGATGCCAAGGCCAAGAATGGCGATGGCCGCGGCGGCGAAGCTCGGGGAGCGGCGCAGCGCACGAACGGCGAGCACCGCGTCGCGTCGCGTGGCGTCGCGTGGCGTCGCGTGGCGTCGCGTGGCGTCG
>JBIOHX010000161.1:0-8535 GCA_044449465.1 Gemmatimonadales bacterium | reverse complement strand
TCGACTTGAACGAGAACAGCGCCGACCCATAACTCGTCGCCCCCGCAAAGCCGATCCAGCAGAGCACGCCGACCATCGCCCCGCCGCTCAAGGTGATCGCGCCATAGTGGGCGATGACTACCGCCAGCACCCACGCCGCGAGCAGCCCACACACGAACACCTCGAGGTACATCACCGGGCTCGCACCCATCGCCTTCATCTCGTCCATCGTCCTGCCCTGCAGCGCGACCCAACGCTTGGCAAACAGCACCGGCGAATACCACAGACCACCCAACATGAAGATCACGACCGCACTGACGACGATCGCGAGGTAGTTCACTCCAGCGGTGGCAGGCATTGGCGCTCCGAAAGATGAGGGTCGACGGGGGAGGGCGTTGAGTATCGCCGAATCGCTGGAGCGCCAACAGATCCCGCGCGCCCCGACGCCCTCATAGCGCCCGCGCCGCACGCGCGACAAGTTATGGCGAGTCCTTCCCCACTTTCATTCAGAGTCCGCACTCATGATGCGTATGAGCCTTCGTGCCGGAGTGGCCTTGGCCACGGTCGCCGGCGGCATCGCGATCGTCGTCCCATCGCTGCGCGGCGCCGAGCGCCCGCACCTTCGCGCGCCCGCCCCCCCCGCGCCGGTCGACAGCGCCATTCTCAAGAGCTTTCGGTGGCGCAGCGTCGGCCCTGAGCACGAAGGCCGGTCTATCGCCATCAGCGGCGTCCGCGGCCAGCCCAAGGTCGGCTACTTCGGCGCCGCCGGCGGTGGTCTATGGAAGACCATCGACGGCGGCGAGACCTGGGTACCGGTCACGGACGGCCAGATCAGGAGCGCCTCGATCGGCGCCGTCGCCGTCTCCGAGACCGAGCCGAATATCGTCTTCATTGGAACGGGCGAGGCGGAGCTTCGCGGCGACGTCCAACCGGGCGACGGCGTCTACAAGTCGACCGACGCCGGAAAGTCCTGGACGCACCTCGGATTCGAAAACTCTGACGCCATTGCCAAGATCAGAATTCATCCGACCAACCCGAACATCGTCTTCGTCGCCGACTTCGGCCGGTTCGGCGCGCAGACCGACGAACGCGGTCTGTACAAGAGCACCGACGGCGGCACGACCTGGCGCAAAGTCCTCGGCAAAGACGGAAAAACCGGCGCCGTTGACGTCGAGATCGACCGCACGAACCCCAACGTCATGTACGCCGCCCTCTGGGAGGCGTACCGCAACGAATGGGGAATGTCCAGCGGCGGTCCCGGGAGCGGGATGTACAAGTCCACCGATGGCGGTGAGACGTGGACTGACATCACCCACAGCAAAGGCCTCCCCACCGGTATCGATGGCAAGATCGGCATCTCCATCTCGCCCGTCGACCCCAATCGCATCTTTGCGCTCGTCGAGAATGAGGACGGCGGCCTGTTCCGCTCCGACGACGCTGGCGCAACATGGACGCTCGTCAACAACGAGCGGCGCTTCCGGCAGCGCGCGTTCTATTACACTCACGTCTTCGCCGACACCAAGTACAAGGATCTCGTCTACGTCGAGAACGTCGGCACCTACCGCTCGACCGACGGCGGCAAGACCTTCGCCCAGCAGAATTTCGCCGGCGGCGACTCGCACGATCTGTGGATCGATCCCGACGACGACAACCACGTGCTGCACGCCGCCGATCCGGGCGGCGACATCACCTTCGATGCCCTGAGCGCCACGCCCACCTGGACCGCCAAGACCTACCCCACCGGCCAGTTCTATCACGTCGTCGCGACGAGCAGCATCCCCTACTTCATCTGCGGCTCGCAGCAGGACGCCAGCGAAGTATGCGTGCCCACCGAGGCGCAGAACGGTTTCGGCGGACGCGGCGGCCGTGGTGGTGGACGCGGCGGTGCGGCGGCGCAGTTCAGTCCCGGTGGCTCGGAAGACGGCTACATCGCGCCCGATCCGAAAGACCCGGACGTCTTCTACTCCGGCACCAACGCCAACGGCGGCGGTTTCCTCACCAAGCTCAATCGCCGCACTGGTGAAGTGCGCGAGGTGAGTCCGTACCCGCGCATGTTCTCGGGCGAAGAGTCGGCGGTGCTCAAGGAACGCTGGCAGTGGACCTACCCGATCGTCTTCTCCCCCGTAAATCCGAACGTGCTCTACGCATCGTCCCAGCACTTGTGGAAGACGACGAACGGCGGCCAGAAGTGGGAGCGAATCAGCCCCGACCTCACCCGCCACGATCCGAAGACGATGGGTCCCTCGGGCGGTCCGATCACGCGCGACATGAACGGCCCCGAGGTCTACGCCGTGATCTTCGCCGTCGGTCCGTCCAAGCGCACCACGAACGTCATCTGGACCGGCTCGGACGATGGCATCATCTCCGTCACCAAAGACGCCGGCGCGACCTGGTCCAACGTCACGCCCAAATCGATGCCCGACTTCGGCCGCGTCAGCAGCATCGACGCCTCGGAGTTCGATTCCGCGAGCGCCTACGTTGCGGTGAAGCGCCCGCTGCTCGACGACAAGGCACCGTACATTTTCCGCACGCACGACTTCGGAAAGACCTGGACCAAGATCACCACCGGCATCCGCTCCGACGACTACGTGCACGCGGTACGCGAAGATCCCACACGCAAGGGACTCCTCTACGCCGGCACGCAGCATGGCGTCTACATCTCCTACGACGACGGCGACACCTGGTCGTCGCTCTCGCTCAACCTGCCCGACATCCCAGTGTGGGATCTGATCGTCACCAGCCACGACCTCGACATCGCCACGCACGGCCGCGGCTTCTACGTGCTCGACAACATCGAACCGCTGCGCCAATTCCGCGCCTCGATGACCGCGAGCGCCGACCCGGTGCTGTTCAAGCCGGCCGACGCCATCCGATCCGGCGGGCCCGCGGCGATTCAGTACTGGCTCAAGGCGCCCGCGCAGAACGTGCGCATCGATATTCTCGACGCGGGCGGCCGCGTCATCCGCAGCTATCCGGACACGACCAACGGCAACGGCGGTCGCGGTGCCAGCGGTGGTCGTGGCGCGCCGGCCGATTCAGCGGTTGGCGCGGCGCGCGGCCGTGGGCGTGGTGGCTTCGGCAATGCGAACCCCGGCCGCGCCGCGGGACTCAGCACCTTCGATTGGGATCAGGCCTACGCCTCAGCCGTCACCTTCCCCGGCATGATACTCTGGGGCGGCTCGACGAACGGCCCGGCGGCTCCGCCTGGGCGCTACACCGTGCGTCTCACCGCTGACGACCACACCGTCTCGCAGCCGCTCGTCGTCAAGCGCAATCCGTGGCACGAGGCGACCGATGCTGACCTCCGCGCGCAGTTTGCGCTCGCCATTCAAATTCGCGATAAGGTGAGCGAAGCGAACCGCGCCGTGATTCAGATTCGCGACATCAGCCACCAAGTCGATGACCGGCTCGCCAAGTCATCCGACGCGCAGCTCAAGAGCGCCGGCGGCAAGTTGACGACCGACCTCGGCGCGGTCGAGGGCGAGATCTACCAGGTGAAGAACCAGAGCGGGCAAGATCCGCTCAACTTCCCGATCAAGGTCAACAACCGGCTCGCGGCGCTGCTCGGCGTCGTCTCGCGCTCCGACGCGGCGCCGATCGCGAGCGCCGCGCCGATCTTCACCGATCTCGAAGCGGAGCTCAAGGTGCAGATCGATCGCATGCAGCAGGTGTTGCGGACCGACCTGCCGGCTTTCAACACCGAGGCCAAGCGCGCCGGCGTTGAACCGATCACGGTCGGTAAGCCAGTCGTGTTCTAACCGCCTGCCTGCGCTGTACTCAACGCCCGCGTTCCGACGTTGGCTCGAGCTTGAGCGAACGTATCGGGAAGCTGGCGCATCGTGTCGGGGCGTATGAGCGTGTCGCGGCGGATCAACGTGTCGCGCTTCACGAGTGTGTCCGGGCGGGTGAGCGAGTCGCGGATGGGACGACGTGCCGGGCGAATGAATTCGCCAAGCGTGTCCCGGGCCGCGGCGGCGGCAGCCGCCGCGTCAGCGGCCTCGCGTGCGCGCGCGGCTTCCGCGCGGCGTTCGGTGGCGATCGCCGCTGCACGACGCAGCGCCCGCGCCGCCGCGGAATCTGCCGACGCCTGCGCGCTGTCGCTGAGATCGGCCGCCGCGACGTTCGTCGTGTCGATCGCACCGCCTGCTGAATCGCGGACCGGGGACCCACCTTGCGGATGGCCGATCGAGCCACCCGCCGTCTGCGTGAGGAACCCCGCTCGCGGCAGGCCGGCCGAGTCGAGCGCGGTCGCCGTGGCAGCCGGTCGCCGGGGGGCGCGGTGATCCAGCACGATCGCGATCGCCACGAGCAACACGAGTAGCGCGGCGGCTCCAACCGGGATGAACCAGCGCGGCCGCCCTGAGGGTGTCCGATGCGGAGTATCCGATTCGACGACGCGCGTCAGCGCCGCACCGTCGTCCCGCGTGCTGTCGTTCGCGCGTGCCTCCGTCTTGGCCAGCTTGGCCGCCACGATCGACGCAAACGCGTTCGCCGCGCCGCGCACCGGCGCGAACGGGGCGGTGGCCACCGACGGCTCGATTCGAGCGACATTCGCCCCGGCGGCGATCGCTTCGTCGCGAAGACGCTCCACTTCGGTCCGCCGCGCGTCGAGCTCTGAGAGTCGCGCCTCGAGCTTGACCCGCTCTTGCTCGAGCTCCGCACGCACGGCGGCGAGCTGCTTCTGGCGCTCTGCCATCGTCGCCTCGCATCGCGCTCGCTCCTCCTCGAGCGCCGCGCGCTCGTTGGCCATCGTACGGTCGAGCTCTTCGCGCTCGCCGGCGAGCATCGCTTGCTGCTCGGCGCCGCGCTGCTCGATCGCTTCCCGCTCCGCCTCGCATTTGTTCAGCTGCTGCTGATGCTGCTCGTCGTACTCCTCCTTGAGCGCGGCGATCTCCACTTCGGCCTGTTTGAGCACGTCGGCGCTCGCTATGACGGCAAGGAAGGCCTGAATGTCAGGCGCCTCGCCATCCTGACGGCAGGCGATCATCCGCTCAGTCGCGTCGAGGACGCGCGTGGCCAGATCGCGGCGCACCTCGGCCAGCCTCACCGGCTCGTCGTCCTCACGCTCCGAGAGTCGCTCGCCGGCGAGCATGTCGCGCGCCAGCAGGCCGATCGTGCGTGCGTCGCTGCACGCGTCCGGCACACCCCCGAGCGGCACGGACGTCGGCAGCAGCGACACCATCGTGTGGCTGCCCGCCTCCGAGAAGGTGACGGTGGCTGGCGTCACGCCGCGATGGACGATTCCCTGCGACCGTGCCCAGTCGAGCACGGTCGCGATCTCCAGCAGAATGACCCCAATGCGCGGGTTGGAGATCCGCTCGCCGCGGTCGAGACGCTCCGCGAGTGTTCGCCCGCGGATGCGCTCGCTGACGACAGCGAACGCGTCACGCCCGAGCCAGATGCCGTCGAGGACCCGCGAAAGGTTCGGATGATGTACGTCCCGCAGCAGTTGGGTGTCGGACGCAAGGTGCGAAAGCGCGTTGTTGTCGCCTTCGGCCGCGCTCGCCACGGTGATGATGACCTCGCCGCCGCCATCGCGGGCGCGGCCGAAATAGGTGGTGTATGGCTGCGACCCTCCGCCACGGAGCTCGCCGACGATCTCATAGCGAGCTTCCAGGGGGCCGAGGTCAATGGTCCGATGTTCAGCGCTCATGGCGAGCTGACTCCGAAGGTGCGGTTGCGCGAAGGTACCGGCGGTCGTGCGTCGGGCCACTCACGGCCGCGTAGAGTGCGTGATCCATGCCGCGCGTCGGACGGCGGCGGCGGCGGGTGGCCAGCCGGCCGGCTGGACATGACAGGAGGCAGCCCTCGGGGAGGGCGGAGCCGCAATACGGCCGGGTTGCGGCCGGGCGGACGCGCCGCGGAGGGCCGGCCGGGAGCCCGGACCGGCCGGCGCGGCGGCGGCGGTGGCCGGCTCATCCCCGCCGGCACATAGCGTATTGCTATCTACGAACGCTCATCATCGCCAGCGAATGGGGCGACGCCGGCATCGCGAGACCGTGACAGAACTCGAACAACTCTCCTGGCACTTCGGAGTGTCGGATCACGTACAGTGTGCGTGCAGTCGCTCGTGCCTTTCACTCTCGGAGGTTCGTCATGTTGGCCGCATCAGTCGTCGCCGCGATCTCGTTGCTCGGTAGCGCCGCGTCACCCCGTCAGACCGGGCATTCGGTCTCGCCGAGTTGCATCACGCCCGTGCAGACGGGCACCTATCGTGTCATCGCCATGAAGCCCGACAGCTCGAGCGCCCGCCAGGCGATGCTCGTGCTCGAGAACATCGATGGATGCCTCGAGGCCACGCTCGTGACCGACGACCGCGGACCGGCGGTGATCAACCACGTCGTTCTCATCGGCGATACGCTGCGTGGCTCGGTGCGCACCGTGGCGGGCACGGGTACCGTGGAATTCCGCTTCTCGGAGCGCGCCGTCACCGGCTCGATCATCGACGGACGCCAGGAGTGGCGCGTGGCTGGTCGCCGAACGAGCTAGCGTCCCATCCCCGCGCGGAAGCTCGATACGGAAGCGGTCTACCGGAACCGCGCGGAGCTGATTGGCGTGTGCTGCACCGGCTGGATCTGCGGCGCCGGAACGACAACCGGAATCTCCGGCCGCCGCTGCACCGCGCGGCCGAGGGTGTACCCAGTCAGGCCGCCGAGCAGTGTGCCCACCACTTCGGCGTGAATGCGGTTCGCCAGCGCGAGCAGCAGCGTGGCGGCGGTGATCATCACCACCGTCGCCAGCTCGACGACGAGCCCCGAGGTGAACATCCACCGCTGCATCTCCTCGCTCCGGTACATCCGCGGCATGAAGAGCAGCGCGAGCAGCACGATGCCGAACACCGGAACGCCGATCTCCACCAGCCGCGAGTCGATCGTCTGCGCGTTCGTCTCCTGCTCGCCGATCGTACGTGCGAGATCCGCGGCGCGGCGCCGGAGGCGCGCCACGTCGGCACGGCCGGCGTCGCGCGCCCGCCGAATGTCGGCGAGGCGGCGCGCGAAGGCGGCGATGAGCGTTTGCTTGTATGCGCTGAACCCCGAATCGCTCACCGCTGCTTGAAAGCCAGCCATGTCCGCCGCCGTGGGGCGGGCCATGCGCTGTCGGCCGTAGTCGCTCTGACGAATCTTGTCCCAGAGCGGCGTGTCGTAGGGCGGTAGGTCGTCGGCCACCGGCACGATCCCGCCATTCGGGTTGCGCGCCAAATAGTCCTGCGCCGCTGGCGCCAAAAGCACGCGCCCTGAGAGCGTGTTCTCCGGCACTGAGAAATCGCGCGACGCGGCGACCACGGCGTCAACGAGACGGCGCGTCATATCGGGCGCGCCCGGGAATTGCGCGAGCTGGTTGTAAGCGCCGACGACGTTGCCCACGTCCTGATCCACCGCCGGCGACCGCTTGAGCGCCATCAGCCGCACCGTGTCTGCCGCGAGCACGCGGAGCACCGAGTCGACCGGCTCTAGCGCCATCTCCAGGCGCCGGCGCTGCTCGTCGACCTCGAGCAGCGCGCGCTGCATCTCGAACCGCGTGAGCGGCACCGCCGAGCCGTCCGCCGGCACCACAGTCTGCGCGCGCATCGCCGCCGGACGCGCCACGAGCACCGTCGCGAGGACGGCGACGCGAATGGCGAACCTTTTCCGGAGTGCGGGTCGTGCGCGGGGAAGCATCATGCCGATTCCGAAGCGATCATGACGACCGTGACGACACATGACGACAGACGTGCACCCAAGGTACGCGAAATGTCTGGGTTAGCCACGGTCGAGTGCGGTTGTGCGTAGCAGAGTGTAGTGCGCCCCATGCGATCAGGCTACAGACTGCCGCCGCCCAGCAGACTCGCGTTCGCTCGGACCACACCGTAACTTCGTCGCCTTGCGCCTCGGCCCGGCAGGCCCCGCCTCCTCTGCCGAACTTGGATCGCGTGATAACCGGATCACGAACTTTGCGCCTATGACCTTTTCAACACAACGAGCAGTCGCTGCGACGACGCTGGCGGTCGTCACCCTCGCCGCCGGGACGCGGCGCGCCTCAGCGCAGATCGCCATCTCGCAATCCGGTATCGAACAGGCGCGCCGCGATAGCATCCGCCGGCCCTACACCGCCGCCGACATCCAATTCATGTCCGGCATGATCCAGCACCACGGTCAGGCCGTGAAGATGGCCCATTGGGCCGAATCGCACGGCGCGAGCAAGGGGCTCACGATCTTCTGCGGGCGCGTCGCCCTCGGCCAAACCGCCGAGATCGGCCTGATGCAGCAGTGGCTCGGAGAGCGCAATCAGCCCGTTCCCCAGCCGGACACTGTCGCGCGCGGCGCTGGATCGAGCACGGCCGGCATGCCAGGCATGAACATGGCCGGCGGCGGCATGACGCCGATGCGCATGATGCCCGGTATGCTCACCGAGGCGCAGATGGCGCAGCTCGACGCCGCCCGCGGGATCGAGTTTGACCGGCTCTTTCTCACCTTCATGATGCAGCACCATCGTGGCGCGCTGACGATGGTCGACTCGCTCTTCAACACACCCGGCGCCGCGCAAGACGAGATCGTATTCAAGTTCGCCAACGACGTG
>JBIOHX010000160.1:0-8606 GCA_044449465.1 Gemmatimonadales bacterium | reverse complement strand
GTCCTCAACGACGCTCTCGATGACGAGATCGCACCCGGCGAGCTCCGCCAGCTCGGTCGCGACGGTGACGCGCGCGAGGGTCGCCGCCGTCTCCGCCGGGCTGCGTTGGGCCCGCTCGACCTGTTTGGCGAGCGACCGGTCCAGCTTGGCGTCGGACTCCGCCTGCGGTGCGATGCCGAAGCGCGCGTCGATGGCAGCGTAGGCAGATGGAACCCTGAGCGCGTCCCTCGGCGCGCAGCTCTCCACGGGCGTGCGGCTCGATCCGGCGGCGCCGGCCAGTGCCGTCGGTCCGCTGCCACTCACGATGCGCCGCTCGCCAGACGGCCGGCGGCTCGTCTTGTCGCTCGGCGGCTACTCCGAACAGGGCGTCCAAGTGCTCGACCCGGCGACCGGTCGGGTGGTGCAGGATCTGCCGCAAGCAGCGGCCTTCGTCGGCCTCGGCTTCTCGCCCAACGGCCGCGTGCTCTACGCGTCGGGCGGAAACCAGGACGTGGTGTATCGCTACGACTGGCTTGGCGACAGCGCGCGCCTGCGCGACAGCCTCGTCCTCTCGTGGAAATCGCCGCGTGCGGCGGGGACGCGCTATCCCGCGGGGCTGGCGGCTTCGCCCGACGGTTCGATGCTCTACGTCGCCGAGAACCTCGTCGACTCGCTCGCCGTGATCGATCTGTCGACAGGCGGCGTCGTGCAGCGGTTCGCCACCGGCGCGTATCCGTATGACGTCGCGGTCGATGCGGCGGGAACGGTGTACGTATCGGCCTGGGGCGGCGACGGCGTGTCGGTGTTCACGCGAACGCGAGGCGGGCGGCTGTCCGACGACGGTCGAATCATGGTCGCGCGCCATCCGTCATCGCTTGCGCTCAATGCGTCGGGCTCGCGGCTGTTCGTGGCATCGGGCAGCACGGATCAGGTCGCGGTGGTTGACACGCGCGCCCGCGCCGTCATCGCCCGTCTGCTCGATCCGCCGCCGGCCGGCCCGCATGAGGGAGCGACGCCGAACGCGCTCGCGCTGTCGGCCGATGGCACACGGCTGTTCGTCGCCGAGGCCGATGCCAATGCCGTCGGCGTATTCGAGCTCTCGGCGCGCACGGCGGACGTGCACGCCGCCGCCGGCCGCGACTCGCTGGCCGGCCGCATTCCCGTCGGCTGGTATCCGACGGCGGTCATCGCCATCGACGGCGACCTGGTCGTGGCGAATGGCAAAGGGCGCGGATCGGTCGCCAACCCCGGCGGCCCGAATCCGACGAAGGGGCGTACCAACGAGTATTCACTAGCGCTCATCAGAGGATCGATATTGCGCGTGCCGCTCGCCGAGACGCGCGGCGCGCCGCTGGCGCGATTCAGCGCGCGGGTCGCGGCGGCGAACGGCTGGGACGACGCGTCGCGACAGTTCCACTATCCGCCGTTCGAGCACGTCGTCTACGTGATCAAGGAGAACCGGACCTACGACGAGGTGCTGGGCGACGACCGGCGCGGCGACGGAGACTCGTCGCTCGTCTTCTTTCCTCGTGCGGTCTCGGTCAACCACCACGCCCTCGCGGACCGGTTTGGATTGTTCGACCGATTCTTCACCAACGCCGAGGTCAGCGGCGACGGTCATAACTGGTCGATGGCGGCGTACGCCAGCGACTACGTTGAGAAGACCGTCGAGTCGAACTACTCGCAGCCGAGCCGCGGACGCAGCTACGACTACGAGGGGACGAACCGCGGAAAGGTACCCGAGGACGATGTCGCGGAACCGGCGAGCGGCTATCTCTGGAACCTCGCTGAGAGGAAGGGAATCACCTTCCGAAACTACGGCGAGTTCGTCGTGCCGTCGCACATCATGTCGCCGGACTCGTTGCCTCCGGGGTATCGGGGCAACAAGCCGTTCCTGCGGACGCACACCGACCCGATCTATCCTGGATTCAACCTGCGCATTCGCGACCAGCACCGGGCTGACGTCTGGATCGCCGAGCTGCAGGAGTTCGCCAAGGCGGGCGCGATGCCGGCGCTCGAGATCGTGCGTCTTCCCAACGACCACACCTCGGGTCTCGCGGCCGGGGCACCGTCGCCGCGGGCAGCGTTCGCCGATAACGACCTTGCCCTCGGCCGAATGATCGAGGCGCTGTCGAAGTCGCCGTTCTGGAAAAGCACGGTGGTGTTCGTGCTCGAGGACGACGCGCAGAACGGACCCGACCACGTCGACTCGCACCGCGCCCCGCTGCTGGTGATCTCACCGTACAGTCGCGGCGGCGCGATCCACCGGTTCGCCAACACCACCGACGTGCTACGGACGATCGAGGAGATTCTGAATCTCGCCTCGCTCTCGCAGTTCGACTACTACGGGCGCCCGCTGCGCGGCATCTGGACGAAAAGCCGGGATCTCACACCGTACGTCGCCCTCACGCCGGCCGCGTCGCTCGACGAGGTCAACCCGCGCGGCACGCGTGGCGCGCGCGCGTCGGCCAAGCTCGATCTCGACGTGGAGGACGCAGCCGACGACAACACGTTCAACCGCATTCTCTGGCGCGGGATCAAAGGCGACAGCATTCCGTATCCCGGCGCGCGACGCGCATCGGCCAAGGATTTGCGGATCGAGCGCTGACGGAGCGTGGACGAGAGAGACTACGGGCGCCGCGCGCCGCTCAGGTCTTGTGCCGGAAAATGATGCGCCCGCGGGTGAGGTCGTACGGCGAAACCTCGATCGTCACGCGATCGCCCTGAAGGACGCGGATGCGAAACCGCCGCATGTTGCCGCCCAATGTTGCGAGGACGTTGTGCCCGTTCGTGAGTTGCACACGAAACGTGGCGTTGGGCAACACTTCCGTCACCTGTCCTTCAAGTTGTATCGGTTCTTCCTTGGCCATGACTCCTCGGGTTGGAACCGCCGTGGGCGGCAGGCCGAAGTATAGGCGGACCGACCCGAACACGTAAGACAAGGGCGGCGCCTCATCGTCGAGCCGCCGCCCTTCCCCGCTGCCGTTGCGTTGACCGGTTGCGCCGCTCAGGGCTTTTTGGTTTTGTCAACGTTGTTGCCGATGACACCGCCGAGAATGCCTCCCACCGCCGCGCCGATGATGCCGCCTTTCACCTTGCTGCGGCTCGTTGTGGCGCCGAGGATCGCGCCGGCGGCGGCGCCGATCGCCGCGTCACGGTTCGTGTGCTTTACGACGGTACCGCCGCTTCGCGTCGTCGTCACTACCGTTCCACCGCTCGAGCGCGACGAGCCGGCGCTGCTGCTGTTGTGCGAAGTGTGACGGACGGTGTGGCGCATCACCGGAGCCGGCGCCGCGGCGCTGCCGGTGCTGGTGAGCGCGCTCGCCGGTGTCTGCTCGGCCGCGGACACGCTGTCCACTGGCGCGCGCTGTTGCGCCGCTAGCGACAGATCGGTATTGAGCGCCGAATCGGCGGGCGATGCGTTGTGTCGACTGCAAGCGCCGGCCGCCGTGAACAGAGCGAGCGCGAGCGCGCTGAGCGTGCGTTTCATCGTGAGTCTCCTGGTGAGCTGGATCCCGAATGCGGGCGGGATGGGTTCAGTGTAGAGGGCAGGCGATGTGCCACATGCTGCGAGCGCGCGAAGCGGTGCTCGCGCGGCCCACGCGCTGCGCTCGCGCTTGCTCGAACGGGCTCAGCCGCAACGACTCCGCGACTGGCGCGTACGTCGCGCTGGGGCCAGGTTCGCTAGCTTATCGACGACATCACCCGGAGTCGCTCTGTCTCGTTATCTGCTCAAGCTGTACGTCACCGGATCCAGCGCCCGAGCGGAGCGCGCTGTGGCAAACCTGCGTCGCATCTGCGAGCAGGAGCTCTCTGACGAATACGAGCTGATGGTGATCGACGTACTGCAACAGCCGCAGCTCGCCGAAGACGAGAAGATCCTCGCGACGCCGACGCTGATCAAAGAGCTGCCTCCGCCGCTCCGCCGCGTCATCGGCGATCTTTCCGACACGGACAAGGTCTTGCTGGGTCTCGAGCTCCGCGCCGCCGACTCATCCCGCGGCGCTCCTCCATCTTCCGAGCCTAGATGCCCGCACAATCCTCTAATGAGCCCATCCAGAAGCTCCCGACCGGAATCGCGAGCTTCGACGTCATCGCCAAGGGCGGGCTGCCGATCAACCGCACGACGCTGCTTTCCGGCACGGCCGGCAGCGGCAAGACGGTGTTCGCCGTGCAGTTCCTCGCATCTGGCATTACGGACCGGCGCGAGCCGGGGGTGTTCGTCACCTTCGAGGAGTCGGCGGCGGACATCCGCACCAATATGCGGAGCTTCGGCTGGAATCTCGCGGCCTGGGAGCGCGAGGGGTTGCTCGCCTTCGTCGACGCCTCGCCCGATCCGAACATCGAGATCATCGAATCCGGCTCGTTCGACCTTGGCGCACTGCTCGCCCGGGTGGACAACGCCGTGCGTAAAGTGGGCGCGAAGCGCGTGTCGGTCGACTCGATCGGCGCGGTGTTTTCACAGTTTTCTGATCAGTCTATCGTCCGCCGAGAGCTCTTCCGGATCGCCTGGGCGCTCAAGGGCATGGGCGTCACCGCCCTGCTCACCGGCGAGCGAACACAGGACTACGGCCCGGTCGCGCGCTTCGGCGTCGAGGAGTTCATCGCCGATAACGTGATGGTGCTCCGCAACGTGCTCGAGGACGAAACCCGCCGGCGCACGATCGAAATCCTCAAGTTCCGCGGCACCGACCATCAGAAGGGCGAGTACCCGTTCACGATCGTGCCCGACGGCGGCCTCGTCGTGATCCCGCTGTCGGCGATCCAGCTCAAGCAGAAATCGTCGGACGTGCGCATCTCGTCCGGCAGCGCCGAGCTCGACGCGATGTGCGGCGGCGGGTTCTTCCAGGATTCGGTGATCCTAATCTCCGGTGCTACGGGTACCGGCAAGACGCTCACGGTCACCCAGTTCCTCAATGGCGGCGCGCGCGTCGGCGAGCGGTGCCTGCTCCTCGCGTTCGAGGAGAGCCGCGAGCAATTGTTCCGAAACGCCCGCGGCTGGGGAGTCGACTTCGAACAGATGGAACGCGACGGGCTGCTCCGCGTCGTCTGCGACTATCCGGAGGTGCAGACGCTCGAGGACTGGCTGCTCACCATCCAACGCATCATCGAGGAATTCAAGCCGAGCCGCGTCGCGCTCGACAGCTTATCGGCGCTCGAGCGGGTCGGCACCGCCAAGGCATTTCGCGAGTTCGTGATCGGGTTGACGTCGTTCATCAAGCACCAGGAGATTACGGGGCTGTTCACGTCGACGTCGTCGACGCTCATGGGCGGCACGTCCATCACCGAGGGACACATCTCGAGCCTCACGGATTCGATCATACTGCTCCGCTACGTCGAGATGTTCGGCGAGATGCGTCGCGGGCTCACGGTCCTCAAGATGCGCGGCTCGGCGCACGACAAAGGGATCCGCGAGTTCACGATCCACGAAGACGGTATGCGCGTCGGCCGGCCGTTCCGGAACGTGACGGGAATCCTCTCCGGCACGCCGGTGCACGTATCGCCGGCCGACCTCGAGCAGGTATGGTCGCACCTCGACGCCGATGCGGCCGGTCGCCCGCGGCCGGCCGACGGCCCTGAACGGCGCCGCCGCGCTGAACGACGGCAGGAGGGGTGATCCGCCGCACGTAGCGATCCGGGCGCGGAATGGCGCTTGCTAATCCATCGGCCTACAGAGCGCACACAACGGGCAACAAAGCCGACGGGTTCGCGATCAACCGGTGATGAAGTCGGGGATACGGAGGGATGAAGCGGCGGTCGAGCGCGCGCTCGCGAAAAGCGAGGCGCGATTCCGCGACGTCATCGAGCGGAACGCGGACGCGATCGTCGTCGTCGACCAGGACGGCGTGATTCGATTCGCCAACGGCGTCGCCGCCGCCCTGTTCGGCCGGTCGCGCGATGATCTCGTCGGCGCCCCCTTCGGATTCCCGCTCAGTGCGGGCGAGACGACGGAGCTCGACCTGGTGCGCAACGGCGCGCCGCGCATCGCCGAGATGCGCGTCGTCGCCTCGGATTGGGACGGCGACCGCGCATACATCGCCTCGCTGCGCGACGTCACCGAGCGCAAGCTCGCCGAGCAGACCCAACGCCGTCTGATCGCCGAACAGGCGGCACGCCGGGCGGCGGAGAGCTCGGTCCGGCGGCTCCGCTTCCTGCTCGAATCGAGTACCGCGCTCGCGGCATCGCTCGACGGCGGCGCCACGTTCGCCGCGCTCGGGCAGGTCTGCGTCGCCGAGATCGCCGATTGGGCGGTCGTCTACGCGGTGGACGCCGACGGCGCACCGACCAGAGTCGACGTCGCACACCGCGATGCAGCCATGGCTGAGCTCGCGCAGCGACTGCGTCAGCTCCCCGTCGACGGCGGCCCGCGCCCGATCCTCGACGTCGTCCACACTGGCCAGTCACACCTGTTTGCGGAAACCGGCGCGGACCTCGTCGTGCGTCTCACGCAGTCGCCCGCCGAGCAGGAGGTGCTCACGGCGATCGGCGTGGGATCGGCGATGCTCGTTCCACTCGTGGCGCGCGGCCGCGCGATGGGCGCGGTTGCGTTTTTCTGCACGGAGGGCGAACGCAGCTTTGGCCCGGAGGATCTGGCGCTCGCCGAAGACGTGGCGCGCCGCGGCGCCCTCGCCGTCGACAACACGCGGCTGTATCGCGAAGCGCAAAAGGCGAATCAATCGAAGGCCGATTTTCTCGCGGTGGTATCGCACGACCTGCGGACACCGCTCAACGCGATCGTCGGCTACTCGGAGCTCCTCGACGCCGGCATTCCCGAACCGCTTCAGGAAGGCGCTCGCAATTACGTACGCCGCATCCGCACGTCGGCGCGGCACCTCATCTATCTGCTGAACGAGCTGCTGACCTTCGCGCGGCTGGATGCCGGCGGCGAGCCGCTGCACGTCGCGCAACTCGACGTCTGCGACGTGGCGCGCGAGGTCGCCATGGTCGTCGATCCACTGGCGGTGCAAAAGGGCCTCGAGCTCGCGCTCGAGCTGCCCGACTGTCCGCTCGTCGTGAATAGCGACGCCGACAAGCTGCGCCAAGTGCTCCTCAACATCGTGTCGAACGCGGTGAAATACACGGAACACGGCCGCGTGCACGTCGCGATCACTGCCTCGGACGATTGCGCGCGCATCACCGTATGCGACACGGGCATCGGCATAGCGCCGGATCAGGTCGAGCTGATCTTCGAGCCGTTCTGGCAAGTCGACAGCAGCCAGCGGAAGCGCGGCGCCGGCACCGGACTCGGCTTGAGCGTCGTGCGCCGAATGCTCGACATGCTGCACGGTGATGTCACGGTAAAGAGCGCGCCCGCCGCCGGAAGCACCTTCACGGTGACCATTCCGCGCGATTCCACGTTCGTCTAGCTTTCCTCGTTGACCGGGGTGCCTGCCCACGTCGGGTGCAGGCTGAGAGAGTCCCGTAGAACCTGATCCGGTTCGTACCGGCGTAGGGAGTCATCGATGACACGCGCAGCACTTTCGGCGGCCAACGGCCGCCCGCGTTCGCGCCTCCGCGCGACGCTCGTATTCATCACATCCATCGTTTCATTCACGGCCGCCGTCGGCCGCCCGCTCGGCGCGCAAGCCCGTCCGGATTCGGCGCGCACCGACACGGCGCACGCACAGCGACTGGAGCGCGTGACCATCTCGGCGGTGCGCGGCGGCGATGCCGCGCCCATCTCGCAGAAGACGCTCACGGCGTCCGACCTCGCGCCGCGCTACTTCGGCCAGGATGTGCCGTTGCTGCTCCAGGGCGCGGCGCCGTCGCTCACGTCGTACGCCGAAACCGGCAACTACTGGGGCTATAGCTACATCCGGCTGCGCGGCATCGACCAATCGCGCATCAATCTCACGCTCGACGGCATACCGCTCAATGATCCGGAGGACGAAGTGCTCTACTTCGCCGACTTTCCAGATCTCGCGAACAGCCTGCGTTCGGTGCAAGTACAGCGTGGCGTCGGCACCACGAGCAACGGCACGGCGGCCTTCGCCGGCTCCATCAATATGGAGACGATTCCGCTGAGCGAGACGCCGCGCGGCGGCGAGCTGCAGCTCGAGGATGGATCGTTCGGCTCGCGGCGCGCCAGCGGCGAGTACGCGACCGGACTGCTCCCCGGCGGCTTCGCGGCCTACGCGCGCCTCTCGGAGCTTCGCACCGATGGTTACCGGTATCACTCGGGAGTCGACGGGCGGTCGGCGTTTGTCAGCGCGGGCTACTTCGGCGAACGCGACGTACTCAAGTTCACGGCGACGACGGGCACGATGCGCGACACGATGGCGTACCTCGCCGTCCCATTGGCCGACCTCGACACCAATCGCCGCATCAACCCGCTCACGCCGGCCGAGCGCGATGGCTTTAGCGAACGTCTCGCCGCCCTCGCCTACACGCGGCTGCTCGGCGCGTCATCGTCGCTCACGGCCACGGCGTACCGCATCTCGTCGGCAGGCGACTACGACGTGCTGATCGATTCGCTCGACAACTTCAATTTGCGGTTCGCCTGGTACGGGCTCGCCGCCCTCATGTACAACGGAGGCATCGCCGCAGGCACCCTTCTCCTCTCCGGACAGGTCGGCATCTATGGCGCCGCCATCGGGGCGTTGGTGGGCTCGTTCCTGCACCTGGGG
>JBIOHX010000159.1:0-8651 GCA_044449465.1 Gemmatimonadales bacterium | reverse complement strand
CGCGTACGCCGTCGGGCCAGTGCTCGGCGCAGGTGACGCGGGAATGGGATGATGGGCTGTACGTTGGGCGTGCGGCTGGGCAGTCTAGCTCGCTCGGCGACTTTCGCGTCGCGGCCGTCGCCACGCTTCGGGCGCTCGAGGACTTCGCCAAAGACTCGATGCACTTCGAGCTGCTCGGCGTGAAGCACGTGCGAGCGTTCGATTCCAATCTGATCATCGTGTCGATCTCGGTTCGCAATGACGGCCAGCTCACGCGGCTCGTCGGCTGCTACCTGGCCGAGACCGACACACGGCGCGGCGCCGCCATGGCCGTGCTCAACGCTACGAACCGTGTGCTCGGCAATTACATGACCACGCGGTAGCCGCCGGGCTGATGCAAGGGCCGGTGACGCGCGCTGATCGCCGCCTTCGGCGGCGATTTCGTTTTCAGGAGGTTGGGAAGTCGTGAAGAGAATCGTTCCTGTCGCCATGATCCTTGCCGCCGCGGCGTGCGCGCGGGCGCCGGCTGCCGGACCCGCGTCAGCAGCAGAGGCTCGCTCCGTCGACTCGACCACTCGCGATTCGATTCGTGTCGACTCGACGGACGTCAACCGCAGCGCGAAGGCGGTGTTCGGCGACAGTGCAGCGCATGCGGCGGCTGATTCCGCGGCCGATTCGACCGTCGCGGAGCCGTCGTGGGACATCGACGTGCACTCGTACGAGTCGCGCGATCGCGTCGAGCGGTATGTGAGAATGTTCAGCGGCTCGGCCAAGGAGCATATCGAAGCGCGGCTGGAGCGGGGGTCTCGGTACGAGCCGATGATTCGCGCAAAAATGCGCGCCGGCGGCCTGCCTGAAGACATGTACTACCTCGCGCTCATCGAAAGCGGGTTCGATCCCAATGCCTACTCGCGAGCCGCGGCGGTTGGCATGTGGCAATTCATGACGTCCACGGCGCGCGACCTCGGCATGCGCGTCGATTGGTGGGTCGACGAGCGCCGCGATCCGGTGAAGTCGACGGACGGCGCGGTGCGATTCATCAAAGACCTGCAGGCCCAGTTCGGATCACTTTACCTGGCCGCCGCCGCGTACAATGGCGGTCCAGGACGCATTGCCCGCGGGTTGTCTCGCTATGCAGACGATCTCGAGGGGACCACGGGCGATGATCTCTTTTTCGCCCTGGCCGACAAGGACTATTTGCGGAGCGAGACGCGCGAGTACGTGCCGCAGCTCATCGCGGCGGCGCTCGTCGCCAAGGAGCCAGCGCGCTACGGCATGGTGATCAGCGTCGAGGCGCCGTTCGCCTACGACAGCGTGCGCGTTGGGCCGGCGACGCCGCTCGCCTCGATCGCCAAGGCATCAGGCGCCACGGTCGCGCAGATTCAGGAGCTCAATCCGCAGATTCTCCGCGGTGTGACGCCGCCGAAAGATTCGCTCATCATCCGGCTTCCCGTGGGCGCAGCGGACAGCTTTCCCAGCGCCTACGCCGCGCTGTCTAAAACCGACCGAGTCGGCCTTTCCACCGTCGAGACGAAGAAGGGCCAAAGCATGGCGTCGGTCGCCCACAAAACAGGGCTGACGACCAAGCAGCTCTCGACGTACAACCCGCGCGCCAAGCGGCTCAAGAGCGGCAATCTCGCCGCGGGCCAACTGCTCGTCGTGCCGACGCCGGCCGTCGTCGCGGCCGCGGTGTCGGTGCCGGATCCGGCGATCGAACGCTACTCGTCGTCACGCTACGCCACGATGCACGTCGTACGCTCGGGGGAGACGATCGGGGGCATCGCCAAACGGTATCACACGACGACCGCGGCGCTCATGCGCGCGAACCATCTCAAGCGCGCGCTGATCTTTCCCGGCCAGTCGCTCGTCGTCAACGCCGCCTCCAAGCGCTCGGCGTCGGCCAGTCACAGTCAGACGCCGTCCGCCAAGAAGCGAAAAGTGGGCGCCGCGACCAGCAGCGCCCACTCTTCACCACTCTGACCTGATACGCCGCGCACCGCGCGATACAACTACTGCATCAAGCCTTTGCCCTTGTAGCCGCGCAGAACGCTCCGGTCATATCCGTTTCCAGGATCGATGCCGGCGCGCAGGTCGCTCGAGACGGCATCCTCGCCGCGGTTGTAGGCGAGCAGTGCGAGGTGCACGTCACCCTTATAGAGGTCGAGCAAGCTCCGAAGATACCGGAAGCCGACGCGCAGATTGGTGTCTCCGTTGAATAGCTGATCGCGGGTAACACCCTTCTCCAACTCACGCGCCGTGCTAGGCATGAGCTGAGTCAGGCCGACCGCCCCGACCTTGCTCACCGCGTGCTCGTTGAATTCGCTCTCGAGCCGGACGAGCCGGAAGGCCAGCTCCGGGTCGATGCCCTCGCGGAGGGAGGCATCGAACACTTTGCCGGCCATACCCGCCGTGATCCCGTATCTATTCGAGTACTGCATGACCTTCGCGGCCCGCTCGTACTGGGTGCGGACGAGACTCAGTTCGCCGTTCGCCGACTCGAGCTCTTGGCGCAGCTTCCGGGAGCCTCCAAGCGAGAAGAACGAGCCTCGCTCATCGGCGGCGGTCACCGCGGGTTCGGCGTTCGCCGTGGCGGTTTTGCGGCTTTCCATGACCGCGACCGTCACGGCAATGGAGGCGGCTGCGAAGAGCGCCTGCTTGATGCGTCTTCGCTTCCGCGCCGCGTCACCCCGGTGGACGTACGTCCCACGTAGGTTGCGCATAAGTTTTTTGTTGGCAATAGGATACCTGCCCACCAGCTCAGCCCGTCTCCGGGCTGGCGGTCTCAGGATAAGGGGCAGAGCCTGTGCCATCCAGTCTTGAATATTTGCCGCGACGTCCCCCTGATTTCTCGGCCAGCGATATATCGGAGATGGTCATGCTCCGATCCATCGCCTTGGCCATGTCGTAGACCGTCAGCAGGGCGACCGAAACCGCGGTCAGGGCCTCCATCTCCACGCCCGTCGGGCCGTTGGTCCGAACTGTTGCTTCCGCCCGTACCCCCGGCAGGGATTCGTCAGGAGTGAGACTCACCTGGACGTCGGTCAGGGCGAGTGGGTGGCAGAGTGGAATGAGCTCGGCCGTTCGTTTGGCGGCCATGATTCCCGCGATGCGGGCGACCGCCAGCACGTCGCCCTTCTTGATCTCCGCGCGCTGAATGGCGGCCAGCGTTGCGGCGGTCATGCGGATGGAACCGGTGGCCCGCGCCAGACGATCAGTCGGCGGCTTGTGGGAGACGTCGACCATGCGCGCTTCGCCGGCCGAGCTCACGTGCGAGAGCTCGTCGCTCATGTGACGAGCGGTTGCAGGCGCCGGAGCAGCGAGGCGGTGAGGAGCTGCGGATTCACGTTGCCGCCCGCAAGCTCCTTGATCTCCTCGACGGCGTCGACCGCGCGCGCGGCGCCGGCCGCAGCGCGGTTCTCGCCCCGCGTGGCCGCAAGCCGAGCGCGCTCGTGGAGCAGCATGGTGAGCGCGTCGAGCGTATCGCTGAACTTGCCGCGCGCGCCGCCGGGGCTCTGGCCAAGCGCCACGCGCATCGACGGGCCGCGGTCGTGCGCGGCCGCGGCATCGAGCAACCGCTTCGCTTCGCTGAGCGCCAGGCGCCAGGCGTCGGCACCGATGAGCCGGCCCGGAGCGCCTCCGGCGAGGCGAACGATCTCGTCCTCCGACTGGTCGCCCAGGTCGAGCTGCTGCGACACGGTAGCGTCGCGAAGGAAGCCGCGCACATCGTCGTCGGCGAGCGACGCGACGCGGAGCATCGCGACGCGGGAGCGGATCGTGGGAAGCAGCGCGCCCGGCTCGCTCGTGGTGAGGATCAGGGTCGTGTCGGCCGGCGGCTCCTCGAGCAGCTTGAGAAGGGCATTGGCCGCGTACTCGGCGCCCTCCTGCGCCACTAGGCGATCGGCGTCGCCGATGACGAACACCTTGCGCGCGCCCATCGCGGGGGCGAGCGCGGCCGTCTGCACGATCGCGCGCACGGTGGCGACGAACATGCCTTCATCGCCACCGGGCGCGGCGTACAGGCCGCCGTTCTCGAGGCGTTCGGCGATCGCCTCGGCGAGATCCTGGCGCACGTCGTCTGGCTCAGGATCGCCGCCCTTGAGGCGAGGCCGCGGGAAAAACCAGTGCAGGTCCGGATGGTGGAGCTCAGCGGCCATCCGGCACGACTTGCACACGCCGCACGGGCGTGAAGCCCAATCTGCATTCCCGCAGAGCAGCGCTCGACCAAGCCAAAGGGCGATCTGCTGCTTGCCGACGCCGGGCGCTCCGTGAACAGGAGGCTCGACGGAAGCGCTCCGCGCGAAGCGGCTGCGACAAGCCGCTGCCGGAGCGCCTGATGACCATAGACCGAGAGAAGGGGCACGTCGCCAAGATACGCGGGCGTCGCTGGGCGGAGAAGCTGTGGGCAGGCGTGCTCGAGGCGGTTGCCGAACCGGGCCTGACGGCGTACGGTGAAAGCGTCTCGACCACTGTCGCATGCATCTCGACCGATCCGCGGCCATCGCCGCGACGCTGACCATCATAGCCATGACCGGAACGAACGCGCTCGGTGCGCAACGCGCCCGCGCGCGCGACCTCGGAGTGAAGCCCGGCGTTTTTCCGACGGGCCCGTTGAACGCGATCACCGACGTATCGGGGGTGCGCGTCGGTCAGACCACCGTGGTCGAGGGCGACTCCGTGCGGACGGGCGTGACGGCGATCCTGCCGCACGGAGGAAACCTTTTCACCGATCGCGTGCCCGCAGCACTGCACGTCGGCAACGGGTTCGGCAAGATCACCGGAGTGACGCAGCTCCGCGAGTTGGGGGAGCTCGAGACGCCGATTGTGCTCACATGTACGCTGTGCGTGTGGAAGGCGGCGGACGCGCTGGCCGGATGGATGCTCGAGCAGCCGGGGATGGCGAACGTCCGCTCGATCAACCCGGTCGTGGCGGAGACGAATGACGGCATTCTAAACGACATTCGGGCGCGGCCGATCACGGCGGCGCAGGTGCGAGCGGCGCTCACCGCGGCGACATCGGGCCCGGTCGCCGAAGGGAGCGTCGGGGCGGGCACGGGCACGGTGGCGTTTGGCTGGAAGGGGGGCATCGGCACTGCGTCGCGGGTGTTGCCCAAAGCCCTCGGCGGCTGGACGGTTGGGGTGCTCGTGCAAACCAACTTCGGCGGCATTCTTCAAGTGCTGGGTGCGCCGGTGGGCCGCGAGCTCGGGCAGTACGCGTTCAAGCGCGACGCGGAATCGCCGGGCGAGCGCGGCGATGGTTCATGCGTGATGGTCGTGGCGACCGACGCGCCGCTGTCGGATCGCAACCTCGAGCGCCTCGCGGCGCGCGCGATCATGGGCCTGGCGCGCACGGGATCGTCGGCATCGAACGGGTCGGGCGACTACGTGCTCGCCTTCTCGACGAGCGACAAGGTTCGCCGCCGGTTCGACGCGGCGCGGCTGCAGACCGAGGAATTGGCGAACGAGCAGATGTCGGGCTTGTTCGAGGCCGCGGTCGAGGGGACCGAGGAGGCGATTTACAACTCACTGTTCGAGGCGACGACAACGACGGGAAACGGCCACACCGTCGAGGCGATTCCGCTCGACAAGGTGCGGGCGATCCTCGAGAAGTATCACGTGAGCGGGAGATGAAACAACTGGTTCGTGGGCACGGTTCGTGACGATTGTGTGGCTGACTTTTTCAATGGCATCACGGCGACAGCGAGGCGAACATGGGCGGCAAGCGGCCTGACCAGCATAACATCGACCCGGGTGAAGCCGGTTCGACGGATTACAAGTGGCGCGGGGAAGGGCGGAGCGCCGACGAGCACATCGAGAACACGGACAAACAGCGGCTCAAGACGAACCCGCACGATCAGCCGATGATCCCGGAGGAGCATGTGAATCCGGCGCTGCGTGAACTGCGTGAGCGGAAGCAAGCCGCGCGGCGCGAGGAGCCGCCGGCTGACAGCGAGCCGACCGACAGTGACCGGAGCGACGAGGACCGTGTGGACGAGGCGTCGGAGGAGAGCTTTCCGGCGAGCGATCCGCCGGCCTTTCCGTAGGGCGCGGTATTGCCCCGGTCGTCGAGCGTAGGCTTGGGAGGCCACGGAAATGGGCCCAAACTTTACGTTGCAAAGTACTTGCCGATGATCGCTCACCGCACTATCCTACTTCCATGACCCCGGTCATTCCGCTCCGGCCGCGTCCGCGGCCCGCCGAGGCGCCCGCCATCCACGTGCGGGCGATGGACAACCTCAGCTTCATCCGCGGCATGATGGAGCGTGCCGCTACTTTCACCGCACTGTCCGGTTGGGGCGAAGTCGTCATCGGTGTCACGGCGATCGCCGCGGCGCTCGTCGCGGCGCGACAGACCCTCCCCTGGGCCTGGGTCGCGACCTGGCTCGCTGAGGGTGGCATCGCCGCCGGCATCTCGGTGGCGTCGATGGCCCTCAAGGCGCACGCCGCCAACATGCCGCTGCTCACCGGGCCGATTAGAAAACTGGTGTTGAGCTTCTCGCCCGCCATGTTCGCCGGCGCCGTGCTGACGGCGCTACTCGTCCACGACGGGTCGTACACGCTCCTCCCCGGCGTCTGGATGCTGCTCTATGGCGCGGCCGTGATCGGCGCCGGCACCTATTCCGTGCGCAGCGTGCCGGTGATGGGCTCGTTCTTCATGCTCCTCGGCGTCACGGCGCTGGTGGCGCCGGCCGCCTGGCACACGGCGCTGCTGATCGCCGGCTTTGGCGGACTGCACGTCGTGTTTGGACTCTGGATCGCGTGGAGGCACGGTGGCTAAGCCGCAGCGCGGCCGGCGCGCCGACGCCGACAAGCAGATGGAAAAGGCGCGTGCCACGGCGCTGCAGCCGGTCAGAGGCCAGGCGCAGGCCGACGCGTCGGGCGAGCTCGATCGCCTGATTCACGAACGCATGCGGCTCGGCATTCTCAGCGCGCTCGCCGTGAACGAGTCGTTGACCTTCAACGATCTCAAAAAGCTACTGCAGACGACGGACGGTAATCTCAGCGTGCATGCGCGCAAGCTGGAAGAGGCGGGATACGTGGCGTGCACGAAGTCGTTCGAGGGCCGGGTCCCCAAAACCGAGTACGCGATCACGGCGACCGGCCGTCGCGCGCTCGAGCGCTACCTCGACCACATGGAAGCGATCATTCGCGCCACGCGCGAGCGATAGCCGCCCCGTACGCGCACGCCGATCCCTGCCCCGTCTCCGGTAACATTCGACCCGCTACCTCGTCCAATACACATGCAGCGAACGACAGCCATTCCATCGGCGTACACGGGCATTCACGTTGGCATCATCATGGACGGCAACGGCCGATGGGCTGCCGCGCGAGGCATGCCGCGCACGGCGGGCCATCGGGCGGGCGTTCGCACCGCGCGTGAGATCGTCGAGGCGGCAACCCGCGTCGGAGTTGGTACGCTCACGCTGTACGCCTTCTCATCGGACAACTGGGCGCGCCCCACGCCCGAAGTCAGCGCGCTGATGCGGCTGCTCGGCCGGTCGCTCATCCTCGAGGGCAAGCGCTGCGTCGACAATGGCGTGCGCCTCACCATCGTCGGCCGCCGCGACCGGCTGCCGGCGTCGCTCATGCGCGGCATTCAGGAAGCAGAAGCGCTCACGATCCACGGGCGCAACCTGCACCTGCGAGTCGCCATCGACTATTCGGCGCGCGAGTCGATCATGCAGGCATCGACACTCGCCGGATCGGAGCCGATGACGCGCGAGCGGTTCGCTCGCCTCCTCGCGCAGGTCAACCACGATCCGTTCCCGATTCCCGACGTCGATCTGCTGGTGCGCACCGGCGGCGAGCAGCGATTGAGCGACTTTCTGCTCTGGGAGTGTGCCTACGCGGAGTTCCATTTCTCGCGGTGCATGTGGCCCGAGTTCACGGAGAGCGAGTTCGTTGCGGCGCTCGGCGATTTCGACGGCCGAGAGCGGCGATTCGGCGGTGTGCCGGCGCAAGCGGCCAGCTGACCGACTGACGACCCTGGCCTCCGCGGCCGGCGGCGGGGAGATTGTCGTCGATGCCCGCGCGCCTTCCGCGATCCACGACGACTGACCGAGTACCCGCTCCGAGCACCGGCCGCCTGCCGCTGGTCGGCCGGGCGGCCGAGCTCCACACGCTTCTCAATGCGCTGACCGACGCTGACGCCAAGCGCGGCGGCGCGCTGTTCGTCGTCGGTGAGAGCGGTGTTGGAAAGACTCGACTCGTGGCCGCGCTCGCCGAGCAGGCCGCGCAGCGCGGGTTCGCCGTCGCCGTGGGCCGCGGATATCCGGTCGAGACCGGCGTGCCTTACGCCGTGTTCTCCGACGCGCTGCTGCCGCTGCTCCGCACGGTCGATCGCACGGCGTTGACGCTGCTCACGAGAGGAGGTATGGCCGAGCTCGTGCAGCTCTTCCCGGCGCTCGCCGGCGCGAGCGAGGCTCCGGTCGTGGCGCCGCGCGGTGATCCGGCGGAGGTGAAGGCGCGCCTGCTCTGGAATTTCTCGCAGTTTCTCTCGCGCTACTCGGCCAAGCGGCCGCTGCTCGTTGTGCTCGAGAATCTGCAATGGGCGGACGGCGCCTCGCTCGAGATGCTGCATTTCGTCGCGCGCCAAGTTGGCGGCGACCGCCTGCTGGTCGTCTGCACGCACAACGATCCCGAGCTGCGTACCAACCCGGCGCTTCGCGCTACGG
>JBIOHX010000158.1:0-8671 GCA_044449465.1 Gemmatimonadales bacterium | reverse complement strand
TAGTCGAGGTCCATGGGGACCTCGATCTTACCGGTGCGGGTGAGCGAGTGCTTGAGCGTCTCGTTGACGTCGATGTTGAGGACGTCGCCGAACTCGTAGGGCTTGCTCCACCCGTCCGACTCGATGCCGGTCGCGAGGTACTGCGTGTCGTGACTCCCGAAACTAGACTTCCCCAATGAACCAAGTAGGCTTCTAAGAGTCTTATAACCGAGGAAGTCGATGCCTTTCTCGGTGAGGTTGAACTGGACGTCGCGGGCGGCGGCTTTGGCGAGCGAGCCCGGTCCGGTGACGGGTTGGTGGCCGGCGGGCATCTGCGGCGCCTGCTCGAGGTTGAGGTAGCCCTCGTCGATCAGCCGCTGGACGAGCTGATCGAGGAGCTGCGCGAGCTTGGCCTGCCCTTCCTCATCGTCGCCGCCCCGGAGCGCGTCGAGCATCTCGGGCGTGAACTGACCGCTCTCCATGAGCGCGTCGAGGATCGCTTGCTTGAGCGCGTCGAGCGACCGATTGCCTTCGTCGGCGCCGTCGAAGGGGTAGTAGGACTGGTTGTCGCCGCCGGCGAAGCCGGACTGCAGCAGAAAGTCGGCGAGCTTGTCGAGCAGCGACTGGAGGTCGACGGCGTCGGCGAGCTCGGGGCTGAACTTCGTGTACGTGTGAAAGCGCATGCACGCCCTCCTCTTGGAAGAATACCACGCGGGGAGGAGAAGTGCTACGCAGTTGGACGTTGAGCGTTGGATGTTGAACGAACGAGGCGTGAGTCAGTCTGTCCGCAGCGCGGCGACAGGGTCGACACGGGCGGCGCGCACGCTGGGGACTGCGCTCGCAATGACCCCCACGATCGACAGCGCGATCGCCGCCCCCGCTAGCACCATTGGATCGTGAGGGGCAATGCCGTAGAGCAGCGTGGCGACTAGTCGTCCGGCGGCGAGCGCGATCACCACGCCCACTAGGACACCGACGATCACCACTCGTGCCCCGTCGCCGACAACGAGCGAGACCACATCCGACCACTGCGCGCCGAGCGCGATGCGGATTCCCATTTCGCGCGTGCGCTGGCTCACGGCGTATGCAACAACGCTGTATATGCCCAGCGCCGCGACTAACAGCGCGAGCACGCCGAGTGCGGTGAACAGTTCCGCTCCGAGGCGCCACGGGCGGAGCTGCGATTCGAGGGATTGACGGAGCGTGAGGACTGTCGTGGGGAGCATCGAGGGGAACTGTCGTGCGAGCTCGCGATCCATGAGCGCGCTCACGGCGCCCAACCCGCGTTCATTCACGCGCACGATGAGCTCGTGCGGCAAAACGAACGTATCCGCGAGCGTGGGCGGGACATACCACTGCAGACCCGGCTGTTCGATCACCCCCATTCGATGTACGTCGCCCACGACGCCGACGACGGTCGAGCAAGCGGCGCCGCGCTTGTCCACGATGAGACATTTGCCGATCGCCGGCTCTCCGGGCCAATAGACGCTCGCCATCGTTCGGCTGACGATCACCGCGCCGCCAGCGCCGTATCGGTCGGACGCGGTGAAATCGCGGCCGGCGACGAGCGGAACGCCGGTCGCGCGAAAGTAGTCGGGCGACACGGTGAGCATCGGCGCCCCTCGTTGGCCATTGAACTTCGGGAGCGAATCGCGATCAGGTAGGTTGATCGTTGCGTACTCGGACCCATGCATCGGAGCGGCCCAAGCGAGTGCAACGGCCTCGACTCCCGGGCTTCCGCGAAGTCGATCGGCCACGGCCTCGAGTCGTTCATAGACGTCCGTCGCCGGTGGCCGCGTCACGAACTCCGGCGCCGCGAAGACCGTCCGATCGATGTCGTACCCGAGATCGATCGCGCGCACGTTGCTCAAGCTGCGCACGAAGAGCCCGGCGCCGACGAGCAGCACGATCGAGAGCGCGGTCTGAATGACCAAGAGTACGGAGCGCAACGTCGAGCGCGGATATGCCCCGTCGTGGGAGCCGGCCTTGAGACTGTCGACGAGATTCGGCCGCGCCGATTGCAGCGCCGGCGCCAATCCAGCAAGCATTCCGACGCACACGCTCAGGGCGGCGATGAGGATCAAGGTGCGCGAGTCGATGGCCGGCGCGGCCCATTGGACGTGTGGCAACAATAGGCGGCGAAGCGCCGTGGCAGACCAGAACGCGACGAGGAGCGCGACCGCGCCGCCGAGCACGCCGAGCAGGACGCTCTCGGTGAGCAACTGCGCGTACAATCTCCCGCCAGAGACGCCAAGCGCGCGCCGCAGGGCGATCTCGCGCCGCCGCCGCGTGGCGCGCACGAGGAGGAGGTTGGCGACGTTGGCGATGGCGATCAGCAGCACGATGAGCGTGACCCCAGCGAGACGCGTGGAGATCGACACTTCTGGTGCTTCATTTGCCGGCCCCGCTGCACTGACGATCGGTCCTGCCTCCACTCTCTGCGTCGAGTCGTATGTCAGCCCGCGAAGGTGCACGCTGAGGTGCGCTTGGGTGGCGCGCGCCAAGACGCGAGCCTCCGAGGCGCCTGGCGGGATGCGGGCGAGCATCTCGAAATCGTGATTGAAGCCCTCGTACCATGGCTGGCCCGTCCAGGCGAGGCCGTACGCATTTGTGTTGGCAGTGAGCCAAACATCGACGGCGTCAAGGTCGACGCCGCTAAATCCCGCCGCGGCGACTCCGATGACGGTAAACGGCCGCCCTTCGACGTCGATCGTCCGGCCGATGACGCGATCGCTCGCCGCGTACGCACGTCGCCAGAACGCGTCGCTCAACACGGTGACCGGCGTTGGCGCTTCGATTCGTGCTTCATTCCCCGAGAAGAAGCGCCCGCGCTCCGGCTTGACGCCGAGCAGCGGGAAATAGCTGGCGCTCACGTGGCTGAGGCGAATCGGAGTGCGCGCCGCACCGTCGATGACGGCTGCGGAGTCTGGTGATGTGAACGCCGCCAAATCGATCGGCGCGCGTTCCGCGGCGACGATCGCACGGACGTTCGGATACGGAATGCTCGAGTTTGCGAAACGCTTCCCCGTCTCCATCCCCTCGGCTACGTCGATGTACAGTCGCTTGACCTCGTTCGGGTGCTCGACCCCTTGCGGGGGGCGTTCGAAGAGCATGTCGAGAAACGAAAAGAGAGCGGCGTTGGCACCTATGCCGAGGCCCAACGTGAGCATGACAGCGGCGGTGAACCCGGGCGAGCGCGTGAGCCCACGCCAGGCGTAGCTCGCGTCCTGTCGCAGGTGGTCGAGCACGGCGAGTGGAGTCATGTAGCGAACCTCTTCGCGGTAATAGGTGGTATTGCCGAGCGTCTGGCGCGCATGGAGCTCCAGTTCGTCCGCGGCTGGATCGAGGCCGACGGCCAAGCCCTCCAGCTCGGCGTGGAAGTGCAGCTCGCGCTCGACCTCACGGGCGTAGCGTTCACCGCGCCAAAGCACGTAGAAGCGGTGCCAGAGGCCGTCGACCAGCGACATCGACCGCTATGCTCCGTCCATCACTCGGGCGATCGCGGCCGCGACACGGGCGTAGTCCGTCGCCTTGACCTGGAGCTGCCGCCGCCCCGACGCGGTGACCGTGTAGTAGCGGGCCTGCCGCTTGGTCGGTGTCTGCGCCCAGCGGACGGTGACCCAGCCCTTGTTGAGCAGCCGCTCGAGGGCGGGGTAGAGCGAACCCTGTTCGACGCGGAAGACGCCATCTGAGAGCCGCGCAATGTGCTGCGCGACGGCGTACCCGTGGAGCGATCCGACGCTAAGCGTGCGGAGGATGAGCATCTCGAGCGCGCCGGGCGGGAAGCCAACGGTAGCGCTCGATCCGGCTTTGGCCATGACGCGATGGATTGGCGGTGGCGACGCGGTCCGTACCTGTAGTCGAACTACCTATACGCTGACGCTTCTACGGCGTCAAGCACCAGGGGGCTCGCCGGGTTGTTCTACGCCGCCGCGAGAGCCGCCGCGGAACCGGCTTTCATCTCGCGTCCAACGTCCAACGTCCAACGTTCATCGTCCGACCCCCAACACCACCCAGCAACTATTTTCAATTCGTGCCCCCCTCTTCCGCCAATCGCGCGCCCACGCCGGCGTCGTCCGCCGCGCTCACGCCGGAGGCCAGTGCGGCGGTTCCGTCGCTCAATCCGTTTCAGACGTTGCAGCGGCATAGGAACTTTCGGCTCTTCTGGATCGGGCAGACTGCCTCGCTCATCGGGACCTGGATGCAGACGATGGCCCAGGGTTGGCTGGCGTTAGAGCTCTCGAATAGCTCGTTCATCGTCGGTCTGGTCGCGTCGGCCGGGTCCTTTCCGGTGCTCCTCTTCTCGCTGCACGCCGGCGTGGTCGCCGACCGCGCGGAGAAGCTGCGCCTGGTCAAGCTCGGCCAGATCGCGTTCGGTCTCCAGGCGTCACTTCT
This sequence comes from Gemmatimonadales bacterium, assembly GCA_044449465.1. Lineage (GTDB taxonomy): Bacteria > Gemmatimonadota > Gemmatimonadetes > Gemmatimonadales > Gemmatimonadaceae > JAQBQB01. Next base: position 4,297 of record JBIOHX010000158.1, on the reverse strand, counting down.
TTGGTGGTTCACTTGGAGCAAGCACATCAACATCGGCTGGCTCCTTGCCCTCGCGACGGCGAATGGCGTGATCAACGCGTTCGAGATCCCCGCACGGCAATCCTTCGTCGTCGAGCTCGTCGGACGCGATGACCTGCCGGGCGCGATCGCGCTCAACTCGAGCGGCTTCAACATCGCGCGCGTCGTCGGGCCGAGCATCGGCGGCGCGATCATCGCGAGCTTGGGGCTCTCGTGGTGCTTCGGAATCAACGCGCTCAGCTACATCGCGGTGATCGGCGGGTTGATGATGATCCGCCTTCCCGCGTGGACGCCGCCCGAGCACCTCGCGTCGCCCTTCGAGGGCATTCGTGAAGGCATGCGCTTCATGCGCGACACGCCCGCCATCGCGGCTCTCATGCGATATGTCACCGTTTACTCGGTGCTTGGGGTGCCGTACCTGACGCTCATGCCGGTCGTCGCGCGCGACCAGCTTGGGTTGGGCGCCGGCGGCTATGGCGCGCTCCTCGCGTGCGTCGGCGTTGGCGGCGTGTCGGGCGCGTTGTGGCTCGCCGCCGTCGGCGACCGATTCGACCGCATGCGGCTTCTGGCAACGTCGTCGTACGCGTACGCCGTTTTACTGATCGCCTTCGCGCTCGTTCGCCGCGCGGGTTTCGCGTATCCGATTCTCTTTGGCGTCGGCTTCACGATGATCGTGACCAATGCGCTGGCCAACTCGACACTCCAGCACATCGTCCCGAACGAGCTGCGCGGGCGTCTGATGGCCGCGTACTCGTTCGTCGTAGTTGGGCTGTCGTCGGTGCTGGGCTCGCTCATCGCCGGAACCCTGGCCCGCGCGATCGACGTGCACTCGACCACCGCCTCGCGCGCGACGGGAGTGTCGTGGGTCATCGGCGGCGGCGCGGCGATCATGCTCGCCTACGGCTTCTTCGTGTTCGAGCGCCGGCCCAATCTGCGCTCCGAGCCGCGCGCCGGCTAGCCGCGCCGCGATGTACTCGACTTGCATCTTCTGTCATGCCGACCTCGGCTCGAACGAGGCGATCGAGCACTTTCCGATCGGGCGGCGTCTCGCCTTCGACGCGGCGAAGGGCCGGCTGTGGGTCGTCTGCCGAAAGTGCGAGCGGTGGAACCTGACGCCGATCGAAGAACGGTGGGAGGCGATCGAAGAATGCGAACGGCTGTTCTCCGAGACACGGCTTCGCGTTTCGACGGACAACATCGGCATGGCGCGGATTCGTGAAGGGCTCGAGCTCGTGCGCATCGGGATGCCGCAGCGACCGGAGATGGCGGCGTGGCGATACGGCGACCAGTTCGGTCGGAGGAGGCGGCGCCACCTGGTGTACACCACCGGCGCGGGCGTGGTCGTCGCGGGGATCATCATCGCCGGTCCAGCGACGGGGATTATCGCCGGTGGCGGTTGGGGCGTTTGGAACATTCTCCAGAGCGCCAACAACCTCTATCAGCAACGTCGCGTGCGCGCGCGGCTGACAATTTCCGATGTCGAAGAGCCCGTGCTGATTCGCTTGAAGCAGCTCAATCGCGTGAGTGTGACGCGTGTCGACGACGGCTGGGGCCTCGCCGTTCCACTGATCGGATCGCGCCGCGTCGTGGTGTGGCCGAGTGGAAGGATCACGCAGACCAGCGTGCTCCATACGCAGCCGGATTCGATGCGTGTGTTGACGGGCGACGAGGCGATGCGTGCCGCAGCCAAGCTCTTGCCCGCGATCAATGCCTCGGGTGCCAGAAAGGAGCAGGTCGCGTCGGCGGTAGAGATCATCGGTGAGAGCGCCGAGCCCGCGAAGTTGTTCGAGAAAGTCGCAGCTGGCTTCTCCCCGGCCACGGGTGGATTCGCGTCGATGCGCCGCCGACGTCGGTCTTCACCGCTGCCGGGCCACGCCCTGGCCAACCTCACCAAGGAGATGCGCCTCGCCCTCGAGATGGCGACGCACGAAGACAGCGAGCGCCGCGCGCTCGAAGGCGAGCTCGCGTTGCTCGAGGCCGAGTGGCGTCAGGCCGAGGAGGTCGCGTCGATCGCCGACGACATGTTCGTCACCGACGCGACCCGCGAGAAGCTTTCCGATCTCAAGCGCTCGGAGTAGCCGCGCTCAGTGAGCGGCGACGCCGAAGTGGCTCCGCGCCGCGTCGACTACGAGCTCAGCCGAGCCATCGACGCCGAGCCAGCCGGTGTTCACGCAGAGGTGGTAGTTGTCGGGCGCGAGCCAATTCCGGCTCCAGTGGCGCTTGACATATTGCTCGCGCTGCTTGTTCATGTCGGTGACGATCCGGTCCGCCTCGTCCTGAGCGACGTCGAATTTCTCCATCACGTAGCGGCGCAGGTTCGACCTCGGCGCGAAGCAGAACACGTGCAAGGCGTCGGACCGTTCGGCAAGGAGGCACTGCGCGCCACGGCCGACAAACACGGCGGGTCCCGTCTGCACGGCTTCCTCGATGACGCGGCGCGTCACCGCCACGATGCGCTCTTCCGTAGTCTCCATCGGGCCGGCGGGCACGGGCGGCATGATCTCGGGAGAGCCGAGCGAGAGCGCGGTGGCAATTCGCTCGACGATCGACGGGACACGCTCGTCCTGCGCCGAAACCTCGGCGGGGCTCAAGCCCGATCGTTCGGCGACCTTTTCGACCATAGTATTGTCGAACAGCGACCAACCGAGCGTGTGGGCCACGCGCTCGGCGACTTCCGAGCCGCCTGACCCGTACATGCGTGAGATGGTGATGACGGGCATCGATCGCGTCAGTATGCGTTGGCTGGCGCGCCCGCAGCGGCGGGTGCGGCGCGTCCGGATCCGATAACTCGACGCCGCACCTCCTCGACGACTTCGAACCCGAGATCACTCCACGCGCGCGCGGCGACATCCGCGCCCGCGGAGTTGTGGAGACGGATCTCGGTCAATCCGCGATCGGTACACCAGCTCTCGGCGGCATCGAGAAGCAGTCGAAGCACACCGCGCCGCCGCTCGGCCGGCCGCACGTACACCGATGACATGTAGCAGTAGCGGTCGGGAAGCAGGAGCGGCGAGCCTGGCGTCTCGACGCAGCGCAGAATCCCGACGGCGTGGGTGTCGCGCTCGGCGAGAAAGATGGTCTCGAAGCGCGACTCGAGTTGCGCGCGGTACAGATCGTACGCGCGCCGCGCGGCGTCGGGGCGCAAGTCGCGATAGAGTTCCTGATGGCCGTACTCCCGGAGCAGCGCCAGCCGCATTTCGACGACCGTTGGAAGGTCGTCAAGCGCGGCAGCCCGCACCGAGATGCCTTTCGTCACGAAAGGCCGCCGCCGAAGAGATCTTGATTCGGGCGGCGGCGCGGCTCGGGGGTGGCGCGGCCGTATTGGCCGCCGTCGGAGCGCGAGATTTTTTTGCGGGCGACGAGCGCCTCGAGCACGAGCTCGCAAGCGGAGACGGTGAGCCCGGCATCGTCCTCGGGGGCGAGTCCGACGTGGTGGACGACGTGAGCGAGGTCAGGAACGATGGCGAAGCCCTGCAGCGCAACGTCGGCGCGGGCGTCGTCGGTCACCTGCAACGCGCCGCCCTCATCGAACCACATGATGATCTCGTCCACGTTCACACCACCGGCACGGTCGTGAAACGTGATATCGGCCGAGCGGCGAATGAGCTCGCGCGCGATTGCGGTGCCGCCGATCAACTCGCCCTCGTACTCGAGCTCGATCTTGCCGGTGATGGCCGGCAGCGCCGCGTAGATGTCGGAGATGCGCGGGACGATCTCCGCGTCGCCGGTGGCGACGGCGCGCCGCTCGGCGTTTGAGACGACGTTCTCCATTACGGTGATGGGCATGCGCTGCGAGACGCCGGAGCGCTTATCGATACGGCGGTCGCTGCGCGCCTCGAACGCGACGCGTTCGATCACTTCGGCGATGAAGTCGGGAATGCGGATGGGCCGGCCGTCGCGCTGCGTCCAAGCTTCCTGGCGGGTGATGTCCATTCCAAGCTCGACGCTCGACGGATAGTGCGTCACGATCTCGCTGCCGATGCGATCCTTGAGGGGCGTGATGATCTTGCCGCGCGCGGTGTAGTCCTCAGGGTTAGCGGTGACCCAGAGCACGACGTCGAGCGCCAAGCGAATCGGGTAACCTTTGATCTGGACGTCGCCTTCTTGCATGACGTTGAATAGGCCGACCTGCACCTTGCCGACGAGCTCACAATCCACTACGGCATGCTGCCGCGCGCGAACCGCGGCATTTTCGCCCTCAACGAGCTGCCTGATCTCGCCGGCAAGGTGCAGGTCGGCCTATTCAACGTCATGCAAGAAGGCGACGTCCAGATCAAAG
>JBIOHX010000157.1:0-8675 GCA_044449465.1 Gemmatimonadales bacterium | reverse complement strand
GTGCTGCGCGCGTCGATCGAGGGGGAGCCAGAGCTCCTCATGATCAAGCGCGCCGAAGCGGAGCGCGATCCATGGAGCGGCCACGTCGCGTGCCCCGGCGGCCGCATGGAACCGGGCGACCGCGACCTCGAGCAGACCGCGATCCGCGAGACGTGGGAGGAGACGGGCATCGATATCGCTCGCGACGGCCGGATCCTCGGCACGCTCGACGATCTCGAGCCGCGCACGCCGTCGCTACCGCCGCTCGTCATCCGTCCATTCGTCGCCCTCGTCGCCGCCGACGTCGAGATCACCCAAAGCGCTGAGGTGGCGGAGGCCTTCTGGGTGCCGTTGACGGCGATTCGCGAGACGTCAGCGTGGGGACTGGCGACGGTGCCGATTCGGAATGTGGGGTCGCGTGAGGTCGAGGTGTTCAGACACGAGAACTATACCGTGTGGGGGCTGACGCACCGCGCGTTGAAGCAGTTCTTGGCCGCACTCGGCGACGGATAGCGCCCGCCAGCGCTCAGAACCGAAACGCCTCCAGCCCCGCCCTCAGCGTCCTCGGCAACCCCTGCGACACGATGAATGGATTCGCCGCGGTCCCTGCGCCGGCGATGTTCACTTGATACTGCACGTCGCCGACGTTCTCGACGGAGATGAACCCGCGGACGCCGGGGACGATCTCGCGGTCGACGTTGGCGTTCACCACCGTAAATGGTGCGAGGCCGATGCCCCCGAGGGTCGTCGTACGGCCCTCGTGCATCCAGATCGCCGTCCAGTCTCCGAACATCGCCGAGCTCCAGGTCGCGCGGATGGTCTGGCGAGGCGACGGGACGCGGTTGATGTGCGGCTTGTCGTCGCTCGACGTGCCGGAGGCGACGCCCGACTGTTGGCGGTCGTCGTCGTAGTTCACGCCGGCACTGACGAACAGCGACTGCAGCGGGCGCAGCGCGAGGTACGCTTCGCCGCCCTCGCTGCGCGACGTGCTCACGTTCAACCGCTCGCGGCACGTGGCGATGAGGCCGCAGTCGGCCGGCTTGTTCGTCGTCAGCGTGACCGGAACGTTGAAATCGTTGTAGTCGGCGACGTACCAGGTGCCCTTCATCTGCAGCCAGTCGATCGGCTGCCAGTCAAAGCCTGCTTCGCGACCGACCGCCGTCTCCGGGTCGAGGTTGGGGTTTGGAATCGTGACCTGCGTGGCGCTCAACTGCTTGCGATAGAGCTCGGCGAGGTTCGGAGCGCGGAACGCCTTGTAGACGGCGCCGTGCAAGGAGAAGCTCGATAGCAGCTGATACCGCACGCCGAGGCGCGGCGAGAAGGCGGTCTTGTTCCGGTCGGGATAGTTGACGTCGCCCGCGCCTGCGTCAAACGAGTGGCCGTCATTGTTGCTCCATTGATCGATGCGCGCGCTGAGCTCGACGCTGAGCGGATCGACCGGCGCGACGATCGCCTGCGCGAACGCGCCGCTCAACACCTGGTTGCCGCCCGATTGCACTGCTCGCGCGACGGCGCCGCAGGCCGGCGACGCCGGGCAACCAGCGGTATTGAAATCGACTTCGTTAAAATCGCCCTGCACATGGCGCACGTCTCCGCCGAACGACACCGTGGCGAGCTTCCCCGAGGCGAGGCCGTTCCGCGACCACATCGCCGACGCGCCCCAGTCGTGGCTCGGAATCCCGGCGGTGAGGCTCGAATCCTCGGCGTTGCGGAGGGTCGCCGAACGAATGGCGGTCGCGCGCTGATTGTCGAGCTGGCGTCCGTCCCAGGCGCGGACGTTGAGAACGCCGCGCTCGAGTCCCTGGTAGTCGGCGCCGAAGTCGAGGTTGCGCTGGTCGCGGTTGTCGAAGGTGAGCGGCGTGCCGAGGCCGCGGGAGTCGCCGAAGAGGTGGCCGGTCACAAACGCCGACAGGTCGGAGGACGGCGCGAAGTTGAGGCGAGCGTATGCGTTTCGCTGAATCACGTTCGACACGATGTCGACCGGGCCGCGATTGTCGGGGGCGATGACATTGTAGCCGCCCTTCTCGTCATAGTCGCCGTTGACGTCGAGACTGAAGGCTCGGGCGAGCGGGAGACCGGTGGCGCCGTAGAAGTGCCGCGCATCGCGACTGCCGCCGTCGAGCTGGAGATCGGCTGAGCCGGGCGCCATTGGGCGCGAGAAGAAGGAGATGAGGCCACCCATCGCGCCGTTGCCATAGAGGCTCGACGTACCGCCCTCGACGACCTCGACGTGATCGAGCATCGACTTCGGCACGCGGCCCCAATCGATCCACTCGCCCCAGGCATCGTTCACGGGGATGCCGTCGAACAGCACGGCGGTGCGGCCCTCGTCGACGCCGCGGATGGAGACGATCTGCGCCGTACTTCCGACCAAGCTGCTCGTGCGCGGGAGCTCGATGGCGGGAATCTCACGAAGGAGATCCTGCGCTTCACGCACCGGGCTCTGTTTCACCTGCTCGGGCGTCAGTACGTCCACGGTCGAGGCGACCTTGCTCGCATCGACGGCGGTTCGTGTGGCCGAAACGACGACGCTCGAGAGCAGGAGCGACCCTTCAGCCAACGCGACGTCGTGGCTGGCGGCGCTGCCGGCGCTCACGGTGACGGAGCTCGTGTCCGGCTTGCGGCCGACTGCGGTGGTGAAGACGGTGTAGCGGCCGGCGGGTAGCGCCCGGAGCAGGTAGTCGCCGTGCTCGCCAGTGATGGCAACGCGCTCCGGAGTCGCGACGGCGACACGGGCGCCAGCGACGGGCGCGCGGGTCTGAGCGTTGGTGATCGTGCCGCGGATGTCGCCGGTCTGAGCGGCGACGGTGATGGCGGCGCCGAGGGTGAATACAGCGAGCCACGCGCCGAGGCGCGAGAACCCGCGAGAGTACAGAGTCATACTCAAAAGATTGCGGTGGGGGTGCTGCTCTGGCCAGTGGGGACTGCGCGCCGAGGGACTTGCGGCGCCCCTGGACGGGAGCGAGTATTCTCGAAGATTTAGGCGAGACTAACTTCTTGTTCTTGACGACCTAATTGGCTAACCCGTTCCGCGAGCGCGGCCAGCTCGACTCGACGCCCAGACCCGACGCAGCTCAGCCCGATGCCTCCGACTCGGAAGCGGGGTGGCGCCGCGCGCGGGTCGCGCCCAGCCTGCAGGAGGTCTATCGCAGCGTTCCGATCGTCGGCGGGAGCTTCTTCCGAAAGCTCCTCGCCTTCGCCGGACCCGGCTATCTCGTCGCCGTCGGCTACATGGACCCGGGAAACTGGGCGACCGATCTCGCCGGCGGATCGCGCTTCGGGTACGCGCTGCTGAGCGTCGTGCTCATCTCGAACATGATGGCCGTGCTGCTGCAGGGACTGGCGTCCAAGCTCGGCGTCGTTACGGGGCGCGACCTCGCGCAGGCTTGCCGCGACCATTACTCGCGGCCTACCGCTGTGCTGCTCTGGCTGCTCTGCGAGGTCGCGATCGCCGCCTGTGACTTGGCCGAAGTGATCGGGTCGGCGATCGCGCTGAACCTGCTGTTTCACATTCCGATCGCGGTCGGCGTCCTCGTCACCGGCTTAGACGTGCTGCTGCTGCTCGCGCTCCAGCACCGCGGCGTGCGCGTGCTCGAGGCATTGGTGATCACGCTGATCGCGACGGTCGGGTTCTGCTTTCTGTTCGAGATTGTGCTCGCGCATCCGGCCGCCGCCGACGTCGCGCGCGGCTTTTTGCCATCGACCTCGCTGGTCACCGACCGCGAGATGCTCTACCTCGCGATCGGCATCCTCGGCGCGACGGTGATGCCTCACAACCTGTATTTGCATTCGTCGATCGTACAGACGCGGCGGTACGAGGAGTCGGCGAAGGGGCGGCGCGAGGCGGTGCGGTTCGCGTTCGTCGATTCGACGATCGCGCTCAGCTTCGCCTTCTTCGTCAACGCCGCGATCCTCATCATCGCCGCGGCCACGTTTCACAGGTCGGGGCATCCGGAAGTGGCCCAGCTTCAGGATGCGCACCGGCTGCTCACCCCGCTGCTCGGCGCGGGAGCGAGCACGGCGTTCGCGCTGGCGCTGCTGGCGTCGGGCCAGAACTCGACGCTGACCGGGACGCTGGCGGGCCAGATCGTGATGGAGGGATTCCTGAACGTCAGAATTCGTCCATGGCTTCGGCGGTTGATCACCCGCATGATCGCCATTGTGCCGGCGGCGATCGTCGCCATTCTTTACGGCGAGAGCGGAACGGCGAAGCTGTTGATCCTCAGCCAGGTGATCCTGAGCTTGCAGCTTTCGTTCGCGGTGTTCCCGCTGGTGTCGTTCACCTCCGACCGCGCCAAGATGGGCGCGTTCGTCAATCCGGGGTGGCTCAAGGCGTTGGCCTGGTCCACGGCAGTCGTCATCGCCGCGCTGAACGCGTGGCTGCTCGTCGAGACCCTTCACGTCGCGAGCGTCTAGTGTACAAGCGCATTCTCGTTCCGCTGGAGCACACGGGGTACGACACGGCGATCGTCGAGCACGTTCGGCGGCTGGCGCGCTTCTGCGGATCGTCGGTGGTGCTGATGCACGTGGCCGACGGGTGGGCCGCGCGCAACGTGCGCCAACTCAACCTGCGGGAGTCGGAGGAGATGCGATTCGACCGCGAGTACCTCGAGATGACTTGTGCGTCGCTCGAGGCCGACGGTCTCGAGGCGGAGTGCGTGCTCGCCGGCGGCGACCCGTCGCGCGAGATCGCCGAGGCGGCGGCGCGCGAAGCGTGCGATCTGATCGCGATGTCGACGCATGGGCATCGGTTCATCAAGGACATGATCTACGGCAGCGTGGCGAACGAGGTGCGGCACATCTCGCGGGTGCCGGTGCTGCTGGTCCGCGGCGAGCGGCGAGCGGCGCAGCGGCCGCCCGAGGTGTAGCGCGCGATGACCGCGCTTCGCACCGCGACCGCGCTCACGGCGCCGGTCGAGGACTACCTCAAAGCGATCTTCGAGGCGGAAGCCGCCGGCGGCTCGGCGGGTACGAACGAGATCGCCTCCGCACTACGTATCGCGCCGGCGTCAGTGAGTGGGATGATTCGCCGCCTCGCCGAGCAGGGCTTGATCGCACACAAGCGGTATCGCGGCGTACGATTGACCTCGCTCGGGCGACGCGAAGCGCTGCGCACGATTCGCCGGCATCGCGTCATCGAAGCGTACCTCACTAAAGCGCTCGGGTATCCGTGGGACCGCGTGCACGAGGAAGCCGAGCGATTGGAGCACGCGGCGAGCGACGAGCTGATCGATCGTATGGAAGCGGCCATCGGCGAACCGGCGACCGATCCGCACGGCGCGCCGATCCCCACGCGCGACGGCCGGCTGCGCGACGACGAGGCGCCGCTCGTCGCGCTGGCCGTGGTCGAGGCCGGGAGCGTCGTGCGCGTGCAGCGCGTTGGCGACCGCGACCCGCGCCAGCTTCGCTACCTCGCCGAGCTCGGCATCACCCCCGGGCGAGAGATCCGCGTACTGGAGCACGCGCCGTTCGACGGACCGATCAGTTTACGCGTCGGCAGAGCGGTGCGTGCGATTGGGGCGGAGTTGGCGAGACAGATACTGGTTCGGCGGTAAAGCGACGACGTTCCGGGAACGGTCTTTGCCCCCTTGACCGCCATGAGCGCAAACCCGTTACCCATCGACGCGGACGTCGGAATCCCAGAGCTCGTCCAGCGAATGAGCGATGACTCCAAGCGACTCGCCAAGGATGAGGCGCGACTCGTCAAGCTCGAGACCACGGAAAGCGTGAGGCGCGCCGGCTTGGGCGCGATGTGGCTGGGAATCGCATTCGCCGCGGGCGTCACCGCGTTGGTCGCACTGACATTGCTCGTGTCGACGCTGATCGGGCGGCTCGTGGCCGGGCATATGTGGCTCGGCGCGATCATCACCGGCGTCGTCGAGATCGTCATCGGCGCCTGGTTGGTCAAGCGCGGCTTATCGGCCGCCGCGGAGCCGTCGTACTCGCTCGAGCAGACGCGCGAATCGATCACGGACACGTCAGGCTGGGTGAAGTCGATCAGGTAGGGAGCTTCGCGCACTCCCTCACGCGGGCGAAGGGGGAGCGCGCTCGCGCCCGTTAGCTTTCGCGGATGTTCGCCGCGCTCCTCGTGGCGTGGCTCGCCGCGCCAGGACGTCCCGCTCAACAGATCGACTCGCTCGCCCCGCGACTCGCGCCGCGTACGATCGCGATCGACGAGCGGCTGGCGTCCGACGCACACCTCCGCGTGGGCGACCGGCTGGTGCTCACGAGCACGCCGGGCGGCGCGGGCGACACGGTGATCGTCGGCGCAATCACGCGCCGCGCCGCCGACCCCGCCGAGGTGGCACGCGGCGACTACCGCGTCCGCATGCATCTCGACGAGTTGCAGACGCTGGTTGGCTACGGCGATCGCGTCGACCGGTTCGCGGTCGCCACGCGCGCCGTTCCCGGCGCGGTCGACAGCGCGATTCGCCGCATCGACGCGGCGGCGTTCGGGTTTCAGGCCTTTCGCTCGCGCGACGTCGCGGTGGAGACGTCGCAGACCTTTCTCGTCGTGAGCCGCTTTCATCGCGCGATCGGCGTGATCACGATCGTCGCCAGCGCCACCTTTTTGCTCTGCATCATGCTCCTCAAGGTGGACGAGCGGCGGCGCGACGTGGCGGCGCTTCGACTGATCGGCATCTCGTCGCGCTCGATCGTGCGGTCGGTCATGCTCGAGGCCGCGGTCGTGGCGTTCGTGGGAAGCGGCGTCGGCGTGGCGATCGGATGGGTGGTGTCGCTCGTCATCAACTGGCACTACCGCGGCCTCTACCGCACACCGCTCGCGTTCGCGGTCGTGACGCCTGGCATCGTCGCGCTGGCCGTGGCGCTGTCGGTAGTGCTCGGTCTCGCGGCCGGCCTTCTCGCGGCGCAGCGTCTGGTGCGAGCGCCGCCGCTCGAGTTGCTGAGTGGACGACGGGAGCGGCGCCGCGCGCCGACATCGGCGGCGGTCGCGGACGTGCCGCGCTGATGCTCTTGCGTCTGGCCTGGGCCGCGCTCATCGGCCACAAAAGCCGAACGCTCCTCGCCGTGCTCGGCGTCGCGGTGTCGGCGGCGATGCTGCTCGACATGGTGATGTTGTCGAGCGGCATGCGCGACTCGTTCAAGACGCTCCTCGTGTCGCGCGGCTTTCAACTCCGTGTCGCGCCGAAGGGCACGTTGCCGTTCGACACCGACGCCACGATCGCAGACGGCGCCGAGGTCCTCCGCGTGCTGCGCGCGATGCCGGACGTCGCCGTGGTGAGCCCCGTGCTCGGCGGCCAACTGCACGTCGTGGCTCGCGACAGCACAGTCACCGCCACGGCGATCGGCAACGAGGCGGCGGCGCAGGGCGACTACGATATTGTGGCTGGGCGCGCGCCGGCGACGCCGAACGAAGTCGTGGCGAGCGACGCCTTCATGCGCGCGTCGGGCGCGCGGCTCGGTGACACGCTCGCCGCCGCGGCCGGCTACGACGCCGAGCTGCGGACGTTCACCGGTGAGCGGAAGCTCGTGCTGGTCGGGCGCGCGCGATTCGTGTATCTGCCCGCGGAGCAGCGCGCGCTCTCTCTGGCGATCGGAACGCTGAGCGCGATGCAGGGCAAGGCGAATGACACGCGCGTGTCGCTCATCATGGCCAAAGCGCGCGAGGGGGTCGACGTCGACCGACTGTTGGCGCGCGTACAGTCCGCGCTGCCGCGAGTGACGGTGACCTCGATCGAGTCGGCGATGCGCCAGGTCGACCAGCGCCTCAGCTATTTCCGCCAGCTCTCGCTGATCCTCGGCGCGGTGAGCCTGGTCGTCGGCTTTCTGCTCGTGGCGACGCTGGTGACGGTGTCGGTGAACGAGCGGATCGGCGAGATCGCGATTCTGCGCGCGATCGGCGTGGCGCGCCAGCGCGTGGTGGCGCAGATCCTCATCGAGGGCGTGGCGATCATGCTCGCCGGTGCCGGTATCGGCCTCGTGCTCGGGCTAGCGACGGCGCGCTACCTCGACTCGATCCTCTCCGCGTTTCCGGGTCTTCCGGCGGCGATCGATTTCTTCTCGTTCGAGCCGCACGACGCGTGGACGGCGCTCGGCCTGCTCGTGGCGGCGGGCATTCTCGCCGGCGTGTATCCGTCGTGGCGGGGCGCGTCGCTGCCGATCGCGGGGACGCTGCGCGAGGAGGCGATCGCGTGACCGAGAACGGCCCGGTGATCGTGACCTGGAACGTCGAGCGCAGCTACCACATGGGCACCGGCGTCGTGCGCGCCGTGCGCGGCGTATCGCTCGCGGTGGCGCGGGGGGAGTACGTGGCGATCGTCGGACCGAGCGGGTGCGGAAAGTCGACGCTGCTCAATCTGATCGGCGGTATCGACCGGCCCGACGCCGGCAGCGTGGCGATCGACGGCCGACGCGTCGACCAGATGCGCGACGCCGAGGCAACGGCGTTCCGGCTGCGCCATGTGGGTTTCATCTTCCAACGATTCTATCTGATGCCGTCGCTGACGGCGCTGGAGAACGTCGAGCTGCCGCTCGCCGAGGCGCGGGTGGCGCGCGGCGAACGGCTGCGGCGGGCGCGCGAGCTGTTGTCGTACGTCGGGCTGGCTGAGCGGGTGGGCCATCGGCCGGCGCAGCTTTCCGGTGGCGAGCAGCAGCGGGCCGCCGTCGCCCGGGCGCTGGCAAACCACCCGAAACTACTGCTCGCGGACGAGCCGACGGGCGAGCTCGACGCGAAG
>JBIOHX010000156.1:0-8735 GCA_044449465.1 Gemmatimonadales bacterium | reverse complement strand
TGGATTCCGTTCTGGGCCGCCGGCATCGTCAATGGCGTCGGCCACGCGCTCGGCTACCGCAACTTCCAGGTCAAGGACGTATGCAGGTACATCTCGCCGATCGCCATCTGGCTTGGCGGCGAGGAGCTTCACAACAACCATCACGCCGATCCCAAGTCCGCCCGCTTCGCAGCGCGCTGGTTCGAGTTCGACATCGGCTGGTTCTACATCCGTCTGCTGCAGCTGCTGCGGCTCGCCAAGGTCGACTATGCGCGCGGCAGTGAATCGTCAACGCAGCACACGCAGCTCGCCACGGAGTGACCGGCCGCGGGTTGCAGGGCATCATACTGAAAGTCTCACACGAGAGCCGGCGCGGTCGCGCCGGCTCTTTCGTTTCGCGGCCGGCGCGCGCGACCGTCACTGCTCGACCGCACGGCTAGATTCCGGTGACCGAGGAGCGATATGCCCGACATCACCTGTTCACGTTGCGGCCAAACGCGCGCCGGCTTTGAGCGACCGCCATTTCCTGGCGTCATCGGCCAGCGGGTCGTCGACAGCATTTGCCAGGATTGCTGGAGCCAATGGCTCCGGCAGCAGACCATGCTCATCAACCATTACGGGCTCAACGTGATGGATCCGCAGGCGCGGAACTTCCTGAAGCAGAACATGCAGGCGTTCCTGTTCAAGGCCAGCGCTGAAGCAGAGGTCGATACGTCGAAGAAGGGAACCGTTCAATGGTGAGACGGCGCGCGCGCGTCGCGTTCGCCGCGATGACGTTTGCGGCGGCTGCCTGCGGCGCGCCCGCGACGTCGACCTCGCCAGCGAAGCGCGGCGATTGGGTCGATTCGCTCATGGCATCGATGTCGCCACGCGACAAGGCGGCTCAGCTCGTCTGGCCGCAACTGTTCGGCGACTATACCCCAGCCTCGAGCGCGAGTTGGCGGCGGATCGACGATCTGATCGCCCGTCAACACGTCGGCGGGTTCATCATGTCGATCGGTTCCCCGATCGAGGCCGCCGAGAAGATCAACACGATGCAGCGCCTCAGCACGTTGCCGCTGCTGTTCGGCGCGGATTACGAGACCGGCGTCGCGTTCCGCCAGCGGGGCGGCTACTTCCTGCCCAACAATATCTATCTGGGCGGTGGGACCATGTTCCCGCCGCAGATGGGCATTGGCGCCACGCGCGACACGTCGCTCGCCTATCAGGAAGGACGCATTACAGCAACCGAGGGGCGAGCGCTCGGCGTCCACATGGCATTCGCGCCGGTGCTCGACGTCAACAACAATCCAGCGAATCCGGTGATCGGTGTTCGCTCGTTCGGCGAGGACCCGCATCTCGTGGCCGACATGGGCGAGGCGCTCATCCATGGCCTGCAGGAGCACGGCATGCTCGCCACGGGAAAGCATTTCCCGGGGCACGGCGACACCGATGAAAATTCGCATCTCACGATCACGACCGTTCACGCGAGCCGCGCACACATCGACACGGTAGAGCTCGTGCCTTTCCGCCGCGCTATTGCTGTTGGCGTCGACGGAATCATGACCTTTCACGGCATCGTGCCGGCGCTCGACACGGCACAAATTCCGGCCACGCTCAACCCCGCGATCATGACCGGGCTGTTGCGCAAACAGCTCGGCTTCAAGGGTCTGCTCATTACGGACGCGATGGATATGAGCGGCGTGCTGTCGCGGGTCACCGTCGGTCCGGGGTCGGCGACCAGCTCCGCCGCCGGTAATTACGGTACGATCAAGAACGCGCTCAGCATCGGCGAAGCATGCAAGCTCGCGATCGCCGCCGGCGCCGACATCCTGCTCATGCCGAGCGATGTTCCCGCTTCGATCGACGCCGTCGTCGACGGGGTACGCGAGGGCCGTTTCACGCAAGCGCGTGTCGACTCTTCCGTGCGCCGCGTGCTGCAGATCAAGCGGGACCTTCGGCTCGACCATCGCCGGCTGGTCGACCTCGACACCGTGCGCGCGCTAGTCGGCGACAGCGCGCACTTGGCGGTGGCCGCGCTGGCGGCGGAACGCTCGATCACGCTCGCCAAGGATTCGCTTGGACTCGTGCCACTGCTCGGCTCCGGCGCAGTGCCGCGTGTGCTCTCGATCACCATCGCGACACGCACTGATCTTCCGGCCGGCGCAACGTTCAACGCCGAGCTCCGGCGCGGCGTACCCACGCTTCGAACCGAGCTCGTAAACCCGGAAGATCCGTCGCCGAACTTCGAGCGGCTCCTCGCACTTGCCGACTCGTCGGACGTTACGGTCGTCAGCTCGTATCTGTCGACAGGCACCAACGTCTCCAATCCAGAGGCGCCAGAGCCGATCGCCCAGTTCATGCGCGACGTCGCCCGCCGCCACCCCCGAACGGTGGTGGTCGCGTTCGGAAATCCCTATCTTCTTCAACAGGTGCCGGACGCATCGAGCTACCTCGTGGCGTGGGGTGGTTTTCCCGTATCACAGTCCGCCGCGGCGCGCGCGCTGCTCGGCGAGACACCGATCAGCGGCCGGCTCCCAATCAGCATTCCGCCGTTGGCGCGCTTCGGCGCCGGCATCGAACGTCCGGCGCGCCCGCGCGTGGCGGCACCGTAGCAAATCCGGGCCGGACTTGACTTTAGTAGCAAAACGCTACTAATTCGCTTGAGATGCCTGGTCGCTCGTCCGTCGGGCGCGCTGTGGCCCGAGGGCTCAGCATCGCCGTCGACATCGCCCTCTTCTCACCGCGAGCCAATCAGCTTGCCGTGCTCCTTGTTGCGGACGCCGCGCGCGGCAGGCGTGAGCGCTGGGCGCTGCCCGCCGACTTTCTGCGCAGCGGCGAATCGCTCGACGAGGCGGCATCGCGCATCGCGCGCGACTCGCTCGGTGCAGCGCCATCGTTACTGGAACAGGCGATCACCCTCGGCGGTGCGCGAGGGACCGGCGAGGATGGGAGCATTCACGTCGCCTACTGTGGTCTCGCTCCCGACGGCGGCGCGGCGCCGGGCGGTCCCGCGTGGACGTCGATCGCCGAAATCCCGCCGCTGCCGGCACGGCAGCGGGAAGAGATCGACGCCGCGCTCGCCGAGATGCGGGCGCATGTAGATCTGGAGCCGATCGCGTTCCGGCTGCTGCCCTTATCGTTCACGCTAACTGAGCTCCAATCAGTTTACGAGCTGTTGTTGGGACGCCGCCTGCACAAGGCGAGCTTTCGGCGTGCACTGCACGCCTCGGCGCTAGTTGAAGCAATCGACGAATGGCGCAGCGAGGGCCGCGGTCGACCGGCGCAGCTCTTCCGCTATGAGCCGCCGCGCCGAAAGCGACAGCGGCGCGGCGTCCGGTTTGACCTGCTCGCTTGAACCGTTCACCCGACGGACGGTTGGTCAGTCGGCGCGCTCAATTCCTTGAATCTTGAGGAGCGCGCGTGCGATCGCTGCGTTGTCGGCTGCGATGCGGTACAGCTCTCCGAAGGCCGGCGATCGCTCGTCACCGTCGGCTTCGGCGATGACGATCGGGCGGTGTCCGTCGCGTCGTTCATCCGCGCCTCGCCGCTCGACCGACACACGCGTGCGCGCCAGCTGGGCGGCGCGCTCGATGTCGATGGCGACATAGCCTCCACCGGGCAAGTCGCGCCGATAGACTGGTCCGATGCCGCCGTCTGCCGCTTGCTCGACGACCATGGCGTCCTCCCGCGTTTCATGCGTCTCGCAGGGCTCGCTCGAGCGCCTGCCGCGAATTGTGCCGCCTCAGCGCGGCCGTCCATGGGTCTCCCTTCGTGCGAATTCGGTTCGGCATCGTCTCGATCGAGAACGACTCGAGTCGCAGCGACGGCGTCAACTCGCGCCACTCGATCGGCGCGGATACCGTCGCCTTCGGGCGTTCACGCACGGAGTAGGCCGCGACGACGCTCTTGCCTTGCGAGTTCTGTTGCGCGTCAACATACACCGTTCCGGCCGGGCGGGCGCGCACACTTCGCTCGAGCGTCGCGAGCTCGGGAATCGTGTCGACCACGCGCGCCGCGATGAGCGAAGCGAGCTCAGCGCCCGTGTCGAAACCCGTGCGCGCCGGAAGTGGCAGCGCGATGTGAATTCCGCTCGATCCAGACGTCTTGATGGCCGCGTGAAGGGCGAGACGGTCGAGCTCCGTACCGATCACCTTCGCCACGCGAACCACGTCACGAAACGGCAGGCCGTCGGCCGGGTCGAGATCGATCGTCGCAGTGTCGGCGGAAGATGGCGTTCGGATGCGTGCCTGCCACGTGTGCACGCCGATAGCGCCCAGCTGCACGGTGTAAAGCAGAGTGATCAGATCGCCGCCGATGAACCGCTTGGCGGCGCCGTCTGCCGTGGATACGATGGCGGTGCGGACGCCGGGAGGGACGTGAGAGCCGGCGTTCTGCTGGAAGAACGACGGACCAGGCACGCCCTCGGGATACCGCTTGAGAATCAATGGGCGGTCCTTGATGATCGGGAGCAAGATGTTGGCGACGGCCGCATAGTAGGCCATAAGCCCACCTTTACTCACGCCGGCGGTGGCAAAGTACTGTTTGTTGAGGCTGCTCACGCGGAGTCGCTTGCGGCCGCCGAAGTCGAGCTCGCCATCGCCGCCGTCGCGCTCGATGTCGCGTAGTTGATCGACGACCGACACCGCGCCGCGGCTGCGCCGCAGGGTGAGCCTTGGACGCTTGCCTCGTGATCGGGCCGTCATTGGAGAAATCGAATGCCGGCCCCGCGCAACGAAAACGCCCCGGCCATTGCCGAGGCGTTCGCGTTCGACCGTTCGCGCGGGATCACGACGCCTTGGTCACGTCGGCTGCTTGCGGCCCCTTCTGGCCCTGCACGATCTCGAACTCGACGCGATCGCCTTCAGCCAGGGACTTAAAGCCATTTCCCTGGATGGCGCTGAAGTGCACGAAGACGTCTGGGCCTCCCTCGCGGGAGATGAAGCCATAGCCCTTGGCGTCGTTGAACCACTTCACGGTGCCGGTAAGACGAGCCATTGCACGTACCTCTTACGGAAGCTGTGATCCTGGATCCCGCCCGAGGCGACGGTTGAAGGTCGCCGGGCGTGGATCTCCCTCGCCTCGCGCCTCGACACAATGCAACGGCGAGGCCGCTTGGAAGGCGGTCGAGGCAAGTTTTGTGCAACTCGAGGATCTCGCGGCCGGGGCTCGTCGAACCGGTGCAACGAGAAGATGGTGGGACTTACGCCGCGCCGGCGATGTAGCGGGCGACTCGTCCGCACTCACGGCAGCGAAGCGTGACGTGCGAACGCGGCGGCGGCGGCATGTTATCCGGCGAACGCTCGATCGGCCCGGAGCAGGATGGACAGCTGAGTGGCGAACCAGTGCGATCGTTGGCGATCAGATTCAGTGCTTGTGCCGGGTTATACGTAGCCGGTCGCGGCTTGCGCATAGGCCCCTCCTCTACAGCAAACAGCCCCGGATGCAACGGCGCCGGTCCGCCTCGTACAGCTAACCTTCTAATTCTCTAAGACTAGCAAGGGTATCAATTTGTCACGATACGGCCGCATAGCGGCTGGGCTCGCCGTGCTTCTGTCGGGGTGCGGTCCACGGGCACACATTCCGCCGCAGCCAGTCGCGCTACCGGGGGGGCTCGACGCGAGCGACAGCTCCGCCGTTCTCGCGCGCGAGCTGGCCCCTTTGCTATACGTCCAGCGCGACGAATGGTTCCCATTGGACAGGGTCGTAGCCGTCGTCAACCCCGATCGGCCGATCATCGCGTATCACCTACTCTGGCGCGACGACGTTCACGGTTCGTGGATTCCATTCACTGTGCCGACCGACGAAGAAGTGATGTGGGTCGGGTACGACCGATCGCACGCGGCGACCGATCTTTGGACCTATTGGCACGGCACGCTGCTGCACACGGATTGGCGCCAGCGCGGCCAAGTGGCGATTGACGTGCAGTGGGGCAAGCACGGTTCGCTCCCACACCGAACCATCGAGAGCGACCTGCCGGCGCTCAAGACGTTGAACCTGTTCTATGCGCTCACTTGGATCGGCCTGCCCGATATCTGGCTTGGCGACCTCACGAGACCTGGACCCTTTTGCTTCTGCCACGGCTACCACAGATATCGTGATTACACGACACTCATTCCAGTCGGCCAACGACTCGACGCCGTCGTGCGCGCGGTAGACGCGACCGAGGCGTTGACCGACGTATTTGGAAAGCCATATTCGAAGAAGCGCGCGTGGCCCTGAGCTCGAGTGCTCACGCGCTCGAGCGAACTGGCAGCCTCATTCCCAGGAGTGCGGCCGGCGCCAGATGCGCCGACCGAGCCGCCAGTGCGAGCGGTCGGAGTATTCCTGTCCCCCGGCAAAGAGGTCGGAGTCTGAGAGTAGCTCGATCATGTCCGTAGCCTTCGCCGATGCTTCGTCCGCCCAGTGGACGATCTCCGACTCCGTCGTCATTGGCTGCACCGGGCTCCCGAACTCGAGCGAGCCGTGGTGGGAGAGGATCATGTGGTGTAGCTCGGTGAGCTGCCCTTCGGAGCAGAGCATTCCGCCAGCGGACGCGTGACGGCGCTCGAGCATCAAGCTGCCGAGGACGACATGCCCAAGCAGGAGGCCGCAGGGAGTCGGCGTGAACCCCGCTGGTCCAACCTCGTACGCTTCGATCTTGCCCACGTCGTGGAGGAGCGCACCGGTCACGACCAGATCCACGTTCGCATGCACCGTGCGGGCCGTCTGCTTCGCGATGTTGGTGACCTCATAGACGTGCAGCAGTAACCCGCCCAATTTGGCGTGATGTCCCGCAGTCGACGCGGGTGCCCGCTCAAAGCGCACACGAAAGTCGTCATCAGCAAAAAACAGGTCGAGCACGCCACGCAGAGTCGTCGACTCGACGTCCGACCGAACGCGGTCTATCCACGCCCAGAGCTTGAGCGTATCGCCACCAATCGACGGCAGAAATTCTTCCGCGCGAAAGACCGTGTCGGGAAGGATTCGCACCGGCCCTGAGAGGGAGAGCTGCTTTTTCCCGGTGCCGCCTTTGGCGTACAGGGTGACGTCGCCAATCGCTTGGACGACCTTTCCGCACCGCGCACCCTCCGCCCACTGAAGCTTGTCGGACCATATGGGCGCCGTTTCGATTCTACCGCTCGAGTTGCCGAGGGTCAGCACGACGAACGGATCACCGGCGTTGGTCTTTTTTTCGGCCCGGTCGAAGACGAGCAGTTCGCCGGCGACGCGTTCGCCGGGTGCGAGATTCGGAATCACGAGTGGCGGCATGGCGAACCTATGATGCAATCACTCTTACCGTTGTGTCCAGTTCCTGCTATCGTCTTTGGCCATCATCACCACTGACTCCGAGGGCAAGCACATGGCTGCAAGAGCGAAGAAGTCGCGGAAGAAGGCGGGCGCCAAGCGCGGGGGCGCGCGGCGCGGCAGCAAGTCGAGCGCGAAAAAATCGTCCAACAAACGGCGTCCCACTGTCAAGCGCTCGGCGTCCCAAAAGCGCTCCGCGACATCGAAGCGATCGGCGAAGCCAAAGCGCCCCGCGGCGGCGAAGCGCCGTGCGTCGATGAAGAAAGCAGCGGCACCGCGCAAAGCGGTGACGCGGTCCGCGAGCTCGCCAGCGAAGGCGGCGCAGTCGTCGACGAACGGCTCGCCGCTCGCGCGCGTGACGCGGGTCGCGAAAGAAGTCGCCCAGCAGGCGACGACCGCAGTCACCGAAGGTGTCGAGACGCTCAAGGAGCTCGGCGAGACCATCGTCGATCGAGTCAGCGGCTGATCCGGTGCGCCTCCATCCAGGAGGCGAGCGACGCGTTCACCTGGTCGCGACCGTAGTCGACGGTGATGATGTGCGCGGCGCCGGAGACCCACTCGAGTCGTTTTTCACGGGCGCCGAGTCGCGCGAACGCTCGCTCGGCTGCGGAGACGCTGATCCGGTTGTCCTCGCGTGACTGCACGACGAGCGTAGGCGCCGCGACGCGCGGGAGCGCGGCCGCGGCGTCTCGCACGATCGTGGCCAACGCACGCAACGCGCCCGGCGTGAACACGCCGTAGGCGAGGCTCCGCGCACGCTCAGCACCATCGAGCAAGGAGATGCCTTCGGCTGAACGCATAACCGGCACGAAGGGTCCCCACAGTGGGGCGAGCGCAGCGACTCGCGCGATGCGTGGCGGCATCGCGAGATACGGCGAGGCCAGACCGAGGGCGGGCAGATCAGGTGTGTCGGCGGCTAGGCGTGCTGCGATCGCGCCGCCCATTGAGATCCCGATCACGCCGACCCAAGCTCGATCGGCGCGCTGTTCAGCGAGGGCCCTCCGCGCCGCGTCGACGATAGAGTCGGCGGTGACGCTAGCGTACGACTCGAGGTTGCGACCGTGACCGGGCAGCAGTGGAGCGACGACGTGAAAGCCGCGGCGATGCAGCTCGCCGGCGAGGTATCGGAGCGTCTGCGGCGTGTCTCCAGCGCCGTGAAGCAGCAAAACAGCTGGTGCTTTGACATGCTCGAGAACGAACCCATCCGCTCCGACCACGATGCCGGAGGGGCCTGTCGGCCGCACGATGTAGGCGGTCGCCAGAGTGGCCCGCGCATGGTGGAGACACCAACCCAGGAGCGCGATCAAAGCGATCGCGGCGACGATCCACGGCATTCAGTCACGCACCACGGCCAGTCGTTGTGCTACCCGCGGTTCGACTTTTAAAATACGACACTGAGTGTGAGCGGCGCGCCGCACAACGGACGGCGGACACACTCAGTCTGTCGCTGTGAAGGCGGCAACGTGCGTGTAAGTCGGCATGGCCCGCAT
>JBIOHX010000155.1:0-8764 GCA_044449465.1 Gemmatimonadales bacterium | reverse complement strand
CATCTGTATCGCCGCCGTGGCGGTGCTCGCGCTAGTCAATCTGCGTGGCGTGCGGGAGTCGGGGATCGCGTTCAGCGTTCCGACGTACGTCTTCATCGCCATGATGCTGCTTCTGATCGGGACGGGCATCGTGAAGACGCTGACCGGCGGGGTTGGCGTGAGCGTCACGCCGCCGGCAGCGCCGGGCCCGCTTCCGGCACCGACGTCATTCGCGCTCGCGTTCCTGGTGCTTCGCGCCTTCGCCGAAGGGTGCGTGGCGATGACGGGTACCGAGGCGATCTCGAACGGCGTCGGTGCGTTCAAGCGTCCGAGCTCGCACAACGCGGCGGTGACGCTGACGTGGATGGCGGCGATTCTCGCGGTCTTTTTCATCGGCACGAGCGAGCTGGCGCGCCATCTCGCGGTGATGCCGACGGCGAATGAGACCGTGCTGTCGCAACTCGGCCGACGGGTGTTTGGCTTGGGCGCGCTGTATTTCGTGCTGCAGTATTCGACCTTTGCGATCCTGGTGCTGGCGGCGAATACTGCGTTCGCGGATTTCCCGCGGCTGGCGAGCATTCTCGCGCGCGACGGCTACATGCCACGGCAGTTCGCGGCGCGCGGCGACCGACTGGCCTTCTCGAACGGCATCATGGCGCTGGCGCTGGTCGCGATGCTGCTCATCTGGATGTTTCGCGGCGTGACGAGCGCGCTGATCCCACTCTACGCCATCGGGGTGTTCGTCTGCTTCACGTTGTCGCAGGCGGGCATGGTGATGCACTGGTGGCGGAGCCGCGAAGCGGGGTGGCGCCGGCGCGCGGCGCTCAACGGGCTTGGCGCGGCCGCGACGGCAATCGTGTCCGTGGTGCAGATCGTCACCAAGTTCACGTACGGCGCGTGGATCGTGGTGCTGATCATCCCACTGATCATTCTGGTGTTGCGGCGGATTCACCGGCACTACGAGCAGTTCGCGCGCGAGGTGGCGTACACGGGGCAGGCGCCGTTGATGTTTCTGCACCACACGGTGGTAGTGCCGGTGAACGGCATCACCAAGCCGGCGGCGGGAGCGTTGGTGTACGCGACGACGATCTCTGAGGACGTGCGCGCGGTATACGTCGAGGTCGACCCGGATACGTCGCCCGAGCTCCAGCGGCGGTGGAGCGACTGGGACATCGGTGTGGAGCTGACGGTCCTAGCGTCGCCCTATCGGTCGATCCTCAAGCCGCTCGTCGAGTATGTGAACTCGCTGATCGAGCGCGACCAGGCCGATTTGGTGACGGTGGTGGTGCCGGAGATCGTGCCGCGCAGTTGGCTCGGGCATCTGCTCCACAACAAGACGGCGCTGTTCATTCGCACCGCGTTCCTCTTCCGGCCGAACGTGGTAGTGACGGCGGTGCCGTATCTGATCGGGCGGGCGGCGCGGATTCGAGACCTGGTGAGTCACGACGAGCAGGTGAGCGAGGCGGGGGTCGGGGTGAGGTGACGGACCATGGCCGTCGAACCGTTCCTCGACCCGATGGTGGCCGACGATGGGACTCCTCGCATCGTCGGCCACGACCCAGCGGTGAAAGCGATGCAGCGCTTCACCAGCCTGTAGCATCAGACTGCCTAGGCCGCGGCGGGCGTCGGCGAGTCAACCGGCGTGCTGCCCGCATTCGCCTGCGGATCGTCGAGCGGTCCACTCGCTGCGGCGTCGATTGACGTGGCGGCGACACGAGCGGTGCGTCCGGCGAACTGCTTGGCGGACTTCCACTGCGACAGCAGGGCGATGTTGCCAGCGAGGACCGGTTCGACGAGCGAATCGAGCACCATCACTGCTTCGCGGCCGCGGGTCGACTCCGCCTGGAGGCCCGAGGTGGCGCCGGCACGGACCGCCCTCGCCGCGCCGCGCGTGGCGAGCGTGGTCTCGAGAGCCTTGGCGGCCGTGGTGAGCTGGGCGAGGAAGGTCTTGGGGAGTCCCGCGGCGATGAAGGTCGACTCATGCGGTGCCGCGCCGCCATGCATGGCCGACGCCCAGGCAATGAGGCCTCGGGAAGTGCTGAGCGAGGGCGGCATTTTGAGGGCCGCGAACTCCGGGACCTGGCGCAGTTGGGCCCGAGCGACCTTAGCGATGCGACGCATGTGGTTGAGCTTGAGGTTGTTGCGGAGGACGCGCTCCTTCGCGGTCTCAGCGATCGACCTGCGCTGCGACGCGGTCTGGTTGACGGCGTGCGCAGAGAGATTGGTCACGGCGTCGTCGAGGATGGCGCGGTAACCAGACGAGTTGATGTCCTCCAAGGCGGCATTGTTGTCGTCGAGGAAGCGCTGTACCCGGGTGAGCGTGTTGAGCGTGGCGGTGTTGAATTCATTCATGCGGTGTGCTCCTGGATTGAAGGGTTTGTCCATCAACATGACGCGCAGCGGCGGCTGCATCCGTCGATGCGGCGTCAGGTCAGTCCGGTAGAGGGTCGGGTTGGTGCGGTAGCGGGTCGGATTCGCGCATGAGTGGGTCGGCTTGGTGCGGCAGAGAGTCGTATCCAGGTGGTCAGGCGTGCGATTGATGCGGTCAGGGGCCAGGTTCACGCGCACCCACGTCGGGTTGATGAGGCGGGGTGCTGGGCTGAAGCCCATCGGCGCCGAGTTTGCGCGGTGCTCAGTGGTTTTGGTGCCCAGAATGGTCATGATCGCCGCATCAGTTGTCGGGTGGTCGCCAATGGGCGCGTTCCGCAGGCGTAGCCGAACCGTCGACGTGAGCCCCTCTACTTATTGGTCGTGGCCCAACGCGAAACACACGCATTCGGTTTCAGAAGGGAGCCGAAGCGCGGGGGCTCGCGCGCTAGAGCTACTGGATAGGCGCTCGCCGCGGGCCGAGCATCGCGTACGCTGATCGCGGCGATGGGCGGGGCGACGAGATTGATCGCGCCATGATGGAAACGGCTGAATCGGCGGAGCGTCGTGTCGACGCTCGCAAGCGATCAGTCGGCGTCGCTCGCGCGAGGTGGATCGATTCGAGGGTCAGTGCAGGCGAGCAATGCGTCGCGGATGCGTTTGCCGACGAGGTGCTTTCGCAACAGGCTCGGCGAGGAGGCCCTCCAGATCACGATACCGCCGATGACAGCGACGATGATGGCGGTCGGAACGACGTGCTTCCATTTGCCGCCAAAGAATGCCGTTGGATCGCGTACGATCACCGGCAGGATGATCGCCGCGAGGTACCACGGAGTCCATATGGAGAGAATTCGGCGGCGTTCTGGCTTGGAGGCCTCGCGCCACCATAGGCGTTCGTCGGCCGTCGGCGTGATCGCCGCAGCCCGGGCGCGGTCGTCGCTGATCACGAATGGCAGGCGCAGCTTCATGTCGAGCCACGCTCGGAGCTAACGGCGGCGGGTGACTCGGTTGGGTTCCGCGGGGCGAACAGATTGTCGGCGATGGCGGCGATCTCCTCGGCGAGCCGCCACTCGGCCTCCAGTGTCGCGAGCTCGCCTTCCATGGCGCGGCGTTCCGTTTCCTCGTGGAGCGCCATTTCCAGGGCAAGACGGAGGTCGGGCGACAGCTCGTGGATTCCCACTGCTCCGTTGGCGTGCCAGGCGCGGGCAAGGCCGGTGATGTAGCGGTCCCGGCCGCCGCTTCGATCGAGCACCTCCAATGAGCCGCGGATCTGATCGTCGCGTCCGCCGCGGTCGTTCACGGTTGCGAGGATCGAACGCAGCGCACGCTCGGCTGTGGCGCCGGTGAGATTTGCCGGTGCGTCGCGGCGCCTCCAGCGGAGTGACCAGGCGTCCTCGGTGGGTTCCAGCTGGACGTTCATGATGTCGTTGATCGTCAGCTGGATGACCCGTCCGTCGGCGAGCGCGACGCGCGGGTGCCAGCGGGATCGGATGCGGTAAACTATGGCGCCGACGCCGAGGACCACGCCAAACGCCGACAGACCAACGGACAGCATCTGGGCGTCGAACAGGATGTTGACCGCATACAACGGCGCCGTGTAGCCAACTATTGAAGCGACGGCCGCCCGCCGCCGCCGCCGAAATTGCGCTCCGTACCGCCAACCCGCCATCTCGGGCTTGAGCGGCTCGCCGATCCGCAGAAGCTCAGTGCCGTCGGACAGACGTGCCAGGCCAACGTTGTCGGTGGACGCGCGCAAGGTCGTGCCGCGGAAGCGCCGCTCGCAATCCTCAATTGCCTCCCAACGTTCTTCGATGGGCGTGAGGTTCCACTCGCGGCAACGAGCGCACACGATCCACAGGCGACCGCGGTGCGCGTCGAACGCGAGGCGCCGGCCGATGGGGCAGAGCTCGATCGCCTCGTTGGCGCCAAGGGGCGCGTGGCAGTGGATGCAGGTGGAGTACATGAGGGGTCGGTACCCAACATGCCACGCGGAGACGAATTCGGCGAATTAGACGTTACTCGAGAAGAATCGATGACGGACCGAACCGCCGAGCGAGGCATGATGGGTGATGTCCCCTTGCCAACGATTCGCCGAGCCGAGCACACTATGTCCATGCCTGCCGCCGTCACGAAGCATTGGAGCGCCGACGAGGGGCGCGCGCTCAACGAGGCAAACCCCCAGCACTGGCCGCGGTACGAGGTCATCGACGGCGAGCTGCTGGTGAGTCCGGCGCCGCGGTCCTTCCACCAGGATGCGGTGCTGTCGCTCGCGACGCGACTGCGTGCGTACACCGAGTCGACGCGCTTTGGCCACACGATGATCGGACCGGCGGACCTCGAGCTCGAGCCGGACAGCACGGTGTCGCCCGATCTCTTCGTGACGAAGCTCGTGAACGGTCGCAAACCGCGAAGTTGGAAAGAAGTAGACGGGTTGTGGCTCGTGGCCGAAGTGCTCTCGCCATCCACGGCGCGGTTTGATCGCGTCATCAAACGCGGGTACTTCGGACGCAATCGCGTGCCGGAGTATTGGGTAGTCGACCTCGACGCGCGATTGGTAGAGCGGTGGGGGGCCGGGGAGGATCGGCCCGAGGTGGCGATCGGGACGCTCGTGTGGGCGCCCGCCGCCGACGTCGAGCCGCTCACGCTGTCGCTCGTGGACCTCTTTCACGAGGTCCACGGCGAAGAGCCGTGAGAGCTGTGCTGGGACCACGAAAGGTTTGACGCTCCATGCGGTCAAGGCGCGCTCGAGTCGGCATGTTCCCGCGCCGTGAGACCTTGCCCTCGCATGCACTCCATTGCATCGTCATAAGACGATTTCCGCCTTGGAGATGCACGTGGCACGTCGTTCCATGCAGTCCAGCCCGAAGGGCGCGTATCCCCGCCTGACGCAGCCCCTGGTCCGCGACAACGGCGGCCTCCGCGCCGCCTCGTGGGACGAAGCGCTCGATCGCGCCGCCGAGGGGTTCCGACGCAACCTGGCCGAGCACGGCCGGACCGCGACCGGAATCTTCAGCTGCTCGAAGTCGACCAACGAGGTCAACTTCCTGGCGTCCAAGTTCGCGCGGCAGGTCTTCGGCAACAACAACGTCGACAGCTGTAACCGGACCTGACACGCTCCCTCAGTCGTCGGTCTGGCGACAATCTTGGGAGCGGGCGGCTCGACGAGCTCATACGAGGAAGCGGAGCACACCGACTTCGCCTTCCTGTGGGGATCGAACGCGCGTGAAGCGCATCCGATCTGGTTTCATCATCTGCTCAAGGGCCTTCAGAACGGCGCCAAGCTGTACGTCGTTGACCCGCGGCGGACCACCTCGGCCGCGTGGGCCGACGTGTGGCTGGGCATCAACGTGGGCTCGGACATCGCGCTCGCCAATACGATGGCGCGCGAGATCATCCACGCGGGGTTGCACGATACCAACTTCATCGACCGCGGCACCACCGGCTTCGAGGCGTACCGCGCCGCCGTGGAGCCTTACACGCTCGAGCTCGGCGCTCGGATCAGCGGCGTGCCGGCCGACGTGATCCGCGACGCGGCGCACCAGTACGCGCGCGCCGATCGCGCGATGGTCTGCTGGACGCTCGGCATCACCGAGCACCACAACGCGGTCGACAACGTGCTGGCGCTGATCAATCTCGCGCTCCTCACCGGGCACGTCGGCCGGTACGGCTGCGGGTGCAATCCATTGCGCGGGCAAAACAATGTGCAGGGGGGCGGCGACATGGGCGCGCTGCCGAACAAGCTGCCCGGTTTCCAGGACGTGGAAAACGACGCGGAGCGCACCAAGTACGAGCATGCCTGGGGACGCGACATCATCCCGCGCGAAGGCTGGAACCTCACAGAAATGATCGACGCCATGGACCGCGGCGCGCTCACCGCGCTCTACGTGATCGGCGAGAACCCGGCGCAGTCCGACGCCGACGTGTCGCACGTGACGCACGTGCTCGAGCAGCTCGATCATCTCGTGGTACAGGAAATTTTTCTGACCAAGACCGCGCAGCTGGCGACCGTCGTGCTGCCGTCGGCGGCGACATGGGCCGAGGGCGAGGGAACGGTGACGAACAGCGAGCGCCGGGTGCAGCGAGTGCGAAAGGCGGTGCAGCCGCCGGGCGAAGCGCGCGACGAGATCTGGATCATGTCGGAGCTGGCGCGGCGGCTCGGCTACGACTGGGGGCATCCCACGGCGGAAGACGTTTGGAACGAGGTGCGCGCCCTCTCGCCGCAGCTCGCCGGCATGACGTATTCGCGGCTCGAGGCGCTTGGCGGCATCCAGTGGCCCTGCCCGGACGAGTCGCACGAGGGGACGAAGTTTCTACACGCGCGGCTCTGGGACGACGACCCGGCCAAGCGCGGCAAGCTCGCCGCATTCTCGGTCGTGCAGCACGAAGGCCCGGTCGAGCAGCCGGACGACGAGTATCCGTTCGTGCTGACGACGGGCCGCCGGTTGGAGTCCTACAATACCGGAGTTCAAACCGGCGGTTACGACTCGCCGCTGCACCGCGGCGAGAGCGTCGACATGTCGCCGGAGGATGCGGTGCGCCTTGGCGTAACGGCCGGCGAGGTGGTGCGCGTGACATCTCGGCGCGGCCAGGTCGAAGCACCGGTGTACATCGACCGCGGGCTTCGCGCCGGCACGGTCTTCATGACGCTTCACTTTCCGGACGACGTGGCGACAAACCTGTTGACGATCAACGCGACCGACCCGCGATCGGGGACGGCCGAGTTCAAGGCCTGCGCGGTGCGGGTGGAAGCGGTGCGTGCGCGAAAGCTGTCGGGCGTGCGGCACAGCGAACGGCTCGCGGCGACGGGAGACGACTGATGGATTTGCATCTCCGCCACAGCGCGCCTACTGATGAAGAGCGCGCGGCGGTCGATTCACTGCTCGGACCTCCGGCGTCGGCCTGGGATGGGGGCGAGCGAGGCAGCCTGTACGACGCCCACGTTGCGCACGGGGGACGCGAGGCGCGTGAGCGGCGACATCTGCTGCTCCCCGCGCTCGAGGCGCTGCAGGCTCGCGTCGGCTGGATCAGCGAGATGGGGCTCGACTACGTGTGCACCCGACTCGACGTTCCGCCGGCCGATGCATGGGGCGTGGCGACTTTCTACGCGCTGCTCTCGACGACACCGCGAGCTTCGCGCGTGCTGCACGTGTGCGACGACATCGGGTGCCGGTGCAACGGTGCCGCGGAGCTGATCGACGATCTGGAGCGCACGGTGGGTCCGGCGCACACTCACGGGCCGCATGGCGACGAGGTGGAGATTCGTCCGGGCGACGCGGTGTGGATGCGCTCGCCCTGTCTGGGTCTTTGCGATCGCGCGCCGGCGGCTTTTCTGCAGCAGGCGGGTGCGCCACCACTCGAGTGCTCGATCGGCGCGCTCTCTCCGGCGACGGCGAAGGCGTTGCTCGGCGGACGCAACGCACCGTCGCAGCCAGGGCTCACGACCGACATACCACAGCGCGGCGACCCGTCGCTCGTGCTGCTCGAGCGCGTCGGGGTGGTCGATCCCGAAGACATCGCGGCCTACCGGACCAGCGGCGGGTTTGCGGCGCTGCGCCGTGCGATCGAGATCGGCGGCGCGGCGGTCATCAACGAAGTGATCGAGTCGAAATTGATGGGTCGGGGCGGCGCGGCGTTTCCTACGGGCAAGAAGTGGGAAGCCGTGGCGGCGCAACCGGCGCGCCCGCACTACCTGATCTGCAACGCAGACGAATCGGAGCCGGGGACGTTCAAGGACCGCGTGCTGCTCGACGGCGACCCGTTCGCCGTGGTCGAGGCGATGACCATCGCCGGTTTCGCTACGGGATGCGAGCGCGGTTTTCTCTACATTCGCGGCGAGTATCCACTCGGGGTCAGTCGCATGCAGGCGGCGATCGCGGCCGCGCGCGAACATGGCTTCCTCGGTGACGACATCCTTGGGCGCGGGGTGCGGTTCGACATCGAGATCCGACGGGGCGCGGGGGCGTACATCTGCGGCGAAGAGACGGCGATCTTCAACTCGATCGAAGGCTACCGCGGCGAGCCGCGCAACAAGCCGCCGTTTCCGGCGCAGGCCGGGCTGTTCGGTCTGCCGACCGTGGTGAACAACGTCGAGACGCTGGCGAACATTCCGCGGATCGTGCTCGAGGGCGGCGAGGCGTTCGCGCGCGTGGGCAGCGGCAGCTCGACGGGGCCGAAGCTGTTCTGCGTGAGCGGCAACGTGGCGCGACCCGGCGTGTACGAGGCGCCGTTCGCGCCGGCGCCGACAGTGCGCTCGCTGATCGCGCTGGCGGGCGGCGTGGCGAGCGGTCGCGCTTTTCAAGCGGTGCTGCTCGGCGGCGGGGGCGGAGTGTTGTTCGGCCCGAACTTGCTCGTCATCCCACTTACGTTCGAGGGCGCGAGGGCGGCGAAGGTGACGCTCGGCTCAGGGGTGGTGCTGGTG
>JBIOHX010000154.1:0-8765 GCA_044449465.1 Gemmatimonadales bacterium | reverse complement strand
GGCGGCCGGCCGGCGCATGCGGTTCCAGCGTTCTTCATTCCAACGTTCGAGGGCACCGTGCTCGCGGCGTCGGTCACAGCGTTCGCGGCGCTCCTGATCGTCCTTCGACTGCCGCGTCCATGGCATCCCGCGTTCGAGGCCGAAGGATTTGAGCGCTCGTCGATCGACCACTTCTGGATCGCGATCGACGCCTCCGATCATCGCTTGGATTCGGAGCTGACCCCGGCCGAGCTCGAACGGCTCGGCCCCACGCGCGTCTCGCGCGTGCCGGGGAACTGATGAGACACCGGACGCTCGCCTTCGTGGTCGAGCTCGTGCTCGTGCTCGGCGCGGCGGACGGCTGCCTGCGCCCGTCCGACGGACGCGAGCAGCGCGACTTCGAGCGGATGCGCCAACAGCAGCGGTACGATGCGTACGAACCGAGCCGCTTCTTTCCGAATGGCGCCGTGCTGCAAGCGCCGCCGGCGCATACCGTCGCGCGAGCGGCGAACGATCCGTGGTCGGGCCGCGTCGAGTCGGCGGCGTATTTGAGCGGCACGCAGAACGCAACCGACGTGATCGACCCGCCGTTGGCGATCGATTCGGCGACGATGACGGCGGGTGCGGCGCAATTCGGGATCTCGTGTGCGCCCTGTCACGGAGCAGGCGGCTACGGTGGCGGGCCGATGGCGCCGAATCTTCGCGCCAAGCGGCCACCGCCGCTGCGTATGCCGCCGCTCTCGACGCTCCCGGCCGGGACGGTCTTCAAGGTCATCACGAACGGATTTGGACGCATGCCCCCCTACGGTTGGCAAATGGGTGTGGCCACGCGGTGGGCCGTCGTTGCATACCTGCGCGCGCTGCCATCGGCGCCGTCCACGGCGGCGACACGCGCCGACTCGACGGAGGCCGCATACCTCCGCG
The DNA here is from genome assembly GCA_044449465.1 of Gemmatimonadales bacterium. Taxonomy (GTDB): domain Bacteria; phylum Gemmatimonadota; class Gemmatimonadetes; order Gemmatimonadales; family Gemmatimonadaceae; genus JAQBQB01. Next base: position 7,862 of record JBIOHX010000154.1, on the reverse strand, counting down.
CTCTCGACTCGACGCGCACACTCGAGGGACGGTTGGCGGTGCCCGTACCGCCGCCCGGGGCCGCGCGGCGATGACAGCTCGAGGTTCGACGCGTTTGCGGGCGATGGTACTCGTCGCCGCCCTGCTAATCCTGGTTGCCGCCGCGATCGTCGACCTCCACGAGCTGGCGACCGCCGTTCTCGTGGCGTACGCGGCGGCGGTCAGCGTGGTGCTGGGAACGCTGATCGTAACGCTCATCGCGCATCTGACGACGGCGACGTGGTTCCGACCGTTCCGTGCGCGCGCCGAGCTGGTCATCGGGGCCTTGCCGGCGCTCGCGGCTGTCGGCGCAGTGCTGCTACTCGCGCTGCCGACGCTCTATCCGTGGTTTTCATCCGAGACCCCCGCGCACGCATACCTCAACGCCCCGTTTTTCCTCCTGCGATGGGTGGTGTACTGGGTCGCCTGGATCGCCGTCGCCGAGTTGCTGAGAGCGACGCAGCGCATGCACGAGCGCGGCGAGATCGAGCGAGCGGCACGGCGCTTTCGGCGAATCGCCAGCGCCGGACTCGTCGTGCTCGGCGTGACGATGACCTTCGCTGCGTTCGACTGGCTGATGTCGCTGACGCCCGATTGGCAGTCGACGATCTATGGCGTCTACTGGTTCGCCGGCGGCATGGTTGGCGGGTTGGCACTGTTGGCGGTGCTCGCGGCGGTGGACGTGACCGCGGCGCACGGACCTCGGGTGAGCCCGGACGAGGCGCACTCACTCGGCAAGTTGCTTCTGACGTTCGTGCTGTTCTGGCTGTACATCGGATTTTCCCAGTACATCGTCATCTGGAGCGGCGACCTGCCGCGAGAGGTCACCTGGTACGTCGCCCGATCGAACCGAGGCTGGGGCGCGGCGGCCGGTGTGCTCGTGTTCGGCAACTTCGTGCTACCCTTTCTGCTGCTCCTCTTCCGACGCGTCAAACGCAGCCGCCGACTGCTTGCGGCGATCGGCGTCGTGCTGCTCGCGCTTCACTTCCTGGACACGATGTGGATCGTGATGCCGGGCGTGCAAGCCATACGGTGGTGGACGGTGCTCGTCAGCATTGCGGCAGCGACCGTCGTCTGCGCCGCTCTGCTCGGGGCGATGACTCTGCGCCGCCCCGCGGCCGCAGCGCAACCACTGCGCACAGTCTGAGCGCGCGAAACTTGCAATCTCCTCGGCGCTGCGGCGGCGTCTCAGGTCACCCGCGAGCTCGTCGGCTGATGACGCCGGGTATCGTGTCGCGCGCACAGATCTGGAGGAACGAATGACAGCAACGGTAGCCGACCTGCTCGTCGAGCGACTCATCGCCTGGGGCGTCGACACCATCTTTGGACTCCCGGGCGACGGCATCGACGGGCTGTTCGAAGCGATGCGCACTCGACAGAAGCAGATCAGGTTCGTCCAGGTTCGGCACGAGGAAGCAGCGGCCTTTGCCGCCTGCGCTTACGCCAAGTACACCGGGCGTCTCGGGGTCTGCATGGCGACGTCAGGGCCAGGCGGCATTCACCTGCTCAATGGCCTGTACGACGCCAAGTGCGACGGCCAACCGGTGCTCGCGATCACGGGCCACACCTTTCACGACCTGATCGGCATGCACTATCAGCAGGACGTCGATCTCGACAAGCTGTACATGGACGTCGCGGCGTTCAATCAGCGCGTCATGGGACCGGGCCACGTGGACAACGTCGTCGACGAGGCGATCAAGACGGCCCTGGCACGTCGCACCGTCGCGCACATCACGGTGCCCAAGGACATCCAGAAGTGGACCGCCGACGACGTGCAACGCTCGAGTGCCAACATCGGCAATCACAGCGCCGATCTGTTCGCGGCGGCGCGCTCGGTACCGCCGCAGGAGCTCCTCGAGCGAGCCGCCGAGTTGATCAACGACGGCTCCAAGGTCGCCATTCTCGCCGGGCGCGGTTGTCTTGGCGCAGGCGACGAGGTGCTCCAGCTCGCGGAGAAAGTCGGCGGCCCGATCATCAAGCCGCTGCTCGGCAAGGCCGTCGTGCCCGATGACAGCGAGTATACCACCGGCGGCATCGGCCTCCTTGGCACCGCGCCGTCGCAAGAAGCGCTGAAGGAGTGCGACACGCTGCTCATCGCCGGCAGCGGGTTTCCATATCTCGAATTCTACCCGAAGGCCGGACAGGCCAAGGGCATTCAGATCGACGTCGATCCGGCCCGTATCGGTCTGCGCTTCCAGGTCGACATCGGACTCGTCGGCGACTGCCGCACCGTGCTGCGCGCGCTGCTGCCGCTGATCGACCGCAAGAAGAAGCGCGGCTTCCTCGAGGACTCACAAAAGCGGATGAAGGATTGGCGCGGCCTCATGAAGGAGCGCGGCACCCGCAGCGACATGCCGATGAAGCCGCAGGTCGTGACCTATCACCTCAACAAGCTGCTCGACGACGATGCCATCGTCTCCGGCGACAGCGGCACCATCGCGACCTGGGCCGCGCGGTACATCGACATCCGGGGCACGATGCAGTTCTCGCTGTCCGGATCACTCGCCACCATGGCGAACGGGCTGCCCTACAGCATTGGCGCCGCCATCGCCTACCCGAAGCGCCAGGTCGTCTGCATCGTCGGCGACGGCGGCTTCTCGATGTTGATGGCCGAGTTGGCCACGCTCGTCAAGTACGATCTCCGCGTGAAGGTCATCCTCTTCAAGAACAACGTGCTCGGCATGATCAAGTGGGAGCAGATCGTGCTCGAGGGCAACCCGCAATATGGCGTCGAGCTGCAGCCGATCGACTTCGAGGCGTATGCCAAGGCGTGCGGCGCCGGCGGATTCACCGTCGACAAGCCGCAGGACATTGAGAAAACGCTCAAGGCGGCGCTTGCGCATCCCGGCCCGGCGCTCGTCCAGGCCGTGGTCGACCCGCAGGAGCCGCCGATGCCTGGGCACATCACGACCGAGCAGGCGCTGCACTTCGCCAAGGCGCTGGCGCGCGGCGAGAAGGATCGTTGGGGGATCATCAAGACGCTCACCGAGGATAAGATTCGCGAGGTCATCTGACGTGCGCAGCGGTTCGGCGACCGTCCCCATCGAGGACCTCAGCGTCTCCTGCTATCGCGTTCCGACCGATTGCCCCAACGAGTCGGACGGCACCTTCGCCTGGCAGTCGACGACACTCGTGGTCGTGGAGGCACGTGCCGGCGGCGTCACGGGTCTCGGCTACACGTACGCCGATATCGCGACGGCGCGGCTCATCCACGGTCCACTGGCCGACGTCGCGCGCGGCATGGATGCGATGGCCACCGGCGGCATCTGGCACGCGCTCGTCGCCGCCGTCCGCAATCTCGGCCGCGGCGGAATCGCCTCGATGGCGATCTCGGCGGTCGACACGGCGCTCTGGGAGCTCAAAGCCAAGCTGCTCGACCTGCCGCTCGTGTCGCTGCTCGGCGCAGTGCGTAACGCCGCGCCCGTGTACGGCAGCGGCGGCTTCACCTCCTACACCACTCGCGAGCTGTGCGATCAGCTCGCGCGCTGGGTGTCTGAGGGGATACCGCGCGTGAAGATGAAGATCGGGCGCGACGCCCAGGCCGATGTCGAGCGCGTCGACGCCGCGCGCGCAGCGATCGGCAACGGCGCCGAGCTCTTCGTCGACGCAAACGGTGCCTACGGCGGGAAGCTTGCCCTGTCCCAGGCGCGACGATTCGCTGAGTCGCGGGTGAGCTGGTTCGAGGAGCCGGTGTACTATCGCGATCTTCGCGGATTGCGATTCGTCCGCGACCGCGCCCCGGCGGGCATGGAGATCTCCATCGGCGAATACGGCTATATGCCCGACGAGTTCGCGTCGATCCTCGATGCCGGCGCCGCCGATGTCGTCCAAGCAGATGCGTCGCGGTGCGAGGGTTTCACCGGCTTCCTTCTCGTCGACGCCCTGTGCGAGGCGGCGTCGATGCCCCTATCGACGCACTGCGCGCCCTCGCTCCACGCCCACGTGGCGTGCGCCGCGAAGCGGGTGCGGCACGTCGAATACTTTCACGACCATGTACGGATCGAGCACATGCTGTTCGACGGCGCGCTGACACCGAGAGGCGGCGCACTTCATCCGGATCTCACCCGGCCCGGCCTCGGTCTCGAGCTCAAGCGCGCCGACGCCCGCAAGTTCGAATGCGCATGAGTCGCATCCCGCAAATGCCGGTGGCGCGCCGGACCGGCCACGGCGTCCAGGCACCTCCGCCGACGCCCCCGCGGCCCGACGCGGTGAGTGGCCAAGCGCTCGGCATCGACAGCGCCGCACTTGCCGGCGTGCTGCGCTCCCGCGTCCGCGGCGAAATCCGGTTCGACGATGGCGACCGCGCCCTCTACTCGACCGATGCTTCGAACTACCGCCAGATCCCGATCGGCGTCGTGTTGCCACGCGACGCCGACGACGTGGTGGAGACCGTTGCCGTCTGCCGCGAATTCGGTGCGCCGATCGTGTCGCGCGGCGGGGCGACCGACTTGGCGGGCGCGAGCTGCAACGCCGCGGTCGTGATCGACATGAGCAAGTACATGAACCACGTGCTCGAGATCGACTGGGACGACAAGTGGGCGCGCGTCGAGCCGGGAACCGTACTGGACGATCTACGGAACCAGGCCGAAAAGCGCCATCTCACGTTCGGACCGGATCCGGCGACGCACTCGCGCAACACACTCGGTGGCATGATCGGCAACAACTCCTGCGGCATGCACGCCCAGATGGCCGGCAAGGTCGAGGAGAACACGCTCGAGCTCGAGATTCTGACCTACGACGGGTTGCGCGCGTGGGTCGGGCCGACGACCGACGCCGAGCTCGAGGCGATCATCAACGCCGGCGGCGTCCGCGGGGAGATCTATGCTCGGCTCAAAGCCATTCGCGACAAATACGGCGATGTCGTTCGCCAACGCTTTCCGCATATCCCTCGGTTGGTCTCCGGCTACCCGCTGCATCAGCTCCTCCCCGAGCACGGCTTTAACGTGGCACGAGCGCTGGTCGGTACGGAGAGCACGTGCGTGACGGTGCTGCAGGCGAAGCTGCGCCTGGTCCACAGTCCGCCGGTCCGCACGCTGGTCATTCTCGGCTACCCCGACATTTACACTGCCGGCGACGCTGTCCCCTTTTGCAACGAGTACCAGCCGATCGCGCTCGAGGGCATCGACAGCAGCATGTTCACGTACATGCACGACAAGGGCATGTCGACGGCGGGCCGCTCGCTCTTCCCCGACGGCAATGCGTGGCTGGTCGTCGAGTTCGGCGGCCAATCCAAGGATGCCGCCGCCGCCGACGCACAGAAGCTCATGGATGGCCTGCGGCAGCAGCCGCACGCACCGAGCATGAAGCTGTTCGAGGACGTTCAGCAGGAGCACTTGGTCTGGGAGATTCGCGAATCCGGACTCGGCTCCACATCAAAGATTCCTCACGACCCCGACTTCTACCCCGGGTGGGAGGATTCGGCCGTTGCGCCGAAGGATGTCGGCCGGTATCTGCGCGACCTCGAGAAGCTGCTCGATCGGTATGGCTACACCGCGTCCCTCTACGGGCACTTCGGCCAGGGGTGCGTCCACTGCAGCATCGACTTCGATCTATATACCGCCGAAGGCATCGAGCGCTGGAAAAAGTTTCTGAACGAAGCGGCGCATCTCGTCACGTCCTACGGCGGATCGCTTTCCGGCGAGCATGGCGACGGTCAGGCGCGCGGCAGCCTTTTGCCGATCATGTTCGGCGACGAGATCGTTCAGGGCTTTCGCGACTTCAAGGCCGCCTGGGATCCGCGCGGCAAGATGAATCCGGGCAAGGTCGTCGATGCCTATCCCGTCGACGAGAACCTCCGATGGGGAACGCATTATCACCCCTGGGAGCCCGAGACCCACTTCTCGTTCTCGCAGGACCGGGGCAGCTTCGCGTACGCGGCCAATCGCTGCGTGGGCACCGGCAAATGCCGCAAGCATGGCGACGGCACGATGTGTCCGAGCTACATGGTCACCCGCGACGAAAAGCATTCGACGCGCGGGCGAGCGCGCCTCCTGTTCGAAATGCTCGAGGGGAACCCGCTCACCGACGGCTGGCGCGACGACGCGGTGAAAGAGGCGCTCGACCTGTGCCTCGCCTGCAAGGGCTGTCGCGGCGAGTGCCCGGTGAACGTCGACATGGCGACGTACAAAGCCGAGTTCCTGTCGCATTACTACGACGGGCACCGGCGGCCGCGTTCAGCCTACGCGTTCGGCCTGATGCACCGGTGGGCGCGCATGGCGTCGCTGGCGCCGCGGACCGCGAACTTCTTCACCCAGACGCCGGGATTGCGCACCGTCTCCAAGGCGATGGTCGACATGGCGTCCGCGCGGACCATTCCACCGTTCGCGCGTCACACCTTCCGGCATTGGTTTGCCTGTCGCGCGCGGCAAAACGCGGGCAAGCCGCAAGTCATCCTCTGGCCGGATACTTGGACCAATCACTTTCAGCCGGAGGTGGCGCAAGCGGCGGTCGACGTGCTCGACGCGGCTGGCTTCGAGGTCCTCATCCCATCGCACCAGCTCTGCTGCGGGCGTCCGCTATACGACTACGGCATGCTCGGATTGGCCAAGAAGCTCCTGCAGCGCACCCTCGGCAGCCTCCGGCAGCAGATCCGCGCGGGCGTACCGATGGTTGGCCTCGAGCCGAGCTGCGTCTCGGTCTTCCGCGACGAGCTGGTGAACATGCTTCCGGCCGATGACGACGCCAAGCGCCTGCATGATCAGACCTTTCTCTTTGCGGAATTCCTCGTCAAAAAGGCGCCCGGTTTCACCGTCCCGTCGCTCGCGCGCGACGCGATCGTCCATGGCCATTGCCACGAAAAGTCGGTGCTCGGCTTCGACGCGCAACGAAAGGTGCTCGATGCCAGCGGCGTGAAATACGACGTGCTCGATTCGGGCTGCTGCGGGATGGCTGGCGCGTTCGGCTATGAGAAGGGCGCGCACTACGATGTCTCGGTCGCATGCGGAGAGCGCGTGCTCCTCCCCGCCGTGCGTGCCGCCGCCGCCGACACGCTCCTCGTCACCGATGGATTCAGCTGCCGCGAGCAGATCGTCCAGACAACCGGCCGGCGTGCGATGCATTTGGCGGAGTTGTTGAAGCTGGCGATCGACCAACAACCGCGTCGCTAGCGGCCGCGCATCGCTCGCTACGCCCGCTGCTGGAGCGCGAGCAGTCGAATCTGCCCGGCATGATAGGTGTCGTGCAGCGCCATTCCGAGCAGCTGGCGCGCGATCGAGTATCCGCCGCCTTCGCGCGGTACCACTTCGAGCTGCCCGTCAGTCGCCGAGCCGATCGCGGCGATCAATCGAATATGGTAGTCGTCGAGCAATCCAAGATCGCTCCGCCAACGTTCCTCGGTGTGCTCCTCGGGCGGCACCGGCCACCACGGCTCGCGCAGCGAACGCGGAAACTCGGCCAGCGGCACGCCGGTGAGCCGCTCGATCAGCAGGTGCCGCCCGTGGGCCAGATGCAGCACGAGCTCGTGAATCGAGTTCCGGTCGGCATCGGGTTTGTGCGATGCGGTGCGCGCATCCACGCCGGCGAGCGCTTCAATCACCGACGGACCGTGCCACGCGGGCCCTGAGTACGACTCGTCCAGCGCGTCGAGGATCGTCGCGCGATCGGGTTTGCTGGGAGCGGATGCAGGCATCTGTGTATTGGTTGGCGTCGTACCCGAATGGTAACGTCGGCACGGAGCTCGGCGCCTTCCGAACAGTTGACCGGTGGCCTATTCTCAAAGTCGTTCAGGCCCGCCGTGTTTCACGCCGCACCGCTCACCCAACACCTTTCGATCGGAGATTCCATGTCTTTGCGTGTCGTGGTTACGAGTTGTCTGGTGGTCGGTGCGCTCGCGGCGTGTCGGCAGC
>JBIOHX010000153.1:0-8859 GCA_044449465.1 Gemmatimonadales bacterium | reverse complement strand
GCCGTTGATGAAGAAGCCGACGTGCGCGCCGCTCGCCAGGCACACGAGGACCGCAGTCGTCTCGCTGTCGCCGACTGCTTCGCCGCTGGCGCGGCGGATCGCCTCCGGCACGACGGTCACGCAGCGGACGTCGACTTTGGGTAGCGCGAGCTTCTCGACGAGCGTGTCCAGGGTGTTTTGCGGGACGCCGCCGATGTACAGCATCCGCGGCGCCGTTGCCGGATCGGCGCGGTCGGCCGCGCGCCGCTCGACCGGCGGCCCGGCAGTGAACGCGAACGCCGGGTCCGTTATCCCGAACACGCGCTCGATCTCCCGCCGTACGATTGGCCGGAGCACATCGTCGCTGGCGCCCGGCAGCGTCATCATGTGATGAAAGCTGCTGAGATGCTGCATCGCGATGACGAGGCTCGCCCGCGTAAAGGTCTTGGCGGACAGAAGTTGCACGAGGCGATCGAAGGCTTCTGCCGCGGTGTCGTGGTGGCGCGAGTCGCGCTCCTGCTCCACGATCCGGAAGCCAGTCTTCTCTCGCCGGTATTCGATCAGCGAGATGCCGTCTGGGTCGACGAGCGCGGCAAAAGCGCGTCGGGCGGGCTCGCTCATCGGTGTCCGATCGAGTTGTAGATGTTGAGGATCGGCAGAATGATCGCCAGCGCCACGGTGAGAATCACGCCGCCGATGAGGGCGATCAGCACCGGTTGGAGAATCGTGATCATGCGCCGAACGGCGGCGGGGATCTCGCGGCTGTAGAACCCGCGCGCGCGGCCGAGCGCCTCATCGAGATTCCCGGTCGCCTCGCCGAGCGCGATCGTACGCACGATGATCGTCGGGAAGAGCGGCGAGGCGCCGAACGCGGCCGCCATCGACACGCCTTCCGTGACCTGCTCGCGCGCTTGTCCCACTGCTCGCGCCACGACGCGATTCTCGATCACGCGCTCGACGAGAGTGAGCGAGAGCACGAGCTCGACGCCGGTGCGGTAGAACAAGCTGAGATAGGTGACGATGCGCGCCATGTTCACGTCGCGCACGACGGAGCCGATGATCGGCACGCGAAGCGCCAGCGAGTCGATCACGAGACGGCCGCGCGTCGTCCGGTAGGCTGCGTAGGCGAGAAGAAGGATCGCGTTGACGGCGAGCACTACGATCAACCAATCGCTGCGCACGAATCCCGACAGCGCCAGAATGACTCGCGTCGGCCAGGGAAGGGCGATCTTCTGCGACCGCAGCATCGGAATGATGCGCGGAAATACGAAGCCGATCAGGCCAATCACGAGCATGACCACTGCGCAGATGACGATCACCGGATACAGCGTCGCCTGTTTGAGCTGCGACGTGATCGTCTCCTGCCAGTCCATGTAGTCGACGAGCTGACGCATGGCGTAGCCCAGCTGCCCGGTCGCTTCGCCGGCGCGAATCGTTCCGACGTACAGCTCCGCGAACGCGACTGGATGCTCCGACATCGCCGTCGACAGACTCTTGCCCTCTTCGGCGACGGCGTAGCGGATCTCGGTCACGACGGCGAGGAGCCGCTTCGACTGAAGGTGCCCCGAGACATCGTCGAGGATTTCGAGAAGTGGGATGCCGACGTCGAACGAGCCGGCCACGTACTCGAAGAAAGCAAGGAGCTCGCGTCGCTCGATGCGGCCGTCCGTGAACCCCGGCTTGGCGCTGCCTTCGCGAACCTCGGTGCGAATCAAGAACACGCCGCGCTGGCGCAGCTCGTCCTCCAGCGCCGCCTCGTTCGGCGCGCTGAGCACTCCGTCCTGAATCGTGCCGCTGTCGGTGAGTCCGCTGTACCAGAAATCCGGCACGAAATCCTCGAAACGCGTTACGCCGTTACCCGAAGCACCTCATCGAGTGAGGTTTGCCCGGATCGAACCTTGAGCAGCCCGTCGTCCAGGAGGGTGGGACGACCTGCGAGGCGACGTATCTCGTCGGATGATCGCCTCTCATATATGGCGGAGACGATTTCGTTACCGATTGGCAAAAACTCGAAGATGCCGATTCGCCCGCGGAATCCGGTGCCGCGGCAGTGGTTGCACCCCACCGCGCGATACACGGTGCCCGACAGACCGAACCGCTTCCGCGCGTCATCGGGAAGCTCCGCCTCGGCGCGGCATTCGGCGCAGAGCGTACGCACCAACCGCTGCGACGCGATCAGCGAAACGGCCGATGCCACCACGAATGGTTCGGCACCCATGTCGAGCAATCTTGGAATTGCGCCCGCAGCGGTCGTGGTGTGCAGGGTCGTGAGCACGAGGTGACCCGTAAGTGCCGCGCTCAGCCCGATTTGTACGGTCTCCGGGTCTCGCATCTCGCCCACCAGAATGACGTCCGGATCGTGGCGCAGCACCGACCGTAGTCCCGAGGCGAACGTGAGCCCGGCGCGCACGTTGATCTGCGCCTGCCGCACCCGCTCGACCTCGTACTCCACCGGGTCTTCAAGTGTGATCAGGCATCGGTCGCCCTCGTTCATCTCGAGTAACGCCGAATAGAGCGTCGTGGTCTTTCCCGACCCGGTCGGGCCAGTCACCGGAATGAGACCGAACGGCTTTTGGAGCGCCTCGCGTAGCAGCGCCAGATCGGCCGCGGTAATGCCGAGCGACTCGACCCGCAGGTTGACGCGGCTGCGGTCGAGAACTCGAAGCACCGTATCCTCGCCGTGCACGGTCGGAAACGTCGAGACGCGCAGATCGACCAAGCGTCCGTCGACCCGCGTTCGTACGCGCCCGTCCTGAGGGAGTCTGCTCTCGGCTATGTCGAGGCTGGACAATATCTTGAGTCTGCTGAGCAGCGACGCCTGCTGCGCCTTGGCGTACGACGATCCGTGCTGAAGGATTCCGTCCACTCGATAGCGCACTTGAATCGTGTCTTCCAGCGGCTCGATGTGGATGTCCGTCGCGCCAAGCACCACTCCGCGCCGAATGATGTCGTCGGCCAGCTCGGCGGCGGTCATGCCGTCGTTGCTCGACACCGTCACCGGAGCTTGAGACGCCATCGCCGGAGTCGGCCGGGCCGCTCCGCCGTTATTCGGTCGGGCCTTGGCGAGCGCCTCGTCGGCAATGCTTTGAGCGCGCGACGCGGCGGAGCTGGGCGCGCCGCCATACACCTGCTCGATCAGCCGCGCGATCGCGGCGGGATCGGCGGCCGCTACACGAATCGCCTTGCCGCTCGACCGCTCCAACGCTCGGATTGCCCCGACGTCGAACGGATTGCGCATCGCCACCACGAGCGCGCGGCCGTCGAACCGCAGCGGCACCACCTGCTGCAGGTGCGCAATGGCGGATGGGATGTGCGCCGTGGTCGTCGGATCGACCACCAACTCGGCCTTGTCGAGGAAGGGAATATCCGCGTCCTGGGCGAGTGTGCGCAGCAGGTCGCGTTCGCTGATGTAGCCGAGCGCCACCCGTGCCTCGCCGATCCGCTCCCCACTGCCAACTCGTCGATTCAGCGCCTCGTCGAGCTGTGCCTGGGTGATCAGTCCGCCTTCGACCAACGACTCACCGAGCCGAATTCTGCGCGTCATGGAGGTGTCGTTCCGAGAGCGACGGGATGCGCGCCTGACACGCGACTAGTGGCCCGATGGCGGACCACTCAACGGGAGGAGGGGAGGACGGGGAGGAGCGACCGCTCTGCAGACCGCAGTCGATAAACAACGATCCACAACTGTCTTCGCCACAAATCGTGGAGCGATCGACGCGTGGCCCGACTGTGCCAAAGGCAGAACCGCCGCGGACGACATCCGCGGCGGTTCTGCTCCTGAGCCGGCAAAGCCTCGACTTCGAGGCTTAGGGCTTTCTCGGTGGGTTCGTCATCTGGGGCGCCGCGCCGAGCGATTCGCCGGCCGTCGCGAACAGCTCGCGCTGTGACCCGCCTTTGTCCAGCAGGTCGATCGCCTTGCGCAGCGGCGCGTCATACGGCAAGTCGCGCCGCTTGGCGGCGGAGTCGCCCGCCACGAAGTGCGCCACCCGCTGCTCGAGGAGGCGGTTTACGTACCGGCTCGCGTCGTTGTACACCTTGCGGTCGGTGGTCACGCCCTTGGCCTGCAGCCGGCTGTAAAACTCGTTCGTCCACGCCGGCTGCACGGTGAAGTTGGGAGGCGCCGATTTCGCGAGCTCCATGCTGTAATCGGTCAGCGCGGTGAAGAAATCCTGCGCCTTCGGAGCAATCACCTTGGTGAACTGCTGTTCCGCCGCGGTGAGAGTGTCGTCGGACACGATCACGTCTGGCGTGATGCCGCCGCCTCCGTAGACCACCCGACCCGCGTCCGACTTGTACGCTGGCCGGTTCCTCTTCGTCGCGTTGGTCTCGTTGGTGTCGGGTGTGTCTTCAACGAACTGGCCATTGACGAACTTGCGCGGCCGTTGGATCGAACGGCCGCTCGGCGTGAACCACTTGCCCGTGGTGAGCTTGAGGGCGTAGCCGCCGTCGAGGGTGTACACGGTCTGTACGAGTCCCTTGCCGTAGCTCGTCTGCCCCACGACGAGCGCGCGGTCGTGGTCCTGTAACGCGCCGGTCACGATTTCGGCAGCCGAAGCGGTGCGGTCGTCGACGAGAATGATGAGCGGCAAGTTCGGCGCGATCGGCGTACCCTTGGCGTTTTCGACATCCGCCGGTCCCTCGCGTCCCTTGACCGACGCGATCAGCTCGCCCGGCTTGAGGAACATGCTTCCGACCATGAGACTCTGTTCGAGAATACCGCCCGGATCGCCACGCATGTCGATGATCAGCCCGCGGGCGCCTTGCGCTTCGAGCTGTTTGAGCGCTGCGGAAACGTTGTCAGCCGTGTTCTCGTTGAATTGCTGCAGTGGCATGTACCCGATCTTGTTGCCGAGGGTGATCGTGTACGGCACGGCTGGAATGTTGATGACGGCGCGGGTGAAGGTCTCCTCGATCGGTGATGCCACGCCGGGCCGCGCGAAGGTAGCGTGTACTTTGGTGCCAGGGTCGCCGGTCAGCGAATCGGAGACCTGGTTGATCGTCCAGCCGCGGGTGGACAGCGAATCGACCCTGGCGATCAGATCCCCCTCGCGCACTCCGCCGTTTTCGGCCGGCGTGTTCGGGTAGACGGTTACCACCCGCATCACCTTGGTCTGCGGGTCTTGCTCGATCAGCATGCCGAGCCCGCCGTAACGCCCGCCTGTGTGGCTGTTGAACTGCTTGTAATCGCGCGGGTTGAACAGCTCGCTGTACGGGTCGTTGAGCTGTGTCACGAGACCGTCGGCGGCCTTCTCGTAGACGTCCGCGGCGGGCAATGTGTCGACGAAGCGTTGCGACACGAGCTGCATCACCTGGTCGAGGAGCGCAGGGCCCTCGCGCGTGCTGTGCGACTGAAGCAGGAAGCCCCCAGCGACCACCGGGAGCGCGAGCGCGCTGATCAGCGCGGCTTTTCGAAAGCGTGGCATTCCAAAGTCCACCGTATGAAGTGGTTCAACGACCGCCGTCGCCTCGAGCGAGGCGCCGGGTCAACGTTCGTCCCCGTCGCCGGGGAGCGTGACTGCGTCACCCTCGTGGCGCGACCACAGAGTCTTCCAGGATAGTGCCACGCCGGAACGAAATCGCTTCTTCGTGAGGCGAAATCCATCCGGCGAGATCGCGATGGTGAACGGCTCACCGTCGATCTCGATCTCCCGCCTGATGGTTTTGTCGAGCTTGGTGGCCATGTCGAAATAGTACACGTATCCCAGCACGGCGGTTCAATGCGCCTGTTGGCGCCCCGCCAAGACGTAATCCACGAACCAGTCGCGCTGAGCTTGACGAACCAATGCTTCCCGGATCACCCCACCCGACCGAAGCATGTCGTGGGCCGGCTGCAGTACCCGTTGCAGATGCGACGGATATCGCTGGGTGAGCGGCAGTTGTTCCCGCAGCCGGTCGAGCGACACGCGCCAGGTCACCATGCCGTCGGCGCGGGCGAGCTCGATCAGCCGAAACAAGCGACGCGCCACGGGCGATGGCAGCGAGAGATAAGTCGCCACGTTGAGAGCGATCACGTGTCGCGCCGCCAGGTTCTGCCTGATCAGCGGCGAGATGATCACCCGCGCCTCGCCGGGCTCGGCGGCGACGACGGACGGGAAAAGCGCGAGCTGCTCTCGCTCCGAGCTTCGGCGCCGTTCGATCATGACCGAGCTGAGCAGCGTGAACGACGTCGTCGACAGCGCGCCGGCTCTCGAGTCGAAATAGCTACCGTCCGACTCCAGCCGCGTGCGCTCGAGTCTCGTCAAGGCGCCTCGCAGCTGCTCGTACGTTCGGCCGTCGACCTGGCGGCCCATCGACCGGAGAAGCGCATGCAGAGTGAAGCTCAGCGCACCGTCCGGCGGCTCGCCTGCCTCGTGATACCGCCGCATGAGCTCGATGTACAAATCCTGGTCGAAGGTGCCCGGCAGGCGTTCCCCAGGTGGAGCGAGGACGCGCCAGCGGCCCCCATCGGCGGTCGTATAGGAGATTGCCGCGTCGTCCGTCGTGTCGCTCAACCGAAAGAGGGGGAACTCCTCGATCGAGCGATCGACCAGCGCCGCTCGCGCATGCACGCGCCGTCGCGCGGCCAGCGTCACGCCGTCATCGCCTCGTAATCATGTCAGAGGCACCACGGTGCCTGATATCGCGCTCGCTTCCGGCGAACAGAGAAAGGTCACCGCCGCCGCGACTTGCTCCCGCTCGACATAACGAACTGCGGCGCCCATGTCGCGCACGTTGGTCGCCGTGCGAATGGTGCCCGGGGCAACCGCGTTCGCCCGTACGCCATTCGCTCGCTCCTCGGCCGCGATGGCGCGCATCAGCGCCACCACGCCGCTCTTCGCCACCGCGTACGCTGACGCCTTGGCGCCGGTCGCACCGGGAAGCACGGCCTCGCTGGCGAAGAAGACCACCGAACCGCGGCCCGCGCGCAACGCCGGCAGGAACGCCCGCGCCGTGAGGTACGCAGTCGTCAGATTGATGCCTAGTTGGCGATTCCATGTCTCCAGCGAGCTGTCAGCCACCGGCCCGCTCATCGCGAACCCGCCGGCCATGTGCACGAGGGCGTGCAGCGCCTCGCCATGGTTCCTCCGCACACGCTCGGCCAGCGCCGATACGGCCGGCGCGTCGCTTAGGTCGCAGGCGTAGGCCGTTGCGGCGGCTCCCGCGGCAACGAGAGCCGCCGCCCGCGCCTCGACGTTCGACGCCGTCCGATCGACGAGCACCACCGAGGCGCCCAGCCGCCCGAACGCTCCGGCAACGACTTCGCCCACCTGACCCTCGGCGCCGACGCCGGTGAGCACCACCGTCGATCCGGTGAACATGATGATCGCCAATTCCTCGCGTTGCGGGTTTTCGCGGGCGGACGCTCCTGCGCCGTCGCCGAGCGTCATAAACGTGGCGCGGTGACAGCGCCGGGACCAGAACCGAGCTTGGCGTGGCACGAACCGTGTTAGATGCGATGCGCGAATGCACCGTCTCAAACGAATCGTGGTCGTCGCACTCGGCATCCTCGTCTGTGCGCTCGCGCTCATCGGCGTCCTCACCGTCACGCGCGGCACGCCGGTCGCGCGCGTTGTCACGCTCTCAGACTCGGGCCCTCCCGGCGTGAGCGATTCACTGTTCGAGCGCACGTTCGAGCTGTTCACCGGCACGCACATCTACGCCGACAACTCCGTCGAGCAAGCACTCAACGGCAACGGTACCTATCCCCAACTGTGGGCCGACCTGCGCACGGGCCACAACACGATCACCGTGCAGATGTACTACTCGCTCCCGGGCAAGGTGGCCGACACGCTGGCCGCGGTGCTCCGCGAGCGCGCCCGCGCGAAAGTCCGCGTGCTGCTGTTGCTCGACGCTTTCGGCTCGCAACATCTGTCGAAGCAGTGGATTCAGTCCCTTCGAGACGCGGGCGTGGAGGTCGCGAAGCTCCGCACCCTTCGGTGGTTCACTATCCACGACGCGGGAGATCGCTCCCATGTCCGCGTCGTCGTCGTCGACGGTCGCGTCGGTTGGACCGGCGGGTTCGGGCTCGCCGACTACTGGCTGGGCGACGGGCTGCACCAGGATCAGTGGCGCGAATCGAACGTCCGCTTCGAGGGGCCAGCAGTGATGCAATTGCAGGCGGCGTTCGCCGACGCGTGGGCCGAGGCCACGGGCGAGCTCATCACCGGGCCACTGTTTTTTCCGCGAGCCGGATTCCAACCGGTGGGCACCACCCACGCGGGCCTCCTCTACACCGCGCCGACGACGGGCAGCACTCCCGCCGAGCGCTTCCTCACGCTCACGATCGCCGGCGCGCGGCGCACGCTGTACATCGCCAACTCCTACTTCGTGCCCGATGACGACATGCGGCGCCTGCTCGCGCGCGCCGTCCGCCGGGGCGTCGATGTGCGCGTGCTCACGGTCAGTTCGAACACCGACGTGAAAACGACCTGGTACGCCGGCCGTTACCGGTACGAGGAGCTGTTGCGAAATGGTATTCGCGTCTACGAATACCAGCCCACCATGATGCACTCCAAGACCATCGTGGCCGACGGCGTCTGGAGCTCGATCGGCTCGATGAACTTCGACAACCGGTCGATGGCGTTCAACGACGAGTCGAACCTCGTCGTCCTCGACACGGCCTTCGGTGCCCAGATGGATTCGGTGTTCCTCGCTGATCTCCGCCAGTCGAAGGAGATCACGCTCGCGGAGTTCGAGCGGCGCTCTGCCTGGTCGAAGTTGCTGGAGCTGGGAGCGACACTCCTCTCGCGCGTGCTCTAGCGCCTGCTCTGGCGCCTGCTCTGGCGACGATGGAACGCCGTCAGCGAATGTCCTCGCGTCCGAGCGCGGCGCGCACCGCCTCGCGCATGGCAATCAGCGCGTCGTCGCGCGACGAAGGGCTGTCGTCGCGCACGTGCAGCT
>JBIOHX010000152.1:0-8879 GCA_044449465.1 Gemmatimonadales bacterium | reverse complement strand
CACCGGCCCGAACAACGGGTGGGCGCCCCTTGCGAACGGCGCCGACGTGCTCGTCGCGCACGCGCTCGACTCGGTCCCTGCGGTCCGTAGGGCCAATCGCACCGCCGACCAGAATCACTGGTTGCCGAAGCGCAGGGCCGGGTTCATCGCGCACCTGACGCGGGAAGCGCTCGACCTGCGGGCGGTCGGTGAGATGGCGGCCACGGCGCACGTCGGATCCGTCTTACTGTACCACATGAATCCCGCCGACCCTGCCGCCTTCGTTGCCGGCGTCCACGCGCATTTCTCCGGTCCCGTGTTCGCCGGTGCGGACCTCGAGCGGTACTGCCTGATGGCATCGCCGGCCGAACGGGCGTCGGGGGGCGAGACGTTTGGCGGGTGCGGGGGTCGCGGGACGAGGCCATCGACAAGGCCGTGACGCCTCGTCCGCGTCTAAGGCAATGCCCGGGCGAACCCGACGAAAGCAACATGAACAGAGATTCATCAATGAGGAGCGGATGGAGATGAGAAGTCTCATTCAATACGCGAGACGATCCGGCCGACCGCGTCGGCGCCTGCTGGTCGGTTTGGCGGTGTTGGGGCTCGGCCTGACCGCCTCGGCAAGCAGCGTGCATCGCGCCCCGCCCGAGGTGCGGCCGAACCCGAACACCACGCGCGCGGGCACGCTCCGAAACGGCGTGCTCACGGTCGCGCTCGAGGCGAAGCAGAGTCTCTGGCGCTTCAATTCCGCTCTCCCGCCGATGAGCATCGCTGCCTTCTCGGAGGCCGGCCAGGCGCCGCTGATGCCGGGGCCGTTCGTTCGCGTGCGGGTCGGTACCGAGCTGCATCTCACGATTCGCAACTCGCTCGACAAGCCGCTCACCTTCTCCATGCCGGAAGCGTTACATGGCGGCCCCGATCAGATCAAGGCGATGGATTCGCTCGTCATCGCCCCTGGCGCGATCGACTCGCTGTCGGTGCGCGCGACGGTGCCGGGCGGCTACGTCTATCATGCGGGGATACCCGATGGCGCCACCAAGATCTCACATATGGCAGGGGCGCTCGTCGGCACGATCGTCGTCGACAGCGTTGGGGCGCCAGCTCGGCCGATCGATCCGGTGTTCGTGATCATGGCGACGGAAGACGCTCCGTCGTCGGCGTGCGACGATACCACGACAGGGCCCAACCCGCTCGCCGAGTGCAAGGGTCGGCGCTTCATGTACACGATCAACGGCGTCGAGTGGCCGGACACGCCGCGGAGGCACGCCACGGTTGGCGACTCGCTGCACTGGCGAGTGATTAATGAGTCAGCCCAGGTGCATCCGATGCACCTACATGGCTTCTACTATCGCGTAGATGCTCTCACCGGACCGCTCGTGGACGAAATCAGTCGTCCAGTGCCGGGGCAGTTGGTCGTCACGCAGCTTCTCCAGCCGATGACGTCGATGTCGATGACCTGGTCGCCCGAGCGGCCGGGCAATTGGCTCTTTCACTGTCACTTCGCACTGCACAACACGTCGTACTCGATGATCGCGATGGCCGGCGACCCCGACATGCGCGACATGGCCGGCCTCGTGATCGGCACGATCGTCGCGCCGCGGCCGGGCGTGGTCATGGCGGGAGCGCCGACGCCGACGCGCCGGCTTCGGCTCGTCGCCGAGCAGTCGCCAATGCCGAGCGGCGGCAACGACGCGCTTCCGCGTAAGCACTTTGTCCTCGAGGAGGGCGGTCGGCGCATCGACACGCAGACCGACTGGAGTCCGGAGATCGACCTCGTGCGCGGCCAGCCGGTGGCGATCACGATCGTCAACCATCTCGACGAGCCGACGAGCGTCCACTGGCACGGGATCGAGGTCGAGGACAGCTACATGGATGGCGCGCCGGGGTTCAGCGGAGCCGGAAGGCATCTGTCGCCAGCGATCGCGCCGGGGGATTCGTTCGTGGCGGGGTTCGCGCCACCGCGCTCGGGAACGTTCATGTACCACGCGCACATCGACGAGCTGAGCGAGGAGATGGCCGGGCTCGAGGGGGCGCTGATCGTCCACGATTCCGTCGCCAATACGGAACCCGATGACCACGCGATCTTCCTCAAGGGCTCACCGGGAAATCGCGCGCACCCGCTCGAGATCAATGGCCGGGCCAACCCGGACACGATCGTGCTTCGGCTCGGGCACGCGGCGCGGTTTCGTCTAATGAATCTGGCGGATGGCGTCGGCGGCGCCGTTCCTCTCTACAGGCTCACCGCGCGGCCGGACAGCTCGGCGGCGATGTTGAAAGACAGCATGCTCGTCCGCTGGCAGCCGGTGGCGAAGGATGCATTCGATCTGCCGGCCGCGGCGCGCGGCCTGCGCGCCGCGGAGCAGATCGTCGCCGTCGGCGAGACCTACGATTTCGCGTACACCCCGACCACCACCGGCGTGCTGCGGCTCGAGGTGCGGGGGAGCGGCGGGAATCACGGTTTGTTGATTCGCGTTCCGATCCGGGTGGAGTGACGCGATGCGCACACTTATGCACCGGCGCGCCGCGACGGCGCTAATGCTCCTGCCGACTGCGCCGCTCGCCTGGGTCGCATCCGGCGGCCTGAATGGACACCACGGCTTTTGGCCACCGCGCATGGCGCGCGTGCAGCCGAACGCGAATCTGGCGCGCGCCGGCGTCGTGCGCGGCGACACGCTCAGCGTCGCGCTCGAAGCCAAAGACGCCGAGTGGCAGGCCGATGGGGAGAAGAAGCCATCGATGACCATCGAGGCGTTCGCCGAGCCCGGGAAAGCTCCGCTGATTCCGGGTCCGCTCGTACGCGCGGTGCGTGGGACGACGATCCGATTCTCGGTGCGCAATTCACTGGCGACGCCGCTGACCTTTTTCGTTCCGACGGCGGTGCGCGGCGGACCCGATCGCATGGACGCGATGGATTCGATCGTGGTGGCTCCGGGGGCGGTCGGGGAAGTCTCGTCGAACGGTGCCGTTCCGGGGAACTACCTCTATCGCGCGACGACGACGGCGCCGATCACGCGAAGACGGGGAGTGGCCGGCTTGCTCACCGGAGCGATGGTGATCGACACGGCCGGCGCTGGCCACCCAAACGATCGCGTGTTCGTCCTGCTCGAGACGCCGGACTCCACGTTCGCGGCGAATTTCTCGCCGACTCGGCCGCCGGCGTTGGATACGCTCGGGCGCTTTCTATATACGATCAACGGACGGTCATGGCCGAACACCGAGCGGATCCGTGCCACGGTCGGCGATTCGCTGCACTGGCGCGTGATCAATGCCTCTGCGGCGCCGCATCCGATGCACTTGCACGGCTTCTATTACCGCGTCGATTCGTTCACCGGGCCGGAGGTCGGGCTCGAGGGTCAGGGGGCGCCCGGACGTTCCGTCGTGACGGAGCTCATGTGGCCGTACTCGTCGATGTCGATGACCTGGTCACCGAACCGGCCGGGGAATTGGTTGTTTCATTGCCACTTCGGAATCCATCTCGAGCCAGACTCGATGTCAGCGCAGTCTGACGATCCGCACCACCGCGGCATGGTTGGACTCGTGCTCGGCGTTCTCGTCGGCGAGCGTTCGGGGACTCAAGGAGCAGTCGCGCAACAGGCGAGCGCGGAAGGAACGACGCGCCGGCTGCGCATGATCGCGGTCGAGGACAGCATCCCGGGCGACGAAGGCTTTCCGGACGCCGTACCCTCGATGAGGTTCGTGATCGATGAGCACGGGCGGCGCACCGAAGGTCCGCTAGGAAGCAGTCCGGAGCTCGACCTGGTTCGAGAGCAACCGGTGTCGATCACGATCGTGAACCATCTGCATGAACCGACGAGCGTTCACTGGCATGGCATCGAGGTGGAAGACAGCTATGTCGACGGCGTCGCCGGCTTCAGCGGAGCAGGCGATCACTTGGCGCCCGACATCGCCCCGGGGGACTCGTTCGTTGCTCGCTTCACGCCGCCCCGTTCGGGCACGTTCATGTACCACACGCACATGGACGAGGTGCGTCAGCAGCGCGGAGGCATGGTTGGAGCGCTGGTCGTTCGCGATCCCGGCGCGACGCCGTCGCCCGACGAGCACACGTTTCTGCTCTCCGGCTCGAGACGCGGCGACCATGCTCACTCGATCGAGATCAACGGCTCGCTTCATCCGGACACCGTGGTGCTGCGGGCTGGACGACCGGCGCGGCTACGCATCTTGAGTCTCGCGTGGGCGAACCCGACGCCAGCGGTTTCGATCGTCGCACAGCCGGACAGCGCGCTCGGCGGAGGCCCACCCGCTGTCCAGCGTTGGACGCCGATCGCCAAGGATGGATTCGACCTCCCCGGTTCGGCGCAAACGCCGCGCGCGGCTCGCCAGGTGATCAGCATGGGCGAGACCTACGACTTCTCGTTCACGCCGATGCGACGGGGGCTGTTCGTGCTCGCGGTGGGTCCGAATCCGCCGCCCGGGATTCGAGTGCCGGCCCGAGTAATCGTTAGGGTGGTGCTCCGCGCGGAGTGACTAGTCTGGCGTGCAGCTCCCGATCGCGGCGGAGTTGCCGAGCACGATTGCCGCGTTGCGCTTGAGGCCGCGAAGCTTGGCCCGTTTCATCGGCGAACCACGAAATGCCGCTCGGAACTGGTCATCGGACATCTCTAACAGCTCGCTTGCCAGCGTCCGCGCGTCCTTGCCGGCGATCGCAGGTCGCGGGCGGAACGCCGCTTCGCGCAACGGCAGCGCGAACTTCTCGTTCCACGGGCAAACCTCCTGGCATACGTCGCAACCGTAGAGATGCTCGCCGATCGCCTCGTGAAACTCGCGCGGGACGTCCCCCTTGAGCTCAATCGTGAGATAGGAGATGCATCGCGTGGCGTCCAACACGCGCGGTTCGACGATCGCGCCCGTCGGGCAGGCATCCATGCACCGGGTGCACGACCCACAATGATCCGAGCTGAACGTCGCGTCCGTCGATAGCTCGAGGTCGAGCAGCAACGTGCCGAGGAAGAAGAACGAGCCAGCGCGCGGGTTGATCAGCATCGTGTTCTTCCCTTGCCAGCCAAGTCCCGCACGGTGCGCGAGGTCGCGTTCGAGAATTGGGCCGGTGTCGACGTATGCCTTGCCCGCCACCGGGTGAGCGACGCGCTGCTCGATCCATTCGTGCAAGGCGTCCAACCGCTCGAGCATCAGGTCGTGATAGTCGTCGCCGCGGGCGTACCGGGCTACCGGTCCCGGCGACTCTTGTCCCCCGTAACTCATGCCGACAACGATCGCGGACACCGCGCCGGCGACAGGACGTCGCGAGTCACCGCGCGCGTCAGCGGTCCGCGTCATGTACGCCATCTCGCCCGCGTATCCGCGCGCGAGCCAGTCCTCGAACGCCGCGGCGGACTTGGCCGGGCCCGTCGTCGTGATGCCGACGAGATCGAAGCCGAGGCCATAGGTCTGTGCTTTGATTTCCGCCTCGAGCGACGGGTCGCGCGCGGCCGCGGCGGTCATCGGCTCTTCACCGCCCACCGCGCGTAACGGACGACTTCGTCCGCGGGCGGCACGGTCTCCTCGCTTCCATAGGCGGTGTACATTCGCCAGCGGAGATACTCGCGGTCGGGGAGGGGCAAGAACGGAAAGCGCGCGTACCATCGCCGGGCGCGAAAGCGCCAGGCGACGCGGACGAGCGCGGTCGCGGTGCGCGGGCTGCGCGCGGCGCGCCAGGCGAGCGCGGTGCCGAGGGACAACCAGGAAGCCATGTGGCGAGAGTGAGGAGACGCGAGTGCTCTATCAAATAATATCGGTGATCGGCGCGGTGATGATCCTCGCCGCGTTCGCGGGCAATCAGCGCGGCTGGATGGGGCGCGAGAGCGCCTGGTACAATCTGCTCAACCTCGTCGGGTCGGGGCTGCTGGCCTGGATCGCGATTCGCGACCAGCGGGTCGGCTTCATCTTCCTCGAAGGGGCGTGGGCACTGCTGTCGATCCCGCCGCTCATCGCGATGCGGCGCCGTCCGCGGGCCAGCGCATGAGCGTCAGAGGAATGAGCTGCCGTCGAGCCCGGACGGTATCGGCTTGCCTAGCGCGGCGAGTGCGCTCGGCATCACATCCACCGTGCGACGGGGGCGGCCGCTGACGGGCCGATTGACGAGCAGCGGGACCATCATGTGCTCGCGGTGCAGCGCGCCGTGCGAGCTCACGTGCGGGATCGGCTCGTAGCGCGCGCGGAAATCCCAATCGCGCGCCGCGGACACGATCAGCTCACCCGAGCGCGGTGCCGTCGCCAGGTGCACTATCTGCACGACGCCGTCCGGGTAATCGGTGTCGATCGTGGCGTCGTAGGCGTCGTCGGCGGTCACGCCGGCGAGGTCGGCGCCGATGCCGAGCGGGTCGCCCGACTCGCGGCGGTAGTGATAGCGGCCGCTTTCGATCCAGAGGCCGGCGTGGCCGCGCGATGCCGTGCGCACATGGACGCCGCGCCCTTGGCGCGCGAGCAGCAGGTCAACCGATGGGCGCTCGAGCAGCAGGTCGGCCAGGGCGCGCCCACGTGCGTCGATCTCGATGTTCGTGCCAGCGCGCGACCCGATGTCGAGATAGAGATGCGCCATCGCATTGCCGCTCACCATCACCGCGACATCGGCGCCGACGGTGAGCACCCAGGGATGGGCGAGCGTGCGGTGCCCCGCCGCGGCCACGACGGCAACAAGGTCCTCGTGCGACGTGACGCGCGAATGACCGTGGTCGCTCACGATCCAGAGCGACATGTCGTTCCATCGAGCCGCGCGCTCAGCGTCGGCCCGAATCTGGGCCGCCGTGTCGTCGACGATGGCCAGCGCCTCCATCGTCATCGGCGACGACTGGCCGCGCGCGTGCGACACCTTGTCGACGCCGGTGAGGGCGGCGAAAACGAAATCGGGCTTGACGTCGCGTACGCGCCGGACGAGCTGTGATTGCACCTCGCGGTCGATGTCGAGCCACCCCGCGACGTTGCCGCGGAAGTGCGTCGTGGCGGCGCGAAGAGCTGAACGGGCGGTGATCGAGCCGATGCGGCGAGTCTTCGGCAGCCCGCGGCCGATGACGTTGAGTGCGCCGAGGCTCGAGCCGGCGAGCTCGAAGATGGTCGGCGCGTCGGCGGCGATGTCGTCGTCGACCGCACGCATCTGGTAGCCGACGTAGCTCCGAGTGTAGTCGGGGAAGGTGCAAGCCGTGCGTGCGCGGTCGAACCAGCGCAGTCCGGGCAGACCGATCGGTCCAGGAAAGCGGCCCATCAGGAAGGGCGCGTACGCCGGTCCAGTCACGGAGGGGAAGCACGACGTGAGCGAGTAGATACCACCTTCGGCGCGGAGTTGGGCAAGCGCCGGCAGCGCGCCGCTCGCGATCGCGGCGTCGAGGGTGTCCGGGCGAACTCCGTCGGCGAGCAGGATGACGACAGACACTGCGGCGGCGTGTGGGGAGGTGGACTCGGAAGCTCGCCTCTGTGCCCGATTGCCTCAACCCCGTAAACTCAACGCATGTCCGAGCAATCAAAGCCACGCAAGACGGCGAGCAAGGGGAAGGCGCCGCACAAACAGAAGGCGCCGCGCACGGCGGGCGGAAAGCGGTCGAGCCCGGAGCAGCTCGCCGAGTCATCGCTCACCGCGCAGGAGGGCTATCGCGAGCGAACCGAAGCAGGCCACCGTGCGGCGGGGAGGACGCCGCCCTCGGAGAAAGAGTCCGGGCGTTCGTCGGGGGCGGCGCGCGTCGTCGACGACTCGATTCGCAGCTATCTGCCGCCGGTCACCGAAGACGAGAAGCTGCTCCAGGCGTCGAGCGACCGCAACGATTTCACGCGCACCGATCCCTGGCGGGTGATGCGCATCATGGGCGAATTCATCGAGGGCTTCGACAATCTGGCGCACGTGAGCAAGGGCGTGGCGATCTTCGGGTCGGCGCGGACGCATCCGGAAGATCCTCAATATCAGGCGGCGCAGGAGGTGGCGCGCCTTCTCGCGGAGGAGGGGTTCGCGATCATCACCGGAGCGGGGCCGGGGATCATGGAGGCGGCGAACAAAGGCGCCAAGCTCGGCGGCGGCCAATCGATCGGCTGCAACATCGAGCTGCCGTTCGAACAAGGCGCGAATCCGTATGTCGATACGCTCATCAATTTCCGCTATTTCTTCGTCAGGAAGACGATGTTCATCAAGTACTCGAACGCGTTCATCATCTTCCCGGGCGGCTACGGCACACTCGACGAGGCGTTCGAAGCGCTGACGCTCATCCAGACGGGGAAGATCTACCAGTTCCCGGTGATCATGTTCGGCCGGCACTACTGGGCTGGACTGATTCGCTGGATCCAGTCGCGCGTGCTCGGGGAAGCGAAGATTTCGCCGGGGGACCTCGATCTCATGGTGCTCACCGACGATCCGCGCGAGGCAGCTCACGCCGTGATCGCCGCGTGGGAATCGCAGAACCGCAAGTAGCCGCGACCGAATCTCGACCCCAATGGCGAAGAAGAACTCGAAGCCGCGGCCGGCAAAGACGCCGCGCAAGGCATCCGCCGCCGGCCCGAAGGCGGCGCAAAAGCGCGCCGCCGAGGAGCGCGAGCGCGCGGGTCGTCAGCACACGTCGCACGAGACGTCACGGTTCCTTCGCGGCGGCAGGATCGATCCACGCCGCATCGACGGCAGCGAGTCCGCCGCCGACCTCATCGACGGCACCTTCCTCGCCTACAACGCCGCGCGCCTGCGCGAGGCCTGCCAGCTCTTCACGAAGAAGATGCTGGAGCCGGACGTCACGATCGGCCTCACCCTCACTGGCGCCCTCACGCCGGCGGGACTCGGCATGGCGGCGCTCATTCCGCTCATCGAGTCCGGGTTCGTCGACTGGATCATCTCCACCGGCGCCAACCTGTACCACGATGAGCATTTAGGGCACGGCCTCGCCATGCACCGCGGCAACGCGCAGGAGTCGGAT
>JBIOHX010000151.1:0-8913 GCA_044449465.1 Gemmatimonadales bacterium | reverse complement strand
GTCCGACTTGCCCGCGACATACGTCGTATAGGCGGTCTTGAAGGCCGCCGCGTCAGCCGTCGTCAGTGACGCCGGATCGGGGGCCGCGACCGGTCGCCGGCTGGCGATAGGGCGGATGCTGGCGGAGCATCTCGTGTATCACGGTCTCGAGCTCGTCGTCGGTCTTCGCGGAGAGCGCGAGCGGGCGGTACTTCGCATCGAGCGCCTCCCACTGAGCGTGGCGCGCCGCCGCCTCGGACGACGAGTAGTAGAGTGTGTTGGTGCGATTCCACACCTGGTCGAAGGCATCGGCGTTGTGGCTCGCGCGGTCGAGTGCGGCCGCCGCGTTCCCGGACTGCAGGACGAGACGCTCATCGGGCGCCGAGGGCGTATCGATGGTCCAGAGTCCGCCGCTCGGCGGCGCGAGGAGGTTGGCGTCGCGATCGCCAGTGCGATCGGGGTCGCCATTGTACGCCACCGGAGCGATGTCCGCGGGCGGAATCTCGGCGAGCGCGAGCGTCTTGCCGTCGGGGCTCCACGCCGTCTCCGCGTGATGCGTGGTCACGAGGTTGGTATAGCGGCCGTCGAGCGGCGTCACGTAGACCGAGCCGCGTGGGCCCGTCGCCGTCCAGGTGACACGCTCGCCGTCCGGCGACCAGGCCGGATGTTCGACGCGCGCGTCGGTGAGGATCACGGTGTCCTGGCCCGTAGCAAGTGTGCGCACGTGCAAGCGGCGTGTGCCGTCGCCAAGCGCGACGTAGGCGAGGCGCGCGCCATCGGCGGAGATGGCTGGCCACCGCTCGGCCTCGCGATTCGAGGTCAGCCGCGATTCGCCGCCATCGGGCTTGTGGACCCACAGCGCGGCCGCGCCGAGGCGGCCGCGCACGAACACGAGGCTTCCGTCGCGCGCGACGACGGGCTCGCCGTCCGGCAGCGATGACGTCGTAACGCGTTCGGGCTGCGCCGCGCCGCCAGCGGTTACGTTCACGCGCCAGAGCGAGAAGGTGCCGGCGCGATCGGAGGAGAAAACGATTGCCGTGCCGTCCGGCGTCCACGCCGGCTCGCGATCCCACGCCGGCCCGGAGGTGAGGCGCGTCCAGTCACCATGCGTCGACACGATCCAGAGATCGCCCTGCACGCTCACGGCGAGTCGGCCGTCGCGGGCGTAGGCGGGATTGCGGGCCGCAGCGGCCGGCCCCTGGGCGAGGGAAGCGGACAGCAGCAGCGCGGTGATGCTGAACGACGACATGCGCGAAGCTCCACGAGAGTGCGAAGGACGATCAGGCGAGCGATGCTCCGGCTCGCGCACCCAACCTCCGCCGCGTGCACGCGCGCGTCAATGGCCGAGCGGTTGTCTGGCTCGCCAGCGGCGATTCGGCACGCTGCGTGCGACGAGCGTTCTCGTTCGCACGCTTCATTCAGTGGACGTCAAGAAGGAGAGTCATCATGCCGAGAGGCGACAAGAGCTCGTACACGGACAAGCAGAAACGCCAGGCGGAGCACATCGAAGAGGGATACGAGGGCCGCGGCCTCGGGCAGAAGGAGTCGGAGCGCCGCGCGTGGGCGACGGTGAATGCCGAGACGCACGGCGGCAAGAAATCGGGCTCCGGCCGCGGACGAGCGGAGAATCATGCGCCGTCGCGGAAGGGCGGTAACATCGGCGGCTCGAGCCAGAGTCACAGTGAGCGGAGTCGCGCGGCGAAGAAGGGTTGGGCGACGCGTCGCCGGAACGGAGAATAGCCGAGCCGGGCGGTGATGGGTTCGCGCGACTCGAGAGGGACGTCGCGCGAACGCATCACCAGTTGCGCTCCAAGCGTCAGTCCGCTCGCAGCGCCTCCTGCGGATCGATGTGCGCCGCGCGAGTCGCAGGGATCCAGCTCGCGGCGACCGCCACAGCGAGCAGGGTCATTACCACGCCGATGAGCACCGGCGGATCCTTCGGGGAAACCTGGAACAGCAGCGGCGCGACCCAACGGCCTGCCGCGAGCGCGACGACCGTGCCGAGCGCGATGCCGGGCAGCACGATGGCAACGCCTTCGCGCACGATCAGGCGCACCACGTCAGACGCCTGTGCTCCGAGCGCGACGCGCACGCCCATCTCGTGAGTGCGCTGCGTGACGTTGTACGCGATGACGCTGTAGAGGCCGATGGCCGCCAATACCAACGCAAGCGCACCGAACGCGGCGAACATGACGGCCCCGAGCTTCCACGAGCGGATCTCCGGCGCGATTACCGTCGACATCGGCGTGATCGTCACGTACGATGCTCCCGGCATCACCCGCTGCAGCGCCCGGCGAACCTCTTCGGCGTGATCGGCCGCCGGTCCGTTCGTGCGGATGAACAAGCCGCCCTGCTCCGGATGGAACTGAGCGCTCGGCAGATAGTAGTGCATCTCGGTCGTGCTGATGTTCGTCCGCCGTACGTCTTGCGCGATCCCGACGACCGTGGTGCACGGCGCGGTGTCGGCAAGTACGCGCACGCACTTACCGAGTGCGTCCTCGTGCGGCCAGAGCCGCGTCGCCATCGACTCGCCGACGATCATCACCTTCGGCGCCGTCGCGGCGTCGGCCTCGGTAAAGGAGCGGCCCCGAATGAGTCGCGTCCCCATCGTCTGCAGGAACCCTGGCGACCCGGCTTGGACAGTGAAGTTCCCGAGTGCGCCGACGGAATCGATGCCGGTCACGTAGAGCGACACGATCCACGTCATATAGAAAGGGACTGTCAGCCCGCGCGCGGCGCGCTCGACCGACGGCAGCTGCCGGGCATGGGCGAGCAACTGATCACGCAAGAGCGCGTCGTGCGCGGAATCACTCTGCGTCCCCCGCGCGTTCATGTCGACCCAAAGCAGTCGTTGCGCGTCGTAGCCCATGGGCAGGTTCTCGACGTTCGCCAGGCTGCGCAAGAAGAGCCCCGCGCCAACGAGCAGCACGACCGAGAGCCCGGCCTGGAGCACGAGCAAGCCGGCCCGCAGCCGCGAGCGGTGTACGCTGCCTTCGCGCGCGCCGGCCTTGAGTGCCGCCGAGACGTCGGTGCCGCTGGTTTGAAAGACTGGAGCCAGTCCGGTGAGCAACCCAACCGCAAGCACGAGCACGCCCACGAGCACCCGCGTGCGCGGATCCGTGAACGCCGAGTTGACGGTGAGATCCTCGTCGAGAAGCGCCCGGCGCATCACGCCTCCTCCCCACTGGGCGAATGCCAAGCCTGCGATGCCGCCGAGCGCGGCGAGAACGACGCTCTCCGTCAGGAGCTGTGTCAGCAGCCGCAGACGGCTCACGCCGAGCGCGACGCGCACCGCGATCTCACGCCGGCGTCGAAGCGCCCGCGCCAAGAGGAGGTTGGCGACGTTGGCACAGGCGATCAGCAGAACGATCGCTGCCACGCCGATCAGCCAGCTCGCCACCTTTGCCGACGCGCTTTCGTCGGGGCCGCGGTCGCGAAGCACCGGAGCGACGAATGCCCGCGGTCGAGCGATGTCGAATGGCGTCCGCTTGGGGTTCACGGCGAGCATGTGCTTGTAGCTCAGCTGGAACGCGCGATTCAGGTCCGCGTCCGCCGCGGTAACGGTGACTCCCGGTTTCCGGCGCGCGAACACATTGAGCCAGATTCGTCCGTAATTCTGGTACCAGGATAGGCGGCTGCGGCCAACGCGAAAGCCTGGTCCGATCTCGGCGTTCGACTCGGCGCTGATCGGCAGGAAGGCGGCCACCGGCTCGGATGAGAAGGCGACGAAGCCCTGCGGGGCGACGCCGATGACGGTGTACCTCGCCGAGCCAATCGAGAGCAGCTGGCCAAGGGCGTCACGGCGCCCGCCGAACTGGGTTTGCCAGAACGCGTATGAGAGAACCGCGACGGCGGTGCCGGTGGGCGGCTCGTCCTCCTGCGGCGTGAAGAAGCGTCCGATCACTGGGCTGACGTCGAACAGGCGCCAGATGTCCGCTCCGCCGACACCGACGCTCATTTCCTTCGTCGCCGCTCCCTCACCCACGGCGAGGTGGTCGACGAAGAAGGGGGCGATGACGTCGAACGACGTGGTGTTCTGTTTCACGTCGAGAAACGTCGGATAGCTCGCGCTCGTCCCGAGGTTTTCCTTGGCGCGGTTGGTCGTTCCGAAATAGAGCAGCGCCGCGCGTCCAGGGGCAGCGAGAAACGCCGGCGGCCTGAAGAGCAGCCGGTCGACGATGCCGAACATCGTCACGTTGGCGCCAATGCCGAGACCGAGAGTGACGACGACGGCGAGGGCGAAGCTCGGTTTGAGTCGGAGGCCGCGGACGGCGTAGCGGAAGTCCTGCGCGAAGGCGCTCCACCATTCGGCGCGGCGCTCGCGATCGACGAGCGACCGATCGATCGTCGTCAGCTGTTCGCGCGTGCGCCGCACGTCGCCGAACCGGCGCTCGGCTTCGCGGCGCGCGTCGTCGGGGGACAGTCCGTTGGCCATGAGCTCCCTCATCGTCATGTCGAAGTGAAACTGCAGCTCGTCGTCGACCGCGCGGTCGACGCCGGCACGGTCGCGGGCGACGCGCACGAGCCGTCGGAGTCCTGGAATGCGGGCCATGGGCGCGACGCCGGTCAGATCGTTTGGAGAACTTTGAAGACGGCGCCGGCGTACTCGGTCCACACGGCGGTCTTGGCGCGAAGCTGCCGGCGTCCCAGCGCGGTGAGCTGGTAGAACTTCGCTTTTCGGTTGTTGTCGGACAGTCCCCAGTCCGACTCGAGCCACCCGCGCTTTTCCATGCGATGGAGCGCGGTGTACAGGGCTCCCTCCTCGACCTGCAGCCGCCGGTCGGTGGTGTCGCGGATCCAGGACGCGATCGCGTACCCGTGGCGTGGACCCCAGGTCAGCGTTTTGAGGATCAGCAGGTCGAGCGTCCCTTGGAGGAGATCGAGGTCGGCGGTGCGCACGAAGGCAGTCCCCTGAATTGTTGATGGGAGTACGGTGGTGAGACACGGCCCTTTGGGAAAGGGTTGCCGTGCCGAACGCAGCGAGCGCCGAGCTACCTTTCCCCATGCCCGAGCTTCCCGACATCACGGTCTACGTGGAAGCCCTGGCCGCCCGAATCGTGGGCGAGGAGCTGGCCGAGATTCGCCTCCACACGCCCTTTCTGCTGCGGAGCGTCGACCCGCCGCTCGAGGCGCTGGTCGGCCGCCGCGTCGCCAGCGTCGAGCGGCTCGGGAAACGAATCGCCTTCGCCTTCGATGGCGAGCTGTTCGCGGTCCTGCACCTGATGATCGCCGGACGGCTGCACTGGCGGTCGCGCGGCGCCAAGCCGGTCAAAGCGAACGCGCTGGCCGATTTCGCCTTCGGGAATGGCACGCTCACGCTCACCGAGGCGGGCACGAAGCGCCGCGCGTCGCTGCACCTCGCTCGCGGACGCGCGGGGCTCGCCGAATTCGCGCGTGGGGGCCTCGAGCCGCTCGATGCGACGCGCGGCGAATTCGCGGCGCGGCTCCGAAGCGAAAGCCACACCGTGAAGCGATCGCTCACCGATCCGCGGTTGTTCAGCGGGATCGGCAACGCGTACTCGGACGAGATTTTGCACCGGGCCAGGCTCTCGCCGGTCAAGCTCACCGGACGGTTGAGCGACGAGGAGATTGGGCGGTTGTTCGATGCCACGCGGGGAACGCTCATCGAATGGACGGAGCGGCTACGCGCCGAGTCGGCGGGAGGATTTCCGGAAAAGGTCACCGCCTTTCGGCCGGAGATGGCGGTGCACGGGAAGTACAATCAGCCGTGCCCAGTGTGCGGCACGCCGGTGCAGCGCATTCGTTACGCGGACAACGAGACGAACTATTGCGCGCGCTGTCAGACGGAGGGCAAGCTGCTCGCGGATCGGGGCCTTTCGAGATTGCTCAAGCAGGATTGGCCGAAAAGCATCGACGAGTTGTAGCCGGCCGACGCCGCGGGCGCGCCGCGCTCGACAGCGCTACGCCGCCGTGAGCACCTCGGCACGCCCGCCTTGGATCAGGATGGTGTGCTCGTAGTGCGCGGCGAGGCAGCCGTTCACCGTGCGAATCGTCCACCCGTCGGCGTCTTCGGCGACGGCAGTGGGTCGTTCGGCGATGATGGGTTCGAGGGCGATCACCATGCCGCGCTCGAGCCGTCCGATGGTGTTCGTGCTGAAAAAGTTGGGAACCGAGGGCGTCTCGTGCAGGGCGCGGCCGACGCCGTGCCCGCACATGTCGCGAATGACCGAGTGGCCCCAGTACTCGACCTCGGCCTCGACGGCGCGCCCGAGCTCGGCGATGCGGGTGTTCGCGGTGGCCACGGCAAGGCCGCGTTTGAACGCGGCGCGGGCGCAGTGCACGAGATTGTTGGCGGCGGTCGTGACCGGCGGAATGAGCACCGTAATCGCCGCGTCGGCGATGAATCCGTCGAGCTCCGCGGTGACGTCGATCTTCACGACGTCGCCGGCGCGCAGGACGCGCGGCCCCGGGATGCCGTGGACGACCTCGTCGTTCACGCTGATGCAGTTGAAGCCGGGAAACCCGTAGGTGAGCTGCGGCGCCGAACGTGCGCCGTGCCGGCGCAAGAATGCGGCGCCCAGGTCGTCGAGCTGCTCCGTCGTCTTGCCCGGCGCGCAGGCAGCGCGCATCTCGCGCAGCGCCCGCGCGACGAGCTTGCCCACGGCGCGCATGCCTTCGAGGTCGCCGTTCGATTCGATCGTCATGCCGTCGCGGTCAGAGCGTGAACATTCCGTCGCACACGAGGACCGTGCGGCCGCCGACGCGCGCGGCCGTCACGCGGCCGTGCTCTTTGACCGCTTCGACCTCGAGGATGCTCGGCCGGCCCATCTCGAACCCCTGCTCGACGATCCACTTGAAGGTCCCATCGGTGCGCGACTCGCGCCAGGCCAGATAGCCGCCGAGTGCGACGCAGGCGCTGCCGGTGGCGGGATCTTCGGGGACGCCGATGGTCGGAGCGAACATCCGGGCGCGCACGTCGTGGCCGGGTTGCTCGGCATCGAGCGCGAAGAGGAAGACGTTGTTGGTGACATAACCCGCGAAGGTCGCTTCCCAGCGATCGTAGTTGATGCGGGCGCGTCCGACGGCGGCGCGGTCGCGAAGCGGGACGAACAGGAACGGGGTCCCGCACGACACTGCTTCGGGAAACATGCCGTCGGCGAGCAGGTCGTCGATCGAGAGGCAAAGCGCGGCGGCGAGCTGTTCTCGGCTCGGAGGCGCGGGGCCGCGCTGGGGCGCTTGGGCGGTCGTCAACTGCGCGAAGGTCGGCCGGCCGCCTTCGGTGCGGATGACCACCGGCACTGGCCCCACGCCCTCTTCGAGGACGATACGCGTCTCGTCGCCTCGAAGCTGGACGGCGCCGACTGTGGCGAGCACGTGCGCGGTGCCAATGGTGGGATGACCGGCGAAGGCCAACTCACCGCCGGGCGTGAAGATGCGTACTTTCGCCGTATGGCTCGGGTCGTTTGCCGGCAACACGAACGTCGTCTCCGAGTAGTTGAACTCTCGCGCGATTCGTGGCATTAGCTCGGCTGGGATTTCTCGCGCGTCGGGAAACACCGCGAGCTGATTCCCGCCGAAGCGTTTGTCCGTGAAGACGTCGGCGGTGAGATAGCGAACGTTCATGTTGGGAAAATGTAGTGACGTCGGAAATCAAGGAACCGACGGTTCGGGCTGCGTGTCTCAACCATGATGCTGCGCGGGTCGTAGTGTAAACATGGCTCACTGGGTCGAAGGCCTGTTCGACTTTCTGTTCAAGTACCGGCCGGCGGAGTTCGCGGCGTCGCGGCTGACCTTTGGCGCGCCGTTCTCCGTGATCGTGCTGCTGCTCGCGGCGGCAGCGATCGGCGTTCCGGCGGTATTGAGCTACGCGGCAGTGCGCGGGCGCAGCTCGCGACGCGACCGCTGGGTGCTCGGCGCGCTACGAGTATCAGCGCTCGTGGTGCTGATGGCCTGTCTGTTCCGGCCGATGCTGCTTCTGTCGGCCGCGGTACCGCAGCGCAACTACGTCGGCGTGTTGATCGACGACTCACGCAGCATGCGGATTGCCGATCAGAACGGCAAACCGCGAAGCGATTGGGTCGAGCATGCGTTCGGCGGCCCCGATAGCTCGGTGCTCAAGGCGCTGAGAGCCAAGTTCATCGTCCGCCTGTTCCGCTTCTCGTCGTCGACGCAACGCATCGACAGCGCGGCCGATCTCTCGTTCGCCGCCGGCGAGACGCACGTGGGAAGCGCGGTCGAACAGGCGCGGCAGGAGCTCGACGGCGTTCCGCTCTCCGGCCTCGTACTGTTGACCGACGGCGCCGACAACTCGCGCGCGCCGATCTCGGACGAGCTGCTATCGCTGCGCGCGCGCTCCGTACCGATCTACGCCGTCGGCTTGGGCGCCGACCGATTCAGCCGTGACATCGAGATTCGCCGCGTCGAGGCGTCGCACTCGGTGCTGAAGGGCAGCTCGCTCGTTGCCGACCTGCTGATCCGCCAGCGCGGGTTCGGCGGCCGGCGCGTGCCGCTCATCGTCGAGGATGCGGGACGGATCGTGTCACGCGACTCGATCACGCTGCCGCCGGACGGCGACGCGGCGCCCGTACGCGTGACGATCGCCGCCACGGAGGCGGGCCCGCGCTCGTTCACCTTCCGGATTCCGCTGCAGCCGGGAGAGGAGGTGGCGGAGAACAACGAGCAGCAGGCGTTGGTATACGTCCGCAACGGACGTGCAAAGATTCTCTACGTCGAGGGCGTGCCGCGCTACGAGATGCGTTTCATTCGCGCGGCGGTGGAGGCGGACTCGAATCTGCAGCTCATCGTGCTGCAACGAACGGCGGACAACAAGTTTCTCCGACTGAACGTCGACAGCGCCTCGGACCTCGCCGGTGGATTTCCCAAGACGCGCGCCGAGCTGTTCCGCAATCGCGCGGTCATCGTCTGCATGGTGGAGGCGAGCTTCATCTCGCACGACAATCTCGCTATGCTCTC
>JBIOHX010000150.1:0-8921 GCA_044449465.1 Gemmatimonadales bacterium | reverse complement strand
TGTCGGTCGACGCGAGACGCCGAACCGGCGCGTCCAGCCAGGCGAAGCAGTCGTCGGCGATCCGCGCCGCGATCTCGGCGCCGTAGCCCCAGGAGATCGAGTCCTCGTACAGCACGAGGACTCGATTGGTCTTCTTGACCGACGCGTACACCGTTTCCCGATCCCAGGGCGAGAGCGTGCGCAGGTCGATGACCTCGACCGAGAGTCCGGATTCGGCGAGTTGGTTCGCAGCGGCGAACGCGCGTTGGACGGTGGCGCCATAGGTGACCACGGTGATGTCACTGCCCTCGCGAACGACCTTTGCCTTGCCGAACGGAATCATGAAGTTCGGGCCGGGATCGGCGGCCTTGTTGTACGTCTGCCGGTAGAGATGCTTGTGCTCGAGGAAGATGACCGGATCGTCGGAGCGGATGGCGGTGCGAAGGAGGCCGTTCGCGTCGAGTGCGGTCGCGGGGCAAACGACACGGAGTCCCGGGCAGTGCGTGAAGAGCGATGCACCGGTCTGCGAATGATAGATCGCGCCACGGATGTAGCCGCCGTACGTCGTGCGAACGACCACCGGCGCGGCGAAATCTCCATTCGAGCGCCAGCGCATGGTCGCGAGCTCGTTGCGAAGCTGCATGTACGCCGGCCAGATGTAGTCGAAGAACTGGATCTCGACCACCGGCTTGAATCCGCGGATGGCCAAGCCGATCGCGCGGCCGATGATCGTGGCTTCGGCGAGCGGTGAATTGTAGACCCGCGACGCGCCGAACTCTTTCTGAAGCCCGAGCGTGACCGTGAAGACGCCGCCCTTGCCCTTCAGTGTCTCGAGCGCCGCTTCGCGGGATGCGTCGGCGACGTCCTCGCCGAAGATGAGGATCTTCTGATCGCGCCGCAGCTCGTCCCGCATGCAGCTATTCAGCAGGTCCACCATCGTGGTCTCGTTGCCCGAGAACTGCGGATCGTCTTCGGTGTCGAACTGCTCGCTCGTGGGATCGACGTCGGGCGAATAGACGTTGGTGTACAACGTCTCCGGCCCGGGTTGCTGAGCGGCAAGCGCGACGTCGGTCGCCGCCTGCACATCGGCCTCGACCTCGTCGCGAATCTTCGCGAGCTCGGCCTCGGTGGCGTGCCCCTCGGCGACCAGCCACTTCGGAAACTGCGTGACGGGATCGCGGGCCGCGTCGGCGTCGCGCTCTGCGGGGAGGCGGTACTTCGCTTCCTGATCCGAGAGCGAGTGCGAGTATGGACGAATCACATGCGCGTGGACGAACGCCGGACCCTTGCGCTTCCGCGCATGGTCGACCGCTCGCTGCAGCGCCTGATAGCTGGCGATGAGATCGCACCCGTCGACTTCCTCGACGTAGAGATCGGGGAACGACCGCACGAGCTTGGAGATGCTGCCGCCGGCGGTGTTCACCTCGACCGGCACCGAGATCGCGTAGCCGTTGTCTTCGATGAGGTAGACGATGGGGAGCTTGAGGTTCGATGCGTTGTTCAGCGACTCCCAGAACTCGCCCTCGCTCGTGGTGCCCTCGCCCGCGGTGACGAGGACGATCTCATCCTTCTCGAAGCCGTCGGTGATGCCGAGCTGCTTGGCGCGGAGCACGGCTTCCGCGGAGCCAACCGCCTGCAAGAACTGCGTGCCGGTTGGCGAAGAGTTCGAAACGATATTGAGCTTCTTGTGGCCCCAGTGGCTCGGCATCTGTCGCCCGCCCGAGTTGGGGTCGTTCACCGCCCCGACCGCGGACAGCAGCATCTCCTCGCCCGTCATACCGAGTTGGAGGCACAGCGCCCGGTCGCGATAGTAGGTGTAGAACCAGTCGTACGCCGGACGGAACAGAAAGCCCGCCGCGGTGAGCACCGCTTCGTGTCCGGCGCCCGAGATCTGGAAGAAAATCTTGCTCTGCCCCTTGAGCTGGATCTCTTTGTCGTCGAGCCGGCGCGAAAGGACCATGATTCTGTACGCAGCGACGAGCTGGTCGCGCGAGAGCCCGGCGGCGGTTTTCCGCTCGGCTTTGCTTGTCGTGGCCATACACGAAAGCTAACGCCGGCCGCCGGTGTCCGCTGGCGGGCAGGGGCCGCGCTGGAATACTTTGGCGCTGTTCAGGTGGCACCGTCCGTGCGTTCGTAGATGCCATGGAACGCCCGTCCCATTGCACGTTCTGCGATCTCATCCATGGCGCCGCCGAGGTGTCGATCTGTCATGAAGACAGCAACGCGATCGCGTTCATGGACATCCAGCCGGTGAACAACGGCCACGTGCTGGTCGTGCCGCGCGCGCACTACGAGTCGCTGCTCGACGTGCCAGAGGAGATCGGTCTGCACCTGTTCAAGGTCACGATGCGGCTGGCCAACGCCATCCGAAAGGTGACCGGCTCCGACGATCTGAACATCGTCGTGAACAGCGGAGCCGCGGCGGGACAGGACGAGCCGCACTATCATGTGCACATCATTCCGCGGCGCGCGGGCGACGGATTCGACGTCCCGCTTCCGTTCGGCGGCTCGCAGATGCCCGACCGAACGGTGCTCGACGCTTACGCGGCGCGG
Organism: Gemmatimonadales bacterium; assembly: GCA_044449465.1. Lineage (GTDB taxonomy): Bacteria > Gemmatimonadota > Gemmatimonadetes > Gemmatimonadales > Gemmatimonadaceae > JAQBQB01. The sequence goes on along the minus strand of JBIOHX010000150.1, from coordinate 6,389 downwards.
ATCATTGCCGCGCTCACCGACCCGATGCGGATTGAAACGGCGGAGCCGAGGCAGGGGCGGCCGGCAATCGACAGCGCGAAAAAGCGGGCGGAAGGGGGCATCGCACCCAAGTCGTCGGAGCCGAGCCGCGATCGTTCGGTTGCGCTCCCGGTGTATGACGAGTCAGGAAGACCGAGGCCGTCATCATCGACCCCGGCGCGCGACGAGAGATCCGAGCGCCGGTGGCGGGTTCGCGAGGGCGCGCATGGCGAGTTGTTGTACGAGCCAAATGTCGACACCACGAGCACTGACGACGCGGCGTAGGGACGCCGCAGCCGAGACGCTCCGTCTACGAGCGAGCTGGTTCATTCACAGGCGCGAAACCCCGCCACGGGCATCTGTCCCGCGGCGGGGTTTCGCCTATTTGGCGAGGTGACTTTGTCACGACGTCGGCATGTGAATCACTCCCACCACGTCTCCCTCCCCCGACTGCCGCGCGCCGCGCGACCGCAGCGCCGGACCCGAGCGATCCCCGCTGGTCCCCAAAAGCGAGCGATCAAACGTGCCGCGATGCGAGACTGCTGCCGCCGCTGCGTCTACTGCGCAGCACCGCTCGATTTCGATTATGCGACGCTCGATCACGTGCATCCGCTGGCGCACGGCGGTGCGCACGCGCCGGGCAACCTGGTGCTGGCCTGCGCGCGGTGCAACCGGCTCAAGGGCGACCTGCTCCCGACCGAGTTCTTCGCCCGATATCCGTGGGCGGGCCTCAACTTCATCGCCTATGCCCGGGCCGTCCACCGGGCGCTCAAGCGTTGCGCGCGTCGAGCGGTGAGCCTCGCCTGCGCTCGGGCGGCGTAGGCGAGGCTCGCTCGAACGATGCTCTAGTAATCCACCGGGCGCAGGTACGATTCGCCGATGGCCGTGGGGCTGACCATCGCTACGGTGGGGAGCCGGCGTTTCCAGTGCGTGCCGGCCATCCGCTTTTTCACCAGCGCCACTTCCCCTGCATCGAAGCCGCGCGCCACCAGCTCGGCGTCGGAATAGCCGCTCACCAGCCAGTTGAGAATCTCGTCGGCGCGCTCATATGAAATCCCAAAGTCGCTCTCGTCGGTCTGACCCACCACCAAATCGGCCGTTGGCGGCTTGCCGACGATCACCTCCGGCACGCCGAGGTGCTTGGCGAGGGCCCAGACCTGGGTCTTGAACAGGTCACCGAGCGGATTGATCGGCGGCGAATCGTCGGCGTGCCAGGTGAAATAGCCGAAGAGTCGCTCCGACTTGTTGCCGGTTCCGAGCGGAATGCCGCGGTGCTTCGCGGCGAGGTCGAACAGCGCGATCATGCGCACGCGCGCCATGACGTTACCGCGTCGTCCGCCGTCGGCGTCGGCTTCGTTCGACAGATACCCGTCGACCGCCGGCGAGATGTCCACCGTTCTCGATTGAATGCCTAACGCGTCGATCACGAGCTGCGCGTGGTCGAGGCTCTCCGTGCTCGACGTGCGATAAGGCATGCGCACGCCGAGCACGTTCGCGGGGCCCAGCGCCTTGGCGGCGAGGTATGCCGTCACCGCCGAATCCACGCCGCCCGAGACGCCGACGATGGCGCACTCGAAGCCGCGGCGGCGCATCTCGTCGCGAATGAAGTGGACGAGCCATTGTTCGGCGAGCGCGCCGTCGATCTCGAGCGTGGCGGGACCGGTGTCACGCGCCGGCGCGGCGTGCACGATGCGGAGTTGTCCGGCCGGCGACCCGTCGCGGGCCGGCGCGAGATGCTCTGCCGGGGACGCAGCTGGCGGAGCGTACTCACACAGGGCCGGGGTCCGCGCCATGACCTGATCCAGGCTCGCGCGGAGGTGCGGCACCATCGTCTCGAGGTCGGCGACGAGCGGCATGTCGGCGCGGGCCCGTGTCACGTCGGCCAGGTCCGCGGTGGCGGCGAGAATCGCATCGTCCCAAATCGGCGCGCGGCCGGCGACCTCGCCCTTGGTCCCGGCGAGCATCGAGCCGCCGGGGAAGATCTTGCCCCCTTCGCTGCCGACGAGCGTGGTCAGTGCGACGAAAACGCCGTGCTCGTCAGCGATGTCGCGAACGAGGCGGTCCCACCGGCTGACGCTGCCTGGGCCAGGAACGCCGTCGGATTTGGGACCGGCTCCCCGCGCCGGCGGTGCGGCGCAGACGAAGATGATCTGCGCGCCGTCGAGCGCGGCGATCGTCGCCGTCATGCTATGCCAGGCGTCCTCGCAGACGAGCATCGCCGCGCGTCCCCACGAGGTGTCGAAGGCGCGCACGTCGCGGCCCCGCTCGACGAATCGCTCCTCGTCGAACAACCCATAGGTGGGCAGAAATACCTTGCGGTGGACGTGCCGGACCCGCGGCTCCCCTTCGCCCAGCGTGACATAGATGGCGCTGTTATACAGCTTGTTGTTCCAGATCTCGTAAAAGCCGAGCGTGACGTCGAGCGGCCGAGGCGCGGAAACCGCGGCCCCATAGACCCGATCGAGGTCAGCGGCGAGGGTGCCGGCCGTTACGGCGCTGTCACGAACCCCACCTTCCAGGAAGTACCCGGTCAGCGCGGCCTCGGGCAGGCAGAGCACCGACGGCCGCGGGGAGAGGTGTTCGAGCTGTGCGAACACCGGGCCCAGCCGCTCGAGATTTCCGGCGTAGTCGCCTTTGCGCGGGGTGATCTGCGCGAGGGCCAGGTGGACGGAGGGGGCCATGATGCGTGAAAGCTAAGCGTTCCCGCCGGGCGGGCGAGTCGTCTTCTCTCCGCCGGCGCGGCTCAGGTCGTAGGTCACCGCACGGCGCGCAACCGCGCGATATCCTTTCGGGTAGTACACGGACCACCGTTCGTCGCATGACCTCCCTGGAGCACCGTTTCGTGATTACCGACCGCGCCGGCCGCGTGAGGAATCCTTGGCGCCGCCGCCTGTCCGCACTACCGTCGGCGCTCGTTGTCGTAGGCCTGGCCACGCTCGCCAGCCCGCCGCTCGTCGTGGCGCAAGACACCGCCCACAGCACCGGTCAGGCGTGGCAGCTCGTGCAGCTGCCGCAATCCTCACTCGTGCTCGCGCGCGACGGCACGCTGATCGGCGAGATCGGCCGCGAGATGCGCACCAGCGTCTCGCTCAAGTCGCTCCCGAAGTACGTCCCGGAGGCGTTCATCGCCGTGGAGGACCAGCGCTTCTATGAGCACGACGGCGTCGACGTGATCGGGGTCCTCGGCGCCATCAAGGGCAAGGTGCTCGGAGAAAACCGCGGCGGAGCGAGCACGATCACGCAGCAGCTCGTCGGGTATCTACATCCCGACTTGATTGACCGGCATGAGGTGAGCGGCACGGCGGGCCTCTCGCGCAAGCTGCACGAGCAGTCGGCGGCGCGCGAGATGGAGAAGCACTACACCAAGGACATAATCCTCGAGGAATACCTCAACCAGATCAACCTCGGTCGCGGCTGGTTCGGCGTGGCGGCCGGGGCACGGCATTACTTCGGGCACGGCTCCGACAAGCTCACGCTCGCCGAGGCGGCGACACTCGCCGGATTGCCGAAGTCGCAGCCGTATTACGACCCGATCGCGCATCCGGCTCGTGCCAAGGAACGGCGCGACCTCGTGCTACAGAAGATGGCGGACCAGCACTACATCACGCAGGAGCTGGCCGACAGGACCAAGCGCGAGCCGGTCGTCACTGCCCCAAATGCCGGCATGTCGGCGCCGTCGGGTTATTTCGTCGACGAGGTGCGGCAGCAGGCCGAGCGCGCCGGGATTCCGGTCATGAACGGCGGTTACAAAATCTACACGACGCTCGATCCGGCGCTTCAGCGCCAAGCAGTCGATGCGCTCGTCGCCGGCACTGCCCGAATCGAGCAGCAGAAGGGGTACAAGCATCTCACGCAAGCCGCAGCGCGCGGCAATCAGACTGACTATCTCGAGGGCATGGCCGTGGCGATCGATCCGGCCACCGGCGACGTCCGCGCGCTCGTCGGCGGCCGCAACTACACGCATGCGCCGTACGACCGCGCCGTGTCGTCGCTGCGACAGCCCGGGTCGGCGATCAAACCGATCGTGTTCGCCAAGGCGATCGAAGACAGCATCGCCGCGAACACGATCGTGCCAGACACGGCGCTCGAGATCCCGCTTCCGTCGGGCGATGTCTACAAACCGACCGAGATCGACGGAAAATTCCTCGGGCCGATGACGATGCGCGACGGGTTGATCCATTCACGCAACAACGTGGCGATTCAGCTGGGCATGCGGGTGGGCATGGACTCGGTGGCCGCGCTCGCGCAGCGCCTCGGCATCACGACGCCGATGGTGCCGGTGCCGGCGAGCGCGATTGGCGCGTCCGAGGTGCACCCGATCGATCTCGTGGCAGCGTACACGGCGTTCGCTGATAACGGCGCCGTCGTGCAGCCGCGGTTCATCACGCGGATCGACGATCTGAGCGGCCGAACTATTTTCCAGCGGCCGGCATCAACGCCGCAGCAGGTGCTCGATCCGCGGGTGGCATTCATCGTGCGCGACATGATGAAGGACGTGGCGGAACGCGGCAGCGGCGCGTCGGCGCGTCGTGTCGTGCCTGAGCGCGTGCCGATCGCCGGCAAGACGGGGACGACCAACGACAATGTCGACGTTTGGTTCATCGGCATGACGCCGGACATCGTGGCCGGCGTATGGCTTGGCTTCGACAAGCCAAAGACGATCACGTCGGGTGCGGTCGGCGGCGGGCTGGCGGCTCCGATCTGGGGACAAATGATCGGCCGGTACTACGCCGATCGCGCCGTCGGGAGCTGGGGTTCGCCGCCCGACGGCCTGGCATACGCGGAACTGGATCGTGCCACGGGCACGGTCGCGCAGCCGACGACGCCGGCCGACGAGCGGTACGTCGAGTACTTCCTGCCCGGCACCGAGCCCGCGGACTTGAAGAACAATCCGTGGACGGTTCCGCAGTGGGGACCGTTGATGGTGCCGGTCAAGGTGCCGCGATAGCGAGGGTTCCGCGCCGTCTCATCGCGATCACGGCACGGCGTTCTCCCTCACGGCCGAGCCGTAGAACCTCTCCAGATCCCCGCGCAACTTCTTCATCGACGGCGCGTCGATGTACATCATATGGCCCGCGTCGAAGCGGCCGGTGGTGATGTTGTTCTTCGCGACCCTCGGATCGATCGAGAGATGCGACAGCGTGTATTCCACCGCGAAGTACGGGGTCGCGGCGTCATAGTAGCCCTCGGCGACGTAGAGGCGCATGTACGGATTTTTGGCGAACGCTCGTTCGAGGTTTGGAACGACCGTGGCGTAGGTGTTCTGCGGGTAGTTCCACCGTCCGATGCCGCCGCCGAGGATGTAGTAGACATCCTCGTCGTGGTAGTTGAGCTCGCGGCGCGTATAGTCGGTGAGGACGGTGGTGAAGCTATTACGGATGCTGATGTCGCTCGGGTCGCCTACGCCGAAGCCGCCGCCGCGGCCGCCCGCCGCGATTGGCGCGAAGCCGGTGAAGCGGCCGTCGAGACGGCCAACGGTGAGATGCTCGTCGCGCAGCAGCTCTTGATCGAAGGTGCCGAGCGGGACGCGCAGGTCATTGAGGTCGATGACGTCCTTCGGCAGGCCGGTAAAGCGCGCCATCTGGTCGATCGTCGCCTGCCGATCGGTGGCGGTGAGCTTGTTCCCCTTCATCAGCGCGTCAGAGTAGCTCGTCGCCGCCCATTTCTCGGCAGCCGACGCCGCCTCGTCGACCGACAGCTTTTGCAGGTCGGCCGGGAGCTTCTTGTGGAACCACGCCGTCGCCGCGTAGGTGGGAATGAAGTTGATGTAGCCGATGTCGTTGCCGCGCGTCTGCGATGAGTATTCGAAGTTGAGCACCGACGAAAGAAGTACGACGCCGTTGAGTGCAATGCCGTCGTCAGCGAGGAGCCCGGAGAGGCCGGAGGCGCGCGTGGTGCCGTAGCTTTCACCGGCGAGGAACTTGGGGGACTCCATGCGGTCGAAGCGCGTGAGGTAGAGGCGAATGAACTCACGGAACGCGCCGAGGTCTTCGTCGAGCCCCCAGAACCGGGCGCCGAGCGCCTGCGTGACTGGGCGGCTATAGCCGGTGCCGACCGCGTCGATGAACACGAGATCGGTCTGATCGAGCAGCGTGTTCGGATTGTCTTCGAAAGAGTACGGCGGCGGCGGCGCACTGCCGTCGGGATTGAGCTTGACCTTTTTGGGTCCGAATGCGCCAAGGTGCAACCAAACCGTCGCCGATCCGGGGCCGCCGTTGAACGCGAACGAGATGGGCCGCGTCGACGCATTGGCTCCGTCTTTCGTGTAGGCGACGTAGTACATGCCGGCTTCCACGGCGTCGGTTTGCGCATTACGAATGGGCAGCATCCCCGCCGACGCCGTGTAGTTGATCGTCTGGCCGCGCACGTTG
>JBIOHX010000149.1:0-8945 GCA_044449465.1 Gemmatimonadales bacterium | reverse complement strand
GATGAGGATTCTGCGAACGATCACCATGACCGTCACTAGCACCGGAAGGGCAACGATGAGGCCGAGCCCGCCGAGCAGCTGGCCGATCACGAGCACGGCCATGATCGTGAGCACCGGCGGCAGGTCGACCTTCTTCGACATCACCAGCGGTGAAACGATGTTGCCCTCGATCAAGTGCACGACGACGCCGAGACCGACGACGAGCAGCGCATGGCCCAGCGGGCCGAAGGCATGGTAGCCGGGCCCGGTGAGGACGAACAGCGCCGGCAGCGTGGTGGAGAGAAGGGTGCCGAAGAACGGAACGATCGCGACGAGACCAGTGAAAATGCCGAACGGCAACCAGAACGGGACGTCGAGCACCGACAAGCCGATCGCGGTGATCGCTCCGAGAAACGTCATCGTCAGGAGCTGGCCGACGATGTACGCGCGCAGCGAGTCGCCGAGGTCGGCCAACACGTCGCGCACGAGGTCGCGGTGGATGGGCGGAAAGAGCGCGATCAACCATTCGCGATAGAGCGCCGGATGGAGGGACAGGTAGATGCCCATCACGCCGACGGCGAAGATGTCGATTGCCGCGTGCACGATCTCGAACAGCTTGGTCGGAATGGTCCCGAACATTCCGCTCAACTGACTGTAGAGCGCCGTGAGCGTGCGATGCTCGCCGGGCGCGCCGAGCATATCGCGCAGCGGGGGGAAACGCTCGGCGAGGTGGTCGATGCCGGCCTCCCACGAACTGACGAAGTTCGGCAGCTGCTCGAACAGCTTGCGTGTCTGGTCGATGACCGGCGGCGCGAGGATCCAAACGAGCAGACCGAGCGCGGCGACGGAGCCAAGAATCGCGACGGCAAGCGCGAGGCGCTCGGGCGCGTGAGTCTTGCGCTCGATCCACCCGGCGACCGCCCCCCAAAAGAGCGAGATGAGCACGCCGAGCATGAGCAGCACAAAAACCTGAGCGACGGTCTTGAACAGCCAGAGGAGCAGGACTGTCAGGACCGTCGCCGTCAGGATGGGCGCGAACCTGAAGCGCCCGATCAGCGTCGCGGAATTGCCGCCATTACCGCGGGCTGGCGCGTCAGCTTTCAAGCGTCAGGAGCTCTTCTTCTCGTTGGGAGCGTCTTCGATTTCGGCGTGCACGGTCTCCTCATCCGGCTTGCCGGCGCCGAGCTGCCGTTTTTCCGGCGAGCCGGCGGGAAGCATGCCCATCTTCTGCTTGAGCGCAAGGAGCTGCACGTCAACGCTTCCGGCGACAGCGCCCTTCTCGAGCTGCTTGAAGTCCTGGGCCAGGCGGTCGCCGGTGAACTCCTCTTCGATCTCGATCGACGCCTTGAGCTGGCGCTCGTTGTTCTCGATCCGCTCTTCCATGCGGGCGAATGCGTCGAACGCCGATTTCTCGGACATCGACGACATCGTTTCGGCGATGCGCTTCTGCGCCTGGGCGCGCCGCTGACGAGCGACGAGGAGATTTTTCTTGCGCTTGGCCTCTTCGATCTTGTCGTTGAGGTCGCGCAGGGAGTTCTTGAGCTTTTCCGTCTCGAGGCGATGCTGCTCCCAGGTCTGCTCGAGCTGCTGTCCATGCGAGACGTGCTCGCCCTGGCGCATGAGCGCCTGTTTGGCGAGATCGTCGCGGCCTTCCTTGATCGCGAGCATCGCCTTGTTTTCCCAGTCCGCCGCCTGCTTGTACTCGCCGTCGGCCTGGTCGCGCAACCGCTTCTCGTCGGCGATGGCCGTGGCGACCTGCTGCTTCGCCTTGGCGAGCTGCGAGCGCATGTCGACGAGAATCTGGTTCAACATCTTCTCGGGATCTTCCGCCCGAGAGATCAGATCATTGATGTTCGACCGGAGGACGGTCGACAGCCTATCGAAGATGCCCATGGGTCAATGAACCTCGCGGTACGAGCCGAGCTCTCGCAGGTGCGACGCGAGGGCGACGGTGATGCTTTCATACGCGGCGAGGAATTCCTCATAGTCGAGGTGCGACAGCTCGAGCGCCTCGGTCATGACGATCGAGTCGGCCTCGATGCCATAGGAACCGTGCACGAGATCGGTGGCGTTGAGCTCGAGCAGGCGGCGGCTCAGCGTGGCGACCGCTTCGGCGTTGTGCGGGATCGCCATCACCTTGACGCGCATGAGCACGACCGGCGGCTCATAATGAACGACGACGCTGAAATCGAGCTCGCCGCTGGGTCGAACGATCCACAGGCCCGGCTCGACCTCGGAGAAGGTCGCGCCATCGGCGCCGAGTCGATTGAACCAGCCTTCGATGTCTTCCTTGGTGACCATCGCGAATCCTTGCCTGGGGTCCTGAAGGGCCTACGAGCGGGAGACGGGCGGCGTTTCAGCCCAGCGCTAAGGTACGCGAGCGAACCGGCGCGGTCGAGGTCGAGCGGCGGTCGGGCGACGAGCTCGTGGCCTCAGCCGCGCTTGATCTGCACCAGGCGCTCGCGTGCCAATCGGCGCCCGGTCGGCGTGGCGGCGAGTCCACCACCAGCAGTCTCGCGGTAGCGGACGTCCATCTCCCGGCCGATGTCGCCCATGGTATCGATCACTTCGTCGGCTGGGATGGCGAAGCCGATGCCGGCGAGGGCCATCTCGATCGCGGCGAGCGCGATCGCGGCGCCGGTGGCATTGCGAAACACGCACGGAAGCTCGACCAGGCCGCCCAGCGGATCGCAGACGAGGCCGAGGGTGCCCTGCTGCGCGAGCGCGACGGCGTTCGACGCTTGCTGCGGCGATCCGCCGAGCATCTCGGTCGCGGCGCCGGCGGCCATTCCAGCCGCGGCGCCGGTCTCCGCCTGACACCCGCCTTCGGCGCCGGAGAGCGAGGCGCGTTCGGCGACGACAGCGCCGATGAGCCCCGCGGTGGCAAGCGCATCGACGACTTTCTCGTCGTCGAGACCGCGCGCCGCGGCGAGACCCGTGAGCACGGCGGGCAGAACGCCGGCGCCGCCGGCCGTGGGGGCGGCGACGATGACGCCCATCGCGGCGTTCACTTCCTGCACGGCGAGAGCGCGCGCAAGGACGTCGCGAAAGGGCGTGCCGGCCAGCGGACCGGGCGGACCGTTCACGAGCTTGGCCGCGTCGCCGCCGACGAGACCGGACGCCGATCTGAGATCTCCAACGAGGCCCTGTTTCACCGCGCCCTGCATCACGTACAGAGCGCGACGCAGGATGTCGCGAATCTCGGCGACGGGTCGGCCCTGGTCCTGCGACTCGGTCTCGAGCGCGAGGCGCGAAAGCGAGACGCCCTTGCCCTCTGCGTCGCGGACGGCGGCAGCAAGCGATTTGTACATGATTACGCCGAGACCTTGTCCAACCGAAATGCCCAGCGCACCCAGGGCAGCGCGCGGATGTGATCGCGCACAATCTCGTCGGGGTAGTCGTCGAGCTCGATGACCATGAACGCGTCACCACCCTTGCGCTGCCGCGTGAGGCGAAGGGTGGCGATGTTCAAGCCGTCCTCGGCGAGAAGTGCCGCGATTTTGGCGATCGAGCCGCGCGTATCTTCGGCGACGAGCACGATCGTGTGGTAGTTGCCCGAGACCTCGACGGGGTAGCCGTCGATCTCGCTCACGAGCACGCGCCCCGCGCCGAGCGACGCGCCGGTCATGACGGCCGACCGTCCGCCGCGCTCGAGCGTCATGCGCACGCTGTTCGGGTGGGCCTCCTGGTCGAGCGTCGTTTTCTCGAATCGGTAATCGAGGCCCTCGTGGTCCGCGATCTCGAGCGCGGTGCGAATGCGTTCGTCGTCGGGACGAAACCCCATCAGTCCGGCGACGATCGCTCTATCGGTGCCATGTCCTTCGCCCGTGCGAGCGAACGAGCCGTGCAGCTCGATCGTCGCCCGCTCCGGCGTGCCGCCAACGAGGCCACGGGCGATGAGGCCCAGTCGGCAGGCGCCCGCGGTGTGCGAGCTCGACGGGCCGACCATGACGGGCCCGATGATGTCGAGGAGAGAGACCATGCATGGAAAGTTAGCGCAGGTGATCGCGGACTCGATCCACGAGCTTGTTAAACGATGCTTCCCCTCCTGCTCGGACGATGTCGGGTTTCGGAGCGGCGAAGACAAGTCGAAAGCCGTCCAGATCTCGAATCGAGCACCGGATACCGTGTGTACGGCGAAGCTGAGCGCGCTCGTCTCGACCTCATTCGCTCGCTCCGCGCAATCGATCTCGATCTCGATACCATCGGCCGCCTGTTACGGAACGCCGTCAGCGCGCGCGAGGCGGCTGCCCTCCACCTCGAAGCGCTCGATCTACAGGCGCGAACGCTGGCCCGCCGCCGGCGGTGCTGCGCGTGGTGCTCAAACAGCGCGGTGAAATCAGCGCCGGCCACCTCGCGCGGCTCTCTGCCCTCTCGTCGCTCGATCGCGCGGAGCGGGAGGCGTTCCTCGGCGAGCATCTTCGCCGGCGGCTGCGTGGAGCTTCGGGTCCGGCGGCGCTTCATGAGGGAATTCTCAGAACTACCCTGAGCGCCTTGCCGGAGTCACCGACTGAGGTGCAGACGGAGGCGTGGCTCGAGCTGGCGGAGATGGTGTCCGATCCAACCTTTCTCGCTCATTTTCGGTCCGATCGTGCGGCACACGATGCGGCGCGCGGAACCCAGAGTCCGGCGGCATGGCAGCGGCAGCTCACAACGATCTTCGCGCCTGCCGCCGCGCTGGCCCGCGATGGCGTTGCTCCATCGTCACCGCGTGGCAAGCGCGTGTTCATGCGCTGGCTCCGTTCGGAGGCGCGGCGCATGGGCGACAGCGTCGCCGGGCCGTTCGCGCAACGGTTGCTGGCGAAGCTTCAGGCGGCGGACCCGCGTGAAGCACAGTTTTGGGAGCTGCTAGGTGTCCTCCGCCCGGATATCGCGCGATCGCCCGTCTCGCGCGGCATGCGGTGGTTGTTGCTGGCGCTCAACGAGCATGTTGCCGCGCGCGCGAGCGGCCCGCCTCGCGCGCCAGCATAGGACGCAAGAAATCGCCGGTGTATGAGCCTTTCGTCGCCGCCAGCTTCTCCGGCGGTCCCGCCGCCACGAGATGGCCGCCGCGCGTTCCGCCGTCGGGACCCAGGTCGATGATCCAGTCGGCGGTCTTGATCACGTCGAGGTTGTGCTCGATCACGAGCACCGTGTTGCCGCGGTCGACGAGGCGGTGGAGCACGTCGAGCAAAACGCGGACGTCCTCGAAGTGGAGGCCGGTCGTCGGCTCGTCGAGGATGTAAAACGTGCGGCCAGTGTCGCGTTTGGAGAGCTCGCTCGCGAGCTTGACGCGCTGCGCTTCGCCGCCAGACAGCGTCGTCGCGCTCTGGCCGAGGTGGATGTAACCCAGGCCGACGTCGGCGAGCGTTTGGAGTTTCTGAAAGATGCGCGGCTGGTTCTGGAAGAACTCGAGGGCGTCGTCGACCGTGAGCTCGAGCACCTCGGAGATCGATAAACCGCGGAAGCGCACCTCGAGCGTCTCGCGATTATACCGCTTGCCCTTGCACACTTCGCACGGCACGTAGACGTCGGGCAGGAAGTGCATCTCGATCTTCACCAGGCCGTCACCCTGACAGGACTCGCATCGGCCGCCCTTCACGTTGAACGAGAAGCGCCCGGGTCCGTAGCCGCGAATCTTCGCCTCCGGCAGCTCGGCGAACAGCTCGCGGATCGGCGTGAACAATCCGGTGTACGTGGCGGGATTGGAGCGCGGCGTGCGGCCGATCGGACTCTGATCGATGTCGATGACCTTGTCGATGTGCTCGAAGCCGGTGATGCGCGTGTGCGCGCCGGGGATCACGCGCGCCCGGTAGAAGTGCCGCGCCAGCGAGCGATGCAGGATGTCCTCGATCAGCGTCGACTTGCCAGATCCCGAAACGCCGGTCACGGCGACGAAGAGGCCGAGCGGGATGTCGACGTTGAGGTTGCGGAGGTTGTGCTCCTTGGCTCCTTCGATACGCAGGCAGCGGTGGGGCTCGGGCGGGCGCCGAGTCTTGGGCGTTGGAATCGTGAGCTCGCCGCTGAGGAATTTGCCCGTGATGGACGCCGCATTGCGCGAAATCTCTTCGACCGTGCCGGCGGCGATCACCTCGCCGCCGTGCTTGCCCGCGCCGGGCCCCAGGTCGATGACGTGATCCGCCGCGCGCATCGTCTCCTCGTCGTGCTCGACGACGATGACGGTGTTGCCGAGGTCGCGGAGCTGCTCCAGGGTGGCGAGAAGCCGCGCGTTGTCGCGCTGATGCAGTCCGATCGACGGCTCATCGAGGATGTAGAGGACGCCGACGAGGCGCGAGCCGATCTGCGTCGCGAGCCGGATGCGCTGCGCTTCGCCGCCGGAAAGCGATTCGGCGGCGCGGCCGAGGGTGAGATAGTCGAGTCCGACGTCGACGAGAAAGCGCAGGCGCTCGCGCACCTCTTTGAGAATCGGGGTCGCGATCTCGGCGTCGAGGCCGGGCTTGTCGTTCTGGCGTACCGGAACGTTCTGAAAGAAGAAGAGGCTCTCGGTGACGGGAAGCTCGACGACCTCGCCGATGTTTCGCCCGTCGATCGTGACCGACAGCGCTTCGCGCTTGAGCCGGCGGCCGCCACAATCGCTGCACGGAACCTCGATCATGTATTCCTGCAGCTCGAGGCGAAGCGTATCGGAGTCGGACTCGTCGTAGCGGCGCTCGATGTTACGGAGCACGCCTTCCCACTCGATGCCGCCGGCCTTCTTGGCCGCGGCGTCGCGCTTGTCGCCATGGAGGATCGCGTCGCGCACCGACTTCGGCAGCTCGCCCCAGGGTGTGTTGAGGTCGAACTTGAGCTGACGAGCGAGCGCCGGCAGCACGATCTTGCGCAGATAGCCACTCGGCTCTCCCCAGGGAAGAATCACTCCCTCGAGAATCGAGATGCGCGGACCGCCAAGAATGAGCTCTTCGCTCACGCGGCGGCGCGTACCAAGTCCTCCGCAGGTCGGGCAGGCGCCGAACGGGGAGTTGAACGAGAAGTGCCGGGGCTCGAGCTCGGGGAGCGAGATGCCGCACGCTGCGCAGCCGTAGCGCTCGGAGAACATCTCGACGGTGCCGCCGTCAGCGTTGCTCACTTCGGCGACGCCATCGGCGAGCTTGAGCGCCGTCTCGATCGAGTCGGTGAGGCGGCTGCGGTCGTCGGTGCGCACGGCAAGTCGGTCGACGATGACCGAGATGGTGTGGTTCTGGCGCCGATTGAGCTTGGGCGGCGATGCGAGCTCGATCAGATCGCCGTCGACGTACGCGCGGATGAAGCCCTGACGGCGCGCATCCTCGAACAGCTCACGGAATTCGCCCTTCCGCCCCTGGACGAGCGGTGCGCGCACCTCGATTCGCGCGTCGCGCGGCCAGCCAAGGACGATGTCGGCGATCTGCGCCGGGCTCTGACGCTGGACGGGGCGACCGCAGTTCGGGCAGTGCGGCGTGCCGGCGCGCGCCCAGAGGAGACGCAGATAATCATAGATCTCCGTGACGGTGCCGACCGTTGAGCGCGGATTGTGTCCGGCCGTCTTTTGTTCGATCGAGATCGCCGGCGACAGACCTTCGATCGAGTCGACGTCGGGCTTGTCCATCAAGCCGAGGAATTGCCGCGCGTAGGCGGAGAGGGACTCGACGTAGCGCCGCTGGCCCTCGGCGTAGATCGTGTCGAAGGCGAGCGACGACTTGCCCGAGCCCGACAGCCCGGTGATGACCGTCAGTCGATCGCGCGGAATCGTGACGTCGATGTTCCGCAGATTGTGCTCGCGTGCGCCGCGAACGATCAGAGCATCTTCTGCCATAGCCAGGGAAAGCTGCGGGCCGGACCGGCATGAAACAAGTCGCTATATTGCGCGCCATGCCTCACACCGATGCGATCGTTGTTCTCACCACCGCCGCGTCCGACGAGGAGGCCGTGCGGTTCGTACGCGCGCTGCTCGACCGCCGGCTGATCGCTTGCGGCACGTTGATGCCGGGCGCGCGATCGCTCTATCGTTGGCAGGGCAAGGTCGCCGACGAACGCGAGGTGGTCATCATGCTCAAGACCCGCTCGGCGCGCCTCGAATCGCTGCGCAGCGCGTTCACGGAGCTTCACCCGTACAAAGTGCCGGAACTGCTCGCGCTGCCCGTCGAAGCCGGTCTCGAGAAGTACCTCGAGTGGATCAACGGCGAAACGACGCTGGCGTTGGCGTAGCATGAAGCGCCGGCGCGCGATGGTCGGCGGCGTGATCATCGCCGCCTGGCTCGCCGGCCTCGCCCTACTGGTAAAGCGGGAGTACTTCCGGCCGCAGCTCGAGCGGCTCGCCGAAGCGGCGACGCACGTGGCGCCCGGCGCCGTGTTCTATGGCGTGATGCAGGGCGACCGGCAGATCGGCTTCGCGTCGTCGACGCTCGACACGACCGAGCAGTCGATCACGCTCGACGACTACCTCGTCGCCGACCTGCCGATCGGCGGCAAGGCGCGGCGCGCCACGGCGCGTACCAGCGTGACCCTGACCCGCGCGGTGCACATGGCGAAGTTCGACCTGTCGCTCGCGGCGGAGGGCGCGCCGGTGCACGCGACGGGAAGCGTCAGCGGCGATAGCGTCCTGACGCTCGCGATCCAGAGCGGCACGGAGAAGCCGGACACGCAGCGGATCGCGCTCTCGGGGCCGCTCCTGCTGCCGACGATCGTGCCGCTCGCGGTCGGACTTGGTGAGGCGCCCAAAGTCGGCAGGCACTACATCCTGCCGGTGTTCGATCCATCGAGCATGGCCCCCAAGGACGTCGCCGTGGACGTGCGCGCCGAGTCGTCGTTCGTCGTCGACGACAGCGCGGTGTACGACGCATCGATCAAACGCTGGCACGGCGTGCGTCCCGACACGCTCAAGGCCTGGCAATTGACGACGCAACCCTCGAGCGCCGGGTTCACCGGGTGGATCGACGCGCAAGGACGCATCGTGCTGACCCAGCAGCTGGGTCTCGTGCTCTAGCGGCATCCATTCGAAGTGGCGGTCG
>JBIOHX010000148.1:0-8954 GCA_044449465.1 Gemmatimonadales bacterium | reverse complement strand
GTCGGAAGGCGCCGGGCTCGGCAAGATCTTCGGCCCCGGCTTCCTCCTTCCGATGCTCCTCGCCGAGGAGGGGCGCGAGGTGAAGGGCTACCTCGACATGCACCGCCGCACGCTGCGTGGAGCGCCCGGTGCCGCCGAGTCGCTGACGCTGGCACGCGAGTCGGCCGAACATGCTGAAACGTTAAATAGAATTTCCGGCAAGAGCGGCGAGCCCTGGCACCGCACCGAGTCGGGCGGCTTTCTGCGCAACGTCGTCTACGGGTTCAACGACGGGCTGACGGCGAATTTCGGGCTCGTCGCCGGCGTCATCGGCGCCTCGGCCGAGACGGCGCACCACACCGTGATCGTGGCCGGCGTTGCCGGTCTCATCGCCGACGCGCTCTCGATGGGCTCGAGCGGCTACCTCGCCGCGAAGAGCGAACAGGAGGTCTACGCCAACGAGATCGCGATGGAGCGCGACGAGATCGCGCTCATGCCCGAAGTCGAGCGCGACGAGCTGGCGATCATCTACGAGACCAAGGGCATGGCGCGCGATGCGGCGTTCGCCCTCGCCACGGAGGTCATGGCCGATCCGGGGCGCATGCTCGAGGAGCAGGTGCAGGAGGAGCTCGGGATCAGCGATCCGCACATGTCGCCGCTCCGCGAGGCCTGGATCACCGGCGCGGCGACGGCGGTCGGTGCCTTCATCCCCGTGTTTCCGTTTCTGTTCTGGAATGGAACCACGGCGGTCGTCGTGGCCTTCGTCGTCGCGATGACTTCGCACTGGATCATCGGCGCGGCACGCTCGGTGTTCACCGGCCGCAGCGTCTTCCGCTCCGGCCTCGATATGTTCGTCATCGGCCTCGGCGTAGCGATGGTCGCCTACTTCGTCGGAGATTGGCTGGCGCGCCTCGTCTCCTGACGGCGCCCCAATTCGCCGTGCGGCCGTTTCTCCAGAACCAGGATTCGCTCCATTAGACCACGAGGTTGAGTAGGCGCCCCGGCACGAACACGATCTTCTTCGGCGCGGCAATGACGAACTTGGCGATGTTCTGATCCTGCATCGCCGCGGCGAGCGCCTCCTCCTGGCCCGTCCCGCTCGGCACGCTGATCGTGCCGCGCATCTTGCCGTTCACCTGCACCGCGATCGTCTGCGCGTCCTCCGCCGCGAGCCCGGGGTCGAACGCCGGCCAGCCGGCATCGAACACGCTCTCGCTGTGGCCGAAACGCTCCCACAACTCCTCGGCGATGTGCGGGGCAAACGGCGCCACCAGCTGGACGAGCGGCAGCACCTCGCCGCGGTGCGCCGTACGCTCGTCGCGCCGGACGACGTTGAGGTACGCCATCATCGCCGCGATTGCCGTGTTGTAGGCGAGCGCGGGGATGTCCTCGGATACTTTCTTGATCGTCTGATGCAGCTTGCGGAGTACGGCCGGGTCGGGCGTGCCATCGCTCTGCGCGCCGGCCGCCGACGCCCAGAGCCGGTCGAGAAAGCGTCGCACGCCGGCGACGCTCTGATCCCGAAAGTCGCCGCCCTCCTCGTACGGACCGAGGAACATCAGATATGTCCGGAAGGTGTCCGCCCCCCAACGCTCGACGTACTCGTCGGGGTTCACCACGTTGCCGCGGCTCTTGGACATCTTGGCGCCGTCGCGGACGATCATGCCGTGGGCGCGGAAGCGGGCGAACGGCTCCTCGAACTCGAGCCGGCCGGCGTCCTTGAGCACCATCGTGATGAATCGCGAATACAACAAGTGCAATACGGCGTGCTCGTTGCCGCCGATGTACGACGTGACCGGGAGCCATTTCTTCGTCAACGCCGGATCGAACGGCGCGTCTTCGAAGTCGGTGCTCGGATAGCGCAGGAAATACCAGGCGCTGTCGAGGAAGGTGTCCGAGACGTCCGTCTCGCGGCGCGCCTGGCCGCCGCAGCGCGGGCAGGCGACGCGGTACCACGATTCGACGCGCGCCAGCGGCGACACGCCGGTGTCGTCGGGACGGAAGTCTTCGACGTACGGCAGCTCAACCGGCAGATCGGCCTCCGGCACCGGCACCGTACCGCAGTGGTCGCAGTAGATGATCGGGATCGGCGGACCCCAGTAGCGCTGGCGCGAGATGCACCAGTCGTGCAGGCGATAGTTGACGACCGCGCGCGCGTGCCCCGCCGCCGCAAGCCAGGCGACGATGGCGTGCGTCGCCTGCTCGACACCCAGGCCGTTGAACTCCCCAGAGCTCGCCAGATGCACGTTCTGTGTCGCGGTGAACGGCGCCTCGAGCGGTCCATGCGCTTCCGACCCGTTCCCCGCCACCACCCGCACGATCGGCAGATCGAACGTCCGCGCGAACTCGAAGTCACGCTCGTCGTGGCCGGGCACTGCCATGATCGCGCCCGTGCCATACTCCATCAGCACGTAATCGGCGACCCAGATCGGTATCGGCTGCTGCGTGGCAGGGTTGGTGGCGAATGAGCCGGTGAACACGCCTGTCTTCTCTTTGTTCACCTTGCGCGTCACGATGTCCTGCTTGGCGGCGCCCAGGGTGTATTCCTCCACCGCTTCGCGCTGCTCGTCCGTCGTCAGCGCGGCCACCAGCGGATGCTCCGGCGCAACGACCAGATACGTGGCGCCGAAGATCGTGTCCGGCCTCGTGGTAAATACGCGAATGTCGATCGGCCGAGCGGCGTATTCGCCGCTCAAGCCCGTGGCGATGGTCGCTGCACCGGTGAAATCCGCCAGATCCTGGACGCGAAAAGTGATCTCGGCGCCATCCGAGCGCCCGATCCAATTGCGCTGCGCCAGCTTCGTCGACTCCGACCAGTCGAGCCAGTCGAGGTTCGCGAGCAGGCGCGCGGAATAGTCCGTCGTGCGGAAGAACCACTGCTCGAGGAATCGCTGCTCGACCTTGGCACCGCACCGCTCGCACTCGCCGGCAATGACCTGCTCGTTGGCGAGCACCGTCTTGTCGTTCGGACACCAGTTGACGGCCGCCCCCTTCTTGTAGGCCAGCCCGCGGCTGAATAGCTGCAGAAAGAGCCACTGGGTCCACTTGTAGTACGCCGGATCCGTGGTCGACAGCTCGTGCCGCCAGTCGATCATCAAGCCGGAGCGTTTCAGCTGGCGCCGGAAGTTCTCGATGTTGCGCGGGATCAGGTCGGCCGGATGGGTGCCGACCTTGAGGGCGAAGTTCTCCGAGTGGATGCCGAAGGCATCGAACCCGATCGGCTCGAACACGGTGTGCCCTTGGAGGCGCTGGAATCGTCCATAGATGTCATTGCCCGTGAACGCGAAGAGATTGCCCACGTGGAGGCCCTCCGCCGACGGGTACGGAAACATCATTAAGGCGTAGAACGGCCGAACGCCGTCCTCGACGTCGGTGTGGTTCGTCCCCTGCCTTTCCCACCGCTCCTGCCACTTCCGCTCGACCGCACCTGCGTCATAGCCGGCCGCCTCGGTGGCCGGGGCGGAATCAGTCGGTTCTGTCATTGTGAGAGCGCAATTTAGCGTCCGATGAACCACCATCCCAGTACGAGCCCGCACGCAGCCGCTGCATCAGACGCCAACCGGCGATCCGTCCGCTCCCTTCGCTGGCGGTTGGTCGGCGGCGTTGGCATTGGCGCCATCGTCGTGCTCGGGATCGTGGGGTACGCCGGGATCGAGCTGCTCAAGCGCTCGGTCGCCGGCGACGAGGACGACCGCCTCGTCAGCTCCGCCGCCCTGTCCAAGCAGCTCGTCGAGCGCGTGCTCGACGAGCGTGCCCGTCAGGTCGACCTGATCGCCGCCGCCCCCAGTGTCATTGCCGCTGCCGAAAAGGGCGCCGCCGTATCGCGCGAGCGCGGGCTTCCCAAGATGTCGATCGACCAGCTCGAGCTGATGTTCAAGGACACCCGCTCGCAGCAGGTCGACCCCTCGGCCATGACCTACCTCGATGATCTCCTCAAGAAGCTCGACATCGCCGAGGTCATGGTCACCGATCAGTACGGCTACAACGCGGTGACCACGTCGCCATCATCCGATTTCGTGCAGAGCGATGAAGGCTGGTGGCAGACGGCCTGGTCCACCGGCTCGACCACGGCGCAGGCCACGGCCGATCCCGCCACGCAGCGGACCGTCGTCGAGCTAGCGGCGGTCACGCGCGACCATACCACTCGGGTGGGCGTGGTCAAGGTGAAGTTCGGGCTCTCCATCGTCGACTCCGTCCTCGCCCAGGGCAGCGCCGGCGGCGGCTCCCTCCGAGTCGATCTCGTCGACTCGACCGGGAAAGTGATCGCCAGCTCCATTCCCGGCCGGCGGTTCAAGCCCTTCGCGGCCTTCGCCTCGATCGGCGGACGCGACTCGGTCCATGCATTCAGCTATGGCGCCGACTCCTCACGCCAGCGCGGTGCGGTCGCGGCGGCGAACGGCGGACGCTGGCGAATCGTGGCGCACATGGACTTGTCCGACGCCACACACGCGTACGATGTGGCGCGCTGGTCGATGCTCACCGGCATGCTGGCGATCTTCGCCCTCGTGTTGGGCGCGTTGTTTCTCGTCGGCCGGTTCATCGAGCAACGGATCACCGGCCCCGCCGAACAACTGGCGATCGCCGCCGAGGCGGTGGCTGCGGGCGACCTGTCGATGCAGATCACTGACGTCGGCGGCGACGACGAGATCGGCCGCCTGGCGCGGGCGATCGCGGCGCTGATCGCCGAGCTTCGCCACCTGGCGACCGCGCTCAAGGAGTCGACGGTCGAGACGACGAACATGACCACCGAAATCACCGCCAGCTCCGAGGAGATGGCGGCGTCGGCCGGTCAGATCGCGCATACCGCTGCCGACTTGAGCGGGCAGGCGACCGCCATGGCCGAAACGATCACCGCGCTCGCCGAGTCGTCGGAGAATCTCGTGCACATCGCGTCCGATCTCGACGCCGGAGCCCACGAGGGCGTCGAGCGAAATACCAAGCTCCGCACGCTAGCCCTCGAGAATCGCGCACGCCTCGACGACAGCACCAACGCGCTGGCCACGCTGAGCTCGGACGTTGAGGCGAGCGCGTCCGCGATCGAACAGCTCGCACAAGCGTCGGAAGAAGTGCGGAGCTTCGTGACCCTGGTACAGAAACTGGCACGCCAATCCAAGCTGCTATCGCTCAACGCGGCCATGGAGGCCGCGCGTGCCGGCGAGCACGGGCACGGCTTCGCGGTCGTTGCCGAAGAGGTGCGCCGGCTCGCCGCCATGTCATCAGACGCGGCAGAGAAGACGGAAGTCGTCGTGAGCGGCGTGCTGCGCGGCATCGAGCAGTCGCGGCACACGAGCGAACGCACCGTGCACACGGTGCATGCGGTGAGCGGCGCCACGCAGCAGGGCTCGCGCTCGTTCGGCCAGATCGAGGCGGCGGTCGCCGAGGCGGAAGGGTGGACGGCATCGGTGCAACGCACGGTGACGGTCGCGAACACGCTCGCTCGAACGATGCGCACGAAGCTCGACGTGCTCGCCACGGGCACGGAGTCGTTCGCCGCGGCCATGCAAGAGGTGGCCGCGTCGAGCGAAGAGCAGAGCGCGAGCACCGAGCAGATTGCCGCCGCCGCATCGACGTTGTCCGGCGCGGCGGACCACCTGACCAAGCTGGTGGCGAATCTCCGCCTCGAGCACCAATCGCCGGCTCAGCCGGCGCGCTCGAGTGGCCCGGTCAGAGCGCCGATCGATCCGTTGCACAGTCGCCTGACGCCCGCGCATCCGCCGGCGGCGATCAAGGTCTGATTCGGCGCTCGAGCCCCCCGAGCGACCGTCTCAAGGCTTGATCATGACCCCACTGAGCTCGTTGGTGGGCTGCTCGGTCGCCTTGTACATGAACGCGCACTTCTCGAGGCGCGCGCCATTCGCGTCGCAAACGGCGAAGCTCGGACCTTCGTAGCAGCAGGCGCCCGCGTACTCGCCCTTCTTGTTCACCGCGTAATAGGTGAGCTGGAAAGTCGGTTTGCCGCTTACCATCAGCCGGCTCTCGGTCATGGCGATGACCCGCTCCATGACCTTCATGAGCGCCTGTTCCGGCGACATACCTTGGCGCATGAGCTCTACGGCGAGAAAGGCGCCGCAGACCTTGATGTTCGCTTCGCCGCGCCCGGTCGATCCAGCGGCGCCGACTTCGTTGTCGCAATACTGGCCGGCGCCGATGATCGGCGAGTCGCCGACCCGACCGGGGATCTTCCACGACAACCCGCTCGTCGTCGTCACCGAGCCGATGTCGCCGGCGGCGTTCACGGCGTTCATGTTGATCGTGCCGTAGGTATGCGGCACGCCGTCGGCGTCGTATGAGATGTGAAGATTCTCATCGCCCGGCCTGCGCGGCTCGCCTGGGCGGCTCGGCGCGGACGGGGTCGCGCGGCGGCGCGGCGTGGCATCGGCGGGGTCGAGCCAGTTGTCGCGCGGGTTGAGCTTCGCCTTCCAGCGCATCCAGTCCTCGCGGCTCTGATCCGTGAGGAGATTCTCTTCTTTGAAGCCCATCTCCAGCGCGAACTTCTTGGCGCCTGCGCCGGCCAGGAAGATGTGGTCGGTCCGGTCCATGACGGCTTTGGCCACGGCCGCCGCGGTGGCGACGTCTTCGAGCGCCCCGACGGCGCCGGCGCGCTTGGTGGGCCCGTGCATGACGCTGGCGTCGAGCTGGACGACCCCCTCCTCGTTCGGCAGCCCGCCCAGGCCGACTGACTGATCGGTCGCGTCCAGCTCGATGACCTGGACGCCCTGTACGGCGGCGTCCAGCGGGTCCATACCGCCTACCATGAGGTTGTAGGCCTTCTGGATGCCCGACACGCCATTCTCTTTGCTCCGGAGGCCGTTGGCGGCGGAGATGATGACCGGACGGCCCGCGAACGCCTCCAGAAGCGGTTCCGCGCGGTCCTGGACCACCATCGACGGCATCGCCTCGGCGAGCTTTGGGAGTGCCAAGCCCGCGGCCGCTGCGGCCCCGGCGCCCACGAAATCACGGCGCGAAATGGACATATAGCCCTCCCGATCGACGCGGGGATTGAGACCCGTGAATCATATCGCCGCGCTACCCGTCGAGCCATCCAGCCCGCGGCGGCGGCGGTCCACTCGACGGTTATCTTCATCATCCTATGCCAGCCTCCGCCGTGCGCGATCGTCTGCGCCAGGCTCAATTCCTCGAGGGCGTCACCGACTCGACCCTTCACCAGCTCGCCAAGCTCGTGACGCCGGCGACGTACGAGTGCGACGACGTGCTGTTCGAGGAGGGCGCGCCCCGCGAGTTTCTCGCCATCATCGTCGTCGGCGCCGTGGCGATCGAGAAGGGTCTCAACGGCCGTCCAGTGCGCCTCGTCACCCTCGACGCCGGCCAGGCGGTCGGCGAAGGGCTGCTCCTCGACGATCTGCCCCACGGCACCAGCGCGCGCGCATTGCAACACACTGAAGCGTATTTGCTCAGCGCCGAGCAGGTGCGCGAGATGGTGAAGGAATACCCCACGATCTACGCGGCCCTCGTCGGGCGCGCCGCGCGGTCGATCGCGCAGCGCCTCGCGGCGACCGACGCCACGCTCGTCGGCCGCGGGCGAACGCTCGGCTTCACCGGTGCCCGCACCCGCCGCGAGCACGACCTCCTCGGCGAGCGCGACGTGCCCGAAGATGCGCTCTACGGCGTGCAGACGCTCCGGGCGCTCGAGAACTTTCCGATCACTGGCGTGGCGCTCCGCGAGTTCCCGGTGCTCATCGAAGCGCTCGGCGCGGTAAAAGCGGCCGCGGCGTTGGCCAACGCCGAGCTCGGGCTGTTGGACCATGGCATCGCCGACGTGATCGTGCGCGCGGCGGAGGAATTGCGCGCCGGCCGGCACCACGAGCACTTCGTCGTCGACATGATCCAGGGCGGCGCCGGCACCTCGACCAACATGAACGCCAACGAGGTCATCGCCAACCGCGCGCTCGAGTTGCTCGGTCGGCGCCGCGGCGATTACGCCACGGTGCATCCGAACAACCACGTCAACTTGAGCCAGTCGACGAATGACGTCTACCCGACGGCGGTGAAGCTCGCGCTCCACCGCGCGATCGAGGTGCTGCGCGGCGCCATGAGCGCGCTCGCGGCGGCGTTCCTCGCCAAGGGTGAGGAGTTCAGCGCGTTCGTGAAGATGGGGCGCACCCAGCTGCAAGATGCGGTGCCGATGACGCTCGGCCAGGAGTTCACGGCGTTCGGCCACACGATTCTCGAGGACGTGGAACGGCTGGGCGAAGCCCAGGCCCTCATACGTGAGATCAACATGGGCGCGACGGCGATCGGGACCGGCATCAACGCGCCGCCCGGCTACGCGGCTACCGTCTGCCGCGAGCTGTCGCGGATCAGCGGACTGTCGCTGATCACCGCGCCCGATCTCGTCGAGGCCACCGCCGACACCGGCGCGTTCGTCCAGCTTTCCGGGGTGCTCAAGCGGTGCGCGGTCAAGCTGTCGAAGATCTGCAACGACCTGCGGCTCTTGAGCTCCGGACCTCGCGCCGGCCTCGGCGAGATCAACCTGCCGCCGATGCAGCCCGGCTCGTCGATCATGCCGGGCAAGGTGAATCCCGTCATACCGGAAGTGATGAATCAGGTGTGCTTCGACGTGATCGGCGGCGACGTCACGGTCACGCTGGCGGCGGAGGCCGGACAGCTTCAGCTCAACGTCTTCGAGCCCGTGATCGCCTACCGGCTGCTGCGGAGCATCGAGACTCTGGAGCACGGCTGCGTCGTGCTCCGCGAGCGGTGCGTAGACGGGATCACGGCCAATCCCTCGCGCATGCGGCAGTTCGTCGAGCACTCGATCGGCATCGTCACCGCGCTCGTGCCGTCGATCGGCTATGAACAGGCGTCGTTGGTGGCCAAGGAAGCGCTCGAGTCCGGACGCGGCGTATACGACGTCGTCATGGCCCGCGGCCTGATGACGCGCGAGCAACTCGACCGCGTGCTCGATCCCGACGCTATGACCGGCCGCCCCGCGGCGCGCCGCTAGCTCGCCAGCC
>JBIOHX010000147.1:0-9104 GCA_044449465.1 Gemmatimonadales bacterium | reverse complement strand
GGTCTAGTGCCGCGAAAGCTGGGGCTTTGGGGGCGCGAACCGCTGACTTCGGTTTAGCTTTCGAATGTGAGCAACTCAGCCGTTGATCCGCGCCTGCTCGGCCGCACGGTTCGGAGCATCGTCTACAGTAAGGAGCGGATCGCTGAGCGGGTGCGCGAGTTGGGGCACGACATCACAACCGCGTATCCAGATGGCGAGCTGCTCGTCCTCGGGCTGCTCAAGGGAAGCTTTATATTTCTAAGCGATCTAGTGCGCGAAATCGTTCGACCGCTACAGGTGGACTTTCTGGTCGCGTCGAGCTACGGCGACTCGACCGAATCGAGTGGCAACGTCCGTTTGTTGTACGATCCGGAGACGGAGCTGGAGGGCAGGCACATCCTGCTCGTTGAAGACATCGTCGACACCGGCCGAACGCTGAGCCGGCTGATGGACCTGCTCCAGGCACGGAAGCCGCGTTCCGTGGAGATATGCGCGCTGCTCCACAAGAACGTCGCGACCGAGCTTCGCTACCCGACGCGGTTCATCGGGTTTGATGCACCCAACGAGTTTCTCGTGGGGTATGGATTAGATCACGCGGAAAACTTCCGGCATATTCCGTACATAGCGAGCCTGCAGTAATGCCAGCCCTTCCTCCGAAAAACAAAAAAGAATTCAGCTGGGGACGCTTCTCCAAGACGCTGTCCTTCTGGATTCTCATTCTGCTCATCCCGGTGGTCTTGATCCAGCTGTCGGGGGCCAAGACCGACGCATCCAAGACCATCTCCTACACGCAATACCGGGACGAGCTTACTCACGACAACATCGCGAAGGTGACGATCATCGCCGGCAAGACGGTGAACGGCTCCTTCAAGCAGCGGGTGAGCGTCCTCGGCACGGACACGAAGAACTTCTCCGTCCGCCTGCCAGTCGAGAATTCGGAGAATGAGGTCACGGCCCTCAACCAGCACGGGGTGCAGATCGACGCCAAAGACGCGGGCGTCTCCATCACCTCGTGGGTCATCAACTTCGTACCCTGGCTGTTGCTCATCGGCTTCTACCTCTTCTTGTTCAAGCAGATGCAGGCTGGCGGAGCGAAGGCGTTCTCGTTCGGAAAATCGAAGGCCAAGCTCCTCACGGGCGACACGCCGAAGATCACCTTTGCCGACGTCGCCGGCGCCGACGAGGCCAAGCAGGAGCTCCAAGAGATCATCGAGTTCCTGCGCGATCCGCAAAAGTTCACCAAGCTGGGCGGCCGTCTCCCCAAGGGTGCGCTGCTCGTCGGGCCGCCGGGCACGGGCAAGACGCTGCTTGCCAAGGCTGTCGCCGGTGAAGCCGCCCGACCGTTCTTCTCGATGTCCGGGTCTGATTTCGTCGAGATGTTCGTCGGCGTCGGCGCGAGCCGCGTGCGGGATCTGTTCGAGCAGGGCAAGGCCCACGCGCCGTGCAACATCTACATCGACGAGATTGACGCGGTCGGCCGCCATCGGGGCGCCGGCTTGGGCGGCGGGCACGACGAGCGCGAGCAAACACTCAACCAGCTGCTCGTCGAGATGGATGGCTTCGAGTCGAACGATGGGGTCATCCTCATCGCCGCCACAAACCGACCCGACGTGCTCGATCCGGCGCTCCTGCGCCCGGGCCGCTTCGACCGCCAGATCGTCGTCGACGCGCCGGACCTGCGCGGTCGCGAAGGCATTCTCAAGGTGCACCTGCGCAACAAGCCGATTGCCGACGACGTCGACATCACGACCCTGGCGCGGGGCACCCCGGGCATGGCTGGCGCCGACCTCGCCAACCTCGTCAACGAAGCGGCGCTGCTCGCCGTCCGGCGCAATCATGAAAAGATCTTCATGGTCGATCTCGAAGATGCGAAGGACAAGGTTATGCTCGGCGCCGAGCGCAAATCGATGGTGATGAAGGACGAAGAGCGGCGGCTCACCGCGTACCACGAGGCGGGCCATGCCATCTGCGCCATGCGCGTCGTCGGCAACGACCCGCTGCACAAGGTCACGATCGTGCCGCGCGGCCGCGCGTTGGGTCTGGCGTTCACGCTGCCCGAGGACGACCGCGTGTCGATCACCCGGCAGCAGCTCGAGGCGAACCTCGTCATGTCGTACGGTGGCCGCGTCGCCGAAGAGCTGATCTTTGGCCACGACCACGTGACCACGGGGGCGGCGAGCGACAT
Organism: Gemmatimonadales bacterium; assembly: GCA_044449465.1. GTDB lineage: Bacteria > Gemmatimonadota > Gemmatimonadetes > Gemmatimonadales > Gemmatimonadaceae > JAQBQB01. The sequence goes on along the minus strand of JBIOHX010000147.1, from coordinate 6,940 downwards.
CCAGAAGGCGACGGCGATCGCGCGCCGGTACGTCACCCAATGGGGTCTATCCGATGCGATCGGCCCAATCCTCGTCGGCGACAACGAGCAGGAGCTCTTCCTTGGCCGCGAGATCCAGCACCGTCGCGAAGTCTCTGAGCAGACGGCGCAGCTCGTCGACGCGGAAGTGAAGCGCGTGATTGACAACGCCTACGACCGCGCGATGACGACACTCAAAGCGAACATGGAGCTGCTGCATCAAGTCGCGGCCGCGCTGCTCGAGCGCGAGACGCTGACGCGCGAAGATATCGAGATGCTGTCGCGAGGGCAGGCACTGCCGGCCCGTACGCCGGGCGGTGCGCCTCCGTCAGCCAAGGCTCCGGTGACCACGCCGGTGCTCGAGCCCAAGCGGAACAATCCGCCGCTCCTCGGCGGACCGGAGCCGAGCCCCGCGTGAGGCGACGTGAGCGTGACGAAGGCGAACGGGGGTCGCGCTGGCGACCCCCGTTTCATTTTTGCAATGCATAGTATTCAGCCATGCTTTGGCGCCACGCGACCGGCACGTTGTCGCTCGACCGGCCACGGATTCTCGGCATCGTGAACGTGACTCCCGACAGCTTCAGCGACGGCGGACACCTGCGCACCGTGGACGACGCCTGCCGCTACGTGGAGCGGTTGGTCGGCGACGGCGCCGACGTCGTCGACGTCGGCGGCGAGTCGACGCGGCCGCAGAACGCGGAAGCCGTGGACGTCGACGAAGAACGTCGGCGCGTACTGCCGGTCATCGAAGCGATAGTGGCGCGCTTCCCCGACGTGCCGGTGTCGGTAGACACGGTGAAGTCGCCAGTAGCGCGCGACGCGCTCGCGTGTGGCGCATCCATCGTCAACGACGTTTCGGCCTTTCGGCTCGACGACGAAATGGCGACGGTCTGCGCCTCCAATCACGCCGGCGTGGTGCTGATGCATTCGCGCGGCGGCGTGATGGACATGGCGACCTTTGCCCACGCGACCTACGGCGGCGATGTCGCCGTCGAGGTCCTCGCCGAGTTGACGCCGCGCGTCGAGCAGGCGCTCGCCGCCGGGGTAGCGCGCGAATCCATCATCATCGATCCCGGCCTCGGCTTCTCCAAGCGCGGCGCACAGTCGATCGCCGTCCTCTCTCGCCTGGAGCTCTTCACCGCGGTCGGTTTTCCGGTGCTCGTCGGACCGTCGCGCAAACGGTTCGTCGGTGAGATCACGGGCGTCGCCGATCCAGCGAAGCGTGCGGCGGGTACCGTGGGCGCGTGCGTGGCGGCGCTCGACCGCGGCGCTTTGCTCTTTCGGGTGCACGATGTGAAGCCGGCGCGCGACGCGCTGGATGTGGCATGGGCGATTCGGCGGAGCGCACCGGCGTGAGCGTGATCGAGCAGCTGCGGCTTCTGCATCCCGGCTGGCGCGATCTGCTGGAGGTCGCGATCGTGAGCTTCGCCGTCTACCGCGTGTTGCTCCTGATCCACCGCACGCGAGCGATGCAGATACTCATTGGCATCATCGTGCTCGCCGTTGCGTACGGGTTCGCGTACGTGCTCGGCCTCGATATGATCGTGTACCTGCTCCAGCTCGTGTTCAGCTACGGTGCCATCGCCCTGCTCGTGGTGTTCGCGCCGGAGCTCCGAGCGGCGCTGGCGCAGATCGGTCGCTCGCCAATGTCGCGCTTCTTCACTCACATGCGAGAAGCGGAGATCGCGGACCAGGTGGCTGACGCCGTCGAACGGCTCAGCCGTTCCGGCATCGGCGCGATCATCGCCCTCGAGCGCGAGGTGTCGCTCGCCGAATACGTCCCGTCGGGCACCGAGATGCAGGCGAACGTCTCGGCTGACCTGCTGGCGACGATCTTCACCCCCTATTCGCCGTTGCACGATGGCGCCGTGATCATACGCGGCGACATGATCGTCGGCGCAGGGTGCATTCTCCCGCTGTCGCAGCGGGCCCTCGTCGACCGGTCGCTCGGCACGCGTCACCGCGCGGCGCTCGGATTGAGCGAAGAGACTGACGCGCTCGTCATCGTGGTATCGGAGGAGACGGCGACGATTACCATCGCGGCGGCCGGCCGCCTCTGGCGCGATTTCACGCCTTCGCAGGTGCGCGAGCTCGTCGCCGGTCGGTCGCTTCGCGATCTCGCGCTCGAAGCGGGAGCACAGCTTCCCGCATGACCGCTCGGCGCGCCGGATGGTGTGCCGGCGGCGTGCTCCTCGCGGTGTACGTGCTCACGCTCGCCCCGGGCGCGACCTTCTGGGATGCGGGCGAGTTCATCGCCGCGGCCCGCGTCGTCGGCATTCCGCATCCGCCGGGCACGCCGCTCTTCATAGTGCTCCTCGACCTGTGGGCGCGGCTCTGGTGGTTCTTGCCCTTTGCGGCGGCCACGAATCTGTTCTCCGCGTTTTGCACGGCGGCTGCCGGCGGACTTACGGCCTGGTGGATCGCACGCGTGACTCGCGCACCGTGGGTGGGTGTCGCGGCGGCGCTTGGCGCGGGCGGCATGTCGTCGGTCTGGTCGAACGCCACTGAGACGGAGGTCTACGCCGCGTCGCTGTGCCTCGCGATCGCGGCGATCGTGGCGGCGGAACTGGCCGGACGCACCGGCGAGCGACGCTGGACGTTTCTCGCCGGCTATCTGCTCGCACTCGCTCTGCCGCTGCATCTGAGCGTTCTCGTCGCGGCGCCGGTCGTGATCTATCTCGCGACCGACCGCGCCGGCGGGCGCCCGGACTGGACCGCGGGCATGGCGTTGCTCGGCGTCGCAGTGGCCGCCGCGGGCGTGAGCAAACTCTCAACGCCGTTCGTGCTCGCGGGGCTCGCTCTCACGATCGCCAGCCCGCTCGCCAATCGAATGACGGCTCGATTGGGCGCGCTCAGGCACACCGCGCCAACGGATACCGGCGAGCAGGTTGCCCCGGGCGTCGGGGTGTGGGGCGGGGCGTTGCTCGCGCTGCTCGGCGTCCTGGCTTGCTCGGCGCTCTTCATAATGCTCGTGCGCGCGCGTCTCGACCCGCCGATCAATCAAGGAAACCCGTCGAATTTGCGTCGGCTGGCAGACGTCGTCGCCCGGCGTCAGTACGACGTGCAGGGTGTATGGCCCCGGGAGGCGCCGATCTGGCTGCAGATCGCCAATTGGTTCGAGTACGCGGATTGGCAATTCGCGCTCTCGCTGGCGCCGACGGTGATTCCATCGCTCGGCCGGGTGCTGGTGACGCTGTGCTTTGCGGCGCTCACGATCGCCGGGGCGCGCTGGCATCGCCGCGTCGACCGCCGAACCTGGCGAGCCGTTGCCTTGCTATTCCTCTGCGGCTCGATCGGTGTCGTGCTCTATCTCAACCTGAAAGCGGGGACGTCATTCGCCTGGCCGCTCGTGCGCGACCCGGCCATGCACGAGGCGCGCGACCGTGACTATTTCTTCGTGCTCGGCTTCTGGGCCTGGGGAATCTGGGCCGGGCTGGGTGCGATGGTGCTCGCGCGCCGCCTTGCCGCGGGGCGCGCGACAAATGTTATCGGCGTGTCGGTGGCCGCGATTCCGATCGCGCTCAATTGGTCCGCAGTGACACGCCGATCAGAGCCGGACGCGGATCTGCCGCGCATAGTCGCGCGCACATTGCTCGAACCATTGCCCGAGGGAGCTGTGCTCCTTGTCGCCGGCGACAATGACACCTATCCGCTCTGGTACGCGCAGCAAGTGGAGGGGCTCCGTCCCGACGTGGCGGTGGTGACGATACCGATGCTCGGCGCGCAGTGGTACGCCGATGAGATGAGGCGGCGCTGGGGCTTCAACGACGCCGTCCCCCTGGCGTTCCCTGGAATACGCGCGGACCGAATCGTCGCCGACGCAGAGCGCGACGGGCGCGCGGTCGCCATATCGCTCGCCGTGCCGGTGGAGGACCGTAACCAATTAAATAAATCGTGGACGGTCATTGGCGTCGTAGCTATCGCAGCAGCCACGTCCGCACCGTCTGCTGACCACTCAACGAACGATTCCACAGTTATGTCAATCGATCGCGCCGCCACCGCGGCCGAGGCGCGGCGAGTCGCCAGGTGGCTGCACGGACGCTCGGTCCGACCATCGGTTGATCCGGCGTCGGAGCGGTTCTACTCGCTCCTCGAGTGTCCGAAAAAGCTCGCCGCGCTCCCCCCTGACCACCCTCCGTCCGATTCCCTTGCCTCAGCTTGTAACCTCCGGTAAGTTAGTGCGTTATGCCGTTTCCTGACCTCGCGGACCGGCTGAAAGTCATTCGGCAACGCATTGATTCGGCGCTCTTGCGTGGGGGGCGTGATCAGACGGTCGCCGTCGTGGCCGTCACGAAGACGCATGGTCCCGACGCCGTGGCCGCCGCGTGGGATGTTGGCCTCCACGACGTCGGTGAGAACCGTATCCAAGACGCCCTACCTAAGATGGACGCTGTCTCGGTGCCGGCTCGTTGGCACCTGATCGGTCACCTCCAGCGGAACAAGGTGAAGTCGCTCTCTCGGTTTGACCTCTTCCACGCGTTGGACAGTGTCCGGCTGGCCGATGCCGTCAGCGAGCTCGGCGTGGCGGCTGAGCGGCCAGTCGACGCGCTCGTGCAGGTCAACGTCGCCGGCGAAGCGAGCAAGGGAGGGTTCACCGAATCCGAGTGGGCCGACACGGCGCGGCGCCTTCGTGAGCTTGCCGGCCTGCGAATTCGCGGTGTGATGACGATGGCGCCGCTTGCCGCCGACGAGCGAACGCTGAGGGGGGTATTTTCCGGCGCACGCCGCGCGCGCACGATCCTGTGCGAGGCGGGACACCCAGCCACGGAATTGTCGATGGGGATGTCGAACGACTACGAGCTGGCGGTCGAAGAAGGCGCGACCTTTGTTCGGCTCGGCACCGTCCTTTTCGGAGCGAGACCCGCATGATCGACGAGACGTTCCATCTCACGCCGCTCGACGTGCGCCGGTACGAGTTCGGCAAGGCATTGCGCGGCTACGACCCGGAGCGCGTCAACCAATTCCGCGACCAAGTGGCCGAGGAGCTCGAGCGACTGGGACGCGTGAATCAGGAGCTCGAGGCCAAAGCGCGCGGCTTTCACGAACAGCTCCGCGCCTTCCGCGAGCGTGACAAGGCGATCAACGATGCGCTGATCTCGGCGCAGCAGCTGCGGGGCGACATCCACGATCAGGCCGACAAGGAAGCGCAGCTCATCATCCGCGAGGCGCGCGCCGAGGCGGATCGCATCCTGGAAGGCGCGCGTTCAGACATCCGCCGCCTCGAGGATCAGCTGGGCGCGCTCGAGAGGGCGCGGCGAAGCTATCTGTCACAAATTCGCATGCTCGTCGAGCGCCAACTGTCGGAGGTCACGGCCGCCGAACAAGCCCCACTACCCGAGCTGCCGCAGCGCGAGAGCTCGACCGCGACGCCGCCTTGGATGGGATCACTGGTCAAGGAATGACCTCGCTCGCATCGGTCCCGTCGCTGACTGCGGCGGGGCCATTCGGCGCGCATACCTGCGAGGCGATCGACGCGGCGGCAGCCACCGTGCGCGCCCGATTCGACGCGCGCCCCGACGTCGGCATCATCCTCGGCACGGGCCTCGGCCGACTTGCCGAGGAGATCGAGGCGCGCGCGGTGGTGCAGTACGCGGACATTCCCGGCTTCCCGCTGTCCACGGTCGAGTCGCACAGCGGCCGCCTGCTCTGCGGCTCGCTCGGCGGCAAGACGGTGGTGGCGATGCAGGGGCGGTTTCATCGGTACGAAGGCTATTCGCTGCAGCAGGTCACCTTTCCGGTGCGTGTGCTGCGCGCGCTTGGCGCGACGACGCTCATCGTATCGAACGCCTGCGGTGGATTGCACCCGCTCTGGTGTGCCGGCGATCTGATGCTGATCGCCGACCACATCAACCTGCTTGGCGACAGTCCGCTCATCGGGCCGAACGACGAGCGGCTCGGTCCGCGTTTTCCCGATCTGTCGGCGGCGTACGATGTCGATCTTCGCCTACTCGCCCGCGCCGTCGCGACCGACGAGAAGATCGCGCTGCGCGAAGGCGTCTACGTCGCCGTGCCCGGTCCCAACCTGGAGACGCGCGCCGAGTATCGCTTCCTGCGCGGGATCGGCGCCGACGTCGTGGGGATGTCGACGGTGCCCGAAGTGCTCGTGGCCGTGCACGCGGGCATGCGCGTCCTCGGTCTATCGATCGTGACGGACATGTGTCTTCCCGACGCCCTCGAGCCGGCGACGCTGGAGCGGATCATCGCGACGGCCAACCGCGCCGAGCCGCAGCTCATGCGCGTCGTGCGCGGCGTGTTGGAACGTCTGTGACCGCGCCGAGCATGGCGACGTACGCGCTCTTGCCGCCCGAACGCCCCGCCGACGAGGTCGAGCGCGAGCTGCTCGCCCGCTGGGAGGCGGAGCAGCTCTTCCGTCAGACGATCGACCAGCGGCGCGACGGGCCCGCGTTCGTGTTCTTTGAAGGTCCGCCGACGGCGAACGGCCGCCCGGGCATTCACCACGTGTTCGCGCGCACGATCAAAGATCTCTTCTGCCGCTACCGCGCCATGAAGGGGTATCGCGTCGAGCGCAAGGCCGGGTGGGACACGCACGGCCTGCCCGTGGAGATCGAGGTCGAGAAGCAGCTCGGCATCAGCGGCAAGCAGCAGATCGACGCCCTCGGCGTGGCCGAGTTCAACCGACTGTGCCGCGAAAGTGTGTTTAAGTATCGCGAGGAATGGCAGCGGCTGAGCGCGCGCATCGGCTACTGGCTGGATTACGAGCACGCCTACGCTACCTACAGCAACGACTACGTCGAGAGCGTGTGGTGGGCGCTCAAGACGCTGTTCGACCAGAATCTTCTCTACCGCGGCCACAAGATTCTGCCCTACTGCCCGCGCTGCGGAACGGCGCTGTCGAGCCACGAGGTGCAGCTCGGCTACGAGGACGTGGAGGATCCGAGCGTCTACATCGCGCTCGACCTCG
>JBIOHX010000146.1:0-9119 GCA_044449465.1 Gemmatimonadales bacterium | reverse complement strand
TGAACCCGTCCGGCTTCGCCGCCCCGAGCTCGATGGCCAGCCGAACCGTGCACAACGTAGCGTTGCCGCAGAAGTCGGCCGGCGAGCCGTCGGAATTGAGATAGGTGAGCTTGAGCGCTGCCGCGGCCGACCGCTCGAGAAAGACGATGCCGTCGGCCCCGACCCCGGTCCCACGGGCGCACAGTCTGGCGATCACGGCAGGATCGGCCAGCGCTCCCGGCGGCTCGGACCGGGCATCGACCATGATGAAGTCGTTCCCCGAACCGCTCATCTTGAAAAAGCTTCGGCCGCTCGGGATCACGGAGCTTCTCTGCCTCGAATGTTGAGGTAATGGATTGGTCAGAGCCGGTTGGTCATCGCCCACCAGCGCAGGCGCCACACCATCCACACCGCCTCGCGAACGATCGACTTGGACATCTTGCTCGTCCCCTCGGTTCGGTCCACGAAGACGATCGGAATTTCGACGATCGTGAAACCCCGCTTCCAGGCGCGCATGCTCATCTCGATCTGGAACGCGTACCCGTTCGAGCGAACTTTACTGAGATCAATCGCTTCGAGCACTTCTCGGCGAAAGCACTTGAAGCCGCCGGTCCCATCCCAGACGCGAAGGCCGGTCACGCGGCGGGCATAGACGTTGGCGAAGTAGCTGAGCATCAGCCGACCGATCGGCCAGTTCACGACCGTCACTCGCCCCTCGCGATAGCGAGAGCCGAGCACGAGGTCGGCGTCTTCGATCGCGCGGAGGAAATCTGGAAGGTGGGTCGGGTCATGGGAGAAATCGGCGTCCATCTCGAAGACGCACTCATAGGTCCGCTCGAGTGCCCACCGGAACCCTGCCACGTAGGCGGTCCCGAGGCCGAGCTTTCTCGCCCGCCGGAGCAGGTGGACGCGGTCGGTCTCCTGGCTGATTGCTTCGACGATATCTCCGGTACCGTCGGGCGAGCCATCGTCGACGACGAGAACGTCGAGCCGCGGGTCCTCCTCGAGGACCGCCTCGATGAGTCTCGTGATGTTCTCGCGCTCGTTGTAGGTCGGAACAATGACGAGGGCGCGGTCGATTGGACGCGCGCCCTTGTCCACGTTTTCCTCGTCCACCATTTGCGCGGGGTGCTCAGTGTCGGTCATGCGCGACCAAGGGTTGCCGAGGGTTCCTCATCCGCTCAGACGCGCCGAGGCGGTCAGGCGTTGGCGGTCGGGGACGGCGCCGGAGCTCGCCGTCGGCGATCGAGCGCGAGACCGCCCAACCATACGATCAGGGCCAAAATCAGCGTCACGATCGTGACCCGCTTCCCGATCTCGTAGGCTGCGTCGTCGAACCGCAGTTGCACCGAACGGGCTCCCGTTGGGAGAGCCAGGCCGATGAGATTGAAGTCCATGCGCGTCGCCCGGGTTGCCCTACCGTCCACGAGCGCGCTCCACCCTGGAAAGTAGTTCTCTGACACAACGAGCGCCTCGCCCGCCTTGGCCGGCTGGCTGAGGTCGAGATCGATCGCGCCCGGAGCGTACGACTTGACGGCAACGGTGGTCGCGGACGGCGCGGGCATCGCCGCGATCTCGGCGCCGGTGACCGTCGTGTCGCTGAGATCGGCGATGGCCAAACTGGCCGGGACGAACCGCGGGTCGAGCACCGTGTTGAGACTCTGCTGATCCGGCGCCTTCACGATCGCGGAGGCAACCCACCCGAAGGGGTCGTCCTGAGGAATCCTGTATACGTAGACCATGGAGCCGGCAGCATCGCGAACAGGGCCCGCTATCTGAACGAACGGCGACGGAAGCTTCAAGGCCGAACCGAGGCCTTGCATGGTCGAGTCGGGAGAGTCGGTGTAGATGTAGCGGATATTCTCCTGTCGCCAAAAGGCTGGGCTCAGCACCAGCACGTCGCCGCGGCCGGAGACGTTCGCTGCGGCGGTCAACTGGTCGTAGCGATCGAGTTCGTTGCCGTGGTAGCCGATGGCGATGGGCAGATCGTGCACCATCAGCCCGTCGTAGTAGAGGCCCGCATCGCGCGGCGCGGCGTATCCGCCAAACGCCGCTGTAGTCCAAACGCGGCCGGGTCCGTGCTTCGCGATGTCCGCTTTGATCGCGTCGATGCCTGGATCAGTAGCGTAGAGCGTCGACGCCCGCGGTGAAAACATCCAGTACAGGCGCTCGACTGACCAGAGGTCGACCACGAGGAGGGCCGCGAGCGCTATGACAGCCGCGCGCGCGGCGATGCGCTGCGTCGACAGGCCCCAGAGCACCCCGACGGTCAACAACACGAACAGAAGCGACCGCCACACGCCAAGTATGGCGTGCGTCGAGTTGCCCGCGGCGCCTTGCGAGAACTGGTCGACCACCTGCGCGTGCACATTTGCGGGGTATGCGCTGGCGATGGACCCGGCGACGGCGTTTGCGATGGCCGAGTATCCACCGACCGACATCAAGATCGCGAACGCCGTGGCCGCGATCGCCCAGGCGGCCATGAACCGAACGCTGATGCGCCGCGCGATGACCCGCTCGATGCCGATGGCCGCGAGCACGGCCACCGAGAACGCGGTCACGAAGATTATCGTGCTCGGAGCCCGGAAATATTTGGTATACGGAACGATCGCGAGGGGAATGCGGAAGAACGGAGTGAAGCCGCCGTAGGCCCAAAGGAGCGCGACGGCGCCCGTGACGATCCAGAAGAGGCGGAACCCCCGCTGGCGGAACTGACCGAACGCGGCGGCAAAGAGGACAAGCGCGACGACCCCAAAGTAGTCGCTGTGCAGATGGACGCCGTTGCGACCCCAATAGCCGTCGAGGATACCGGAGAACTGCGGCCAGTATGCATTGAGCGTTTCCTCAATCGGAAACGAGAAGCTCGTGGCGGTGGCGTAGTCGTGTCCGCCGGCCCGTGGCGACCAGGGTCGGTATTCGAACAACGGCATGTACTGGATTGCGCTGATGGCGATGCCGAGGCCGACGGCGCCCAGGGCCAGGCACAATCGCTGTATGGCGACGTTGCGCGGCAACCGGCCGTACGCGGGATGTTCGGCGAACGCCACGTAGAGCGCGAATGCGCCAGCGACGAGCAGCATGTACTCGAATAGCTGGGGGTGGGGCGAAAGCGCAGCCAAGGCCGTGACGAGGGAAAGACCGCCCCATGCCCAGAGGCGGCCGTCGCGCACCCCCCGCGTGATGAGCAACAGCGCGCCCGGCAGCATGGTGCTGACGAATAGCTTGCCGTCATGCCCCGGCGACGCATAGCCTGCGATCGATCCGGTGAGCATGTACGCGAGCCCGCCGACAAGGGCGGCGTAGTGTCCGAACCGCCATGCACGGAGGAAGAGGTATGTGAGCAGACCGCAGAGGAAGAGATGAATGGGAAACTCCCACGTCATCGCCATGTCGGTCGGCATTACCAGCCGGAGTAGGAACGTGGGATAAAAGATGTCGCCGTGCATGGCGGCGACGTACGGCAAACCGCCTTGGAGATACGGATTCCAGAGCGGAAAGCCGTGACCCGATCGAAGCGACCGCGCACCAAACTCCCGAAAGGCGTAGCCGGCGAGGTACTGATCGCTGTGGACATTGATCAGGAAGTTGCCCGCCAGCGCCGGATAGGCGAGCAACATGGTGCTGATCAGGTACACGAGCGACGCCCAGAGCGTGGCGTGTTTCGGCGCCGGCAGATCGGAAGCTGTGGCTGCGGTGTCGGGTGATCGAGCCATCGCGAGGTCAGGGTGCGGGAGCACGCGGCCGCGTACCGCGCGCCAGATACAAAAGTGCCGGAACGAGCTCCAACAGCGTAAGCCAGAGGCGCGCCGTGACGGCGACCGTGAGCCCCTGCCCCACCGTCGCCAGACCAAGCATGGTCAACGCATCCGCCTGCGCGACATCTCGTACACCGAGCCCGGCCGGTAAAGCCAGAGCAAGATAACCGATCACGTATGACGCTGCCCACACAGCGATGTAGTCGAGCGTCGTGCCGTGCACGGTGCCGAGCACTCCACAGACGAAGAGTTGGAACGCGATGCCGTACATGCCCCAGGCGATGATGTTCCCGGTGAGGGAGTGGTAGACGGCCCGTCTCGGCAGCGCGCCGATCGTCAGCTCGCGTCCGGTGGCGCGTCGGGCCCATCGAAGCAGTGTCGGCATGACCGTCGGGAGCAGCAGCAGTCCGACGATCAGGACGACGGCGACGGCCAGATAGAGCGGCGATCGGCCCTTGGAGAGACCTTCAAGCGATTGCCAACCGGCGAGCAGTGCGACGACGACTCCGGTGGCAATGGCGACGACCGTGTTGATCACCGCCGCGCCGGCCGCCGTCGCCGGCGCGACGCTGCGGCGCCGCGCAAGCTCGGCGAACGCGCCCACCTGGAAGACAGGACTCCATGGCAGGTAGCGCGAGAGCGTCGACACGCACCAGATCGACGCCGCGTCCGAAAAGCCGAGTTGCTCGCCCCAGGCGACAACCATGCGCCGCCAGGTCTCGATGAGGACGGCGTACGTCGCGAGTACGACGACGCATGAAAACGCGATGAACGCCCACCTCGGATGAACCTGGATGGGGGTACCGCGAAACCTTCTCCATTGCTCGACCAGTTTGGCGGCGACGAACCAGAGTACGACCGCCGTGACGGCGATCTGGACGGCGAGCCAGCGCTTATTTCGGGGATCGGGCGACGGCGGAGCGGTAGACGTCGGCGTAGCGTCGGGCAACCGACTCGGGGGCAAAGGTGGCGAGAGCATGCAGTCGGCCGGCCGCGCCGAGGGAGGCGCCGCGGTCGGGACGCTCGAGCAATGAGACCAGCGCAGCGGCGAGCGCGCCCGCGTCAACGTCGTCGACGAGAATGCCCGTGCGGTCGTGCTGCACCACGTCGAGCAATCCACCGGAAGCGAATGCCACGACCGGCGTAGCGCAGAGCTGCGCCTCGACCGCGACGAGCCCAAGTCCCTCGCCAACCGACGGAACGACGAGCGCCGTGGCCGAACGGTAAAAATCGGCGAGCGCCGGCTGCGGTACCGCGCCATGCCAGTGCACGCGCTGCGCGATGCCAAGCGCGTGCGCCAACTCCTCGAGCGACGCGCGATCCTCGCCGTCGCCGACGACGTCGAGGCTCGCCGAGGCATCGGGGAGGCGCGACAGCGCGTGAAGCAAGACCTCGATGCCCTTCTGCTTATTGAGCCGGCCGACAAAGAGCAACCGGTCGTCGCGGCGCGAGCCGCCGGGGGAGAACAGGTTCGTGGCCACCGGCATTGGCGCGACGATCGGCTCGGGCGCGGCGACGACCTCGCGCGCCTCCGAGGCGAGCCAGTGCGACACGGCGGTCACCGCGGCCGAGTGGTGCAACACGTGGCGGAACGCCGGCCGCGAAAAGGCCACCGTGCGCGCGAGTCGTACGTCGCTTCCATGCAGTGTGGTGACGAGGGGTTTGTTGGCCATCCTGGCGAGCCAGGTGCCGACGAGGCCGTTTGGGAACCACCAGTGCGCGTGGACGACGTCGGGCTCGAACTCGCGGCGGGCGTGGACGGCCGATCGGAACTCGGCGCCGAGGAAGCCAAGCATGGCCATGCGCGCGTGCCAGGATCCCTGCACCTGCGTCGCCATGTTGCCGCCGTAGGCGAGGGTCTCGTAGCGGCGCGGCGCGTAGCGAAAGCGGGCGACTGGGACGCCGTCGAATTGGTCGTGGTCGGCGAAGCCGGCGGCGGCGGGCGCAACGACCGTCGTCTCGACGCCCTCGGCGTGGAGCGCCGAGGCAAGGCGGAGCACGAACGAGCCGGGCGCGTCGCCGGGCTGGCGCGGGAAGTTGTGCGTCAGAAACAGAACTTTCATTCGCGTCCTTTCATTCGCTCGGCGAGCTGCACGGCCTGTTCGTCGAGCTGGCGGCGCAGCTCGCGCATCTGCGCGCGCTGGCCGGCGATCTGTTCGCCGAGGAGGCCGGTGGCGAAGAGAATGCTGCCGAGGATGAGCGCCGTCTGGATGAGCGTCCACAATGAGCGGACGCCGGCGTGCATGGCGAGCAGCGCGACGCCGGCGACGCCGGCAAGGGCGACGATGCCGACGCCGAGCATGCCGAAGAGGAGCAGCGGCTTCTGGCCGAAGCGAAGCTCGAACCAAACGGCGAGCATGTCGAGCACGCCGACCGGAATGCGCGACAGGCCAAACTTCGACTTCCCCGCGTGGCGTGGATACAGGGGCACCGGGATTTCAGCCACGGTGAAGCCTTGCGCCGCGGCGATGGCGATCATGTAGCGGTGCCAGTCGGGGCGCACGGGCAGCACGTCCATGATCTCGCGACGGTAGGCCTTGACCGAGTTGAGATCCTTGACCGGGACCTTGAACAGCGCGCGACTGAGGCCGTTATAGATGCCGGAGACGAACGCTTTCTCGTATTTGCCTTCTTTGAAGCCCGTCACCATATCGGCGTCGCCGGCAAGGATCGGCGCGGCGAGGCGCGGGATGTCCTCCGGTTTGAACTGCAAGTCGGCCGGATAGAAGACGAGGACGTCGCCGCGCGCCGCGAGATAGCCAGTGCGGAGCGCGTCGGCGATGCCGCGGCGGGCGCGATGACGCGCCAGCGTGAGAAACGAGTAGCGGGCGGCGAGCTGCTGCAGCACGGTCCAGGTCTGGTCCGTGCTGCCGTCGTCGACGACGACAATCTCGTAGCGATGGGTCTGCGCGGCGATCATCTCCGCCGCGAGCTCCATGAACAGCGGCAGGTTCTCGGCCTCGTCCTTGGCGGGAACGAGCACGGAGACATCGATCTCGCGGGGCGGGGCGTGTGGCGGACGAAACGCGGGTGCCGACGACGGAGGTGAGGCCACGGCGCTCACTCCATTGGTTGGGGTCATACCCGCTTACGCATTCGGGCCGAGAGCACTCCCAATTGGTCGCGGTACTTGGCCACGGTGCGCCGCGCGATCTGGACGCCGCCCTCTTTCAGGATGTTGACGATCGCCTGATCGGTGAGCGGGTGCTTCGGGTCCTCCTCCGAGACAAGCTTTTCGATCTGGGCCTTGATGCCGCGCGCCGAGACGTCTTCGCCGGCTGTGGTCGAGAGGCCGGAAGAAAAGAAGAACTTGAGCGGCAGGACACCGCGCGGAGTCTGTACGAACTTCTCATTGGTCACGCGGCTGACCGTCGACTCATGCATGTTGATCACTTCGGCGACCTCGCGCAGCGTGAGCGGCTTGAGGTACTGCACGCCCTTCTCGAAGAAGTCGCGCTGCCGGTCGACGATGTAGTTCATCACCTTGAGCATCGTCTGACGGCGCTGTTCGATCGCCTGGATCATCCAGTTCGCCGAATTGAGCTTGCTGGAGATGAACTCCTTGTTTTCGCCCTCGAACTTCTTCTTGTCGCGCGCGATCTCCTGGTAGGCACGGCTCAGCTTGAGGCGCGGCAGGTTGGCGTCGTTCAAGAAGACGTGGTACCTGCCGTCGATCTTCTCGACGATGAGGTCGGGGATGATGTAGTTATCGCTGGCGCTGGAGTAGACGAGGCCCGGCTTGGGGTCGAGCTTCTTGATCTCGTCGGCCGCCTTCTGCACGTCGATGGGACTGATGCCGAACCGCTTGGAGATCTCGCTCCACCGATGGTTGATGAGCTCCTCGAAGCAGTCGCGTACGAGACGATATGGAACCGACTGCTCGAGCCCCGCCTCCTTGAGCTGGAGCATGAGACACTCGCGCAGGTCGCGGGCGCCGACACCCGGCGGGTCGAGGCTCTGGATGATGCCGAGCATCTCATCGAGCTCGGCGCGCGCGTAGAGCGGCAGGTCGTCGATGTCGCGTTCGACCGCTTCGGCGGCGGCGGTCACGGCGTCGTTGACTGCCGTGATCAGCACCTCGAGCGAGCAAGCGAGATAGCCGTCCTCGTTGACGTTGCCGATGAACTCGTCGGCCAGAAACTGCTGCCGCGGCGTCAGATCGAGTAGGGTGATCTGATCGATCAGATGGTCCGAGAGGTCGCGCGTGTCGACGGTGACGGGCTCGTAATACTCGCGTTCTTCATGCTCCTCGCGCCGGCCGCCGGCGTCGAACCCGTCGAGGAGGATCTCCTCCCAGTCGATCTCGTCGTTCGACTGCTTCTCTTCGGGCTGTTCCGTCTCCGGTTCTGCGGTCTCCTCCTCGGACTCCTCCTCTTCCTCCTCCGGCTCGACCATGTCGAGGAACGGATTGTTGAGCAGCTCCTGCTTGAGGTGCTGCTGGAGGTCGAGGAGCGGCATGTAGAGCAGGTCCATCGCCTGATACAGGCGAGGGTTGATCTTCAGCTCCTGCTTCAGCTGCGTGCTCTGGGACAGTCCAGCTTTCATGAGGCGCTTGGTTCCCCAGGGTGTCCGTCGCCCGCCTCGGCGAAACGGCTGCGCAGTCGGGCGGTCAACGTCGGACCAAGATAGATGTCGGCGACCGTATCGTCGAATACCAGCTCGCGGACGGTGCCGGAGACCTTGACCTGACCGTCGAACATGATGTAGGCGCGGTCGACGATGTCCAGCGTCTGCTCGACATTGTGGTCGCTGATCAGCACTCCGATGCCGCGATGGCGAAGGTTGCCGACGATCTGCTGAATGTCATGTACGGCGATGGGATCGACGCCCGCGAACGGCTCATCCAACATCATGAATTTCGGCTCAGTGACCAAAGCGCGGGTGATCTCGAGCCGGCGCCGTTCGCCGCCCGACAGTGCGAAGGCCTTGCTATGGCGAAGGTGCTTGATGCTCAACTCGTCGAGGAGCGTCTCAAGCCGCGAGCGGCGCTCGCTGGACGAGAGATGCAGCGTTTCGAGAATCGCCAGGATGTTGTCCTCGACCGACAGCTTGCGAAAGATCGACGGCTCCTGCGAGAGGTAGCCGATGCCCCGCCGCGCCCGCTTGTACATCGGCATCGACGTGATGTCTGCCCCGTCCATGACGATGTGGCCGGCGAGCGGCTGGATCAGGCCGACGATCATGTAAAACGTCGTCGTCTTCCCCGCGCCATTCGGGCCCAACAGTCCAACAATCTCCCCCTGTTGCAATCGAAGGGCCACGTCGTTGACGACCCGCCGCCGACGATAGGTCTTGACCAGGCCGGTCGCCTCGAGCGTGCTGCCGCCAGCGACGGGCTTGGGAGGCGTGGCGGTCGCGGCCGGCAAACCTCCGGCTGGCGTACCC
>JBIOHX010000145.1:0-9290 GCA_044449465.1 Gemmatimonadales bacterium | reverse complement strand
CTCGCGCCACGGCGCCGGCGCAGAACAAGCTGGCGCTCGTCGATCTCTCCAACGGCGTGAAGAAGGAATTCGACGGCGTGCGCCGCTTCGCCTTCAATGGCGATGCGCCGACGTGGGTCGCGATGCAGATCGCCGGTGCTCCGCCGGCGCCGGGTGCGGCGCGCGATTTGGGGAGCGATCTCGTGCTCTACAAGCTCGCGACTGGTGAAGTCGTGAACGTCGGCAACGTCGCGGAGTTCGGCTTCGATCGCGACGGCGACTGGCTCGCCTATAGCATCGACGCGCACGACGCGATCGGGAACGGCGTACAGCTCCGCAACATGCGCACGGACGTCGTGCGAGCGATCGACTCGGATCGCGCGCTGTACCGGCATTTGGCGTGGGCGGACAGCGTCGACGCGCTCAGCGTGCTGCGCGGCCGCGCCGACTCGACGGCGCACGACACGTCGTACTCGGTCGTCGCGTTCACCAACATCGCCGCGGCCGCGCCGACGAAGACCGTTGTCGACGCCGCAGAGCATAAGGACTTCCCGGTGGGGATGGAGATTGCGGTGGACCGCGCGCCGCGTTTCACCGAGGATCTGTCGGCGCTCGTCTTCGGCATTCGCGCGGTGAAGACGCCGACCGAACGCCTGCTCGCCGCGCGCGGCGGCGCGATCATCCAAGCGGGCGCGCCGGGCATGGGCGGCACGATCAATCAGCCGCGGGTGAACGAGGCGCAGGAGGAAAATCCCTCGCTCATCCTCTGGAACGCCAAGGACCCGCGCCTCCAGTCGGAGCAGATCGTACAGGAAGGACAGGACCGCGCCTACAACTACCTCACCGAGTACCGGATCGCCGACCACAAGGTCGTGCGTCTCGCGGACGACGCGCTCCGGACGGTGAATCTCGTCGGCCACGACCATGGGGCGTACGGCCTCGATACGCGCGAGTACGACAACGCGCAGAGCTACAATGGCCGGCAGTTCGAAGACGTCTACGGCGTCGATCTGACGACGGGGGCGCGCACGCTCCTGCTCAAGAAGCATCTCGCCTCGGCGATGCTGGCCGCGCCGAACGGGCAGAGCCTGCTCTACTGGGGCGACGATGCGCAGTGGTGGGTGCTGAACATCGGCACGGGCGAAAAGCGCGAGCTGACGAAGGGCGTACCGACCGTGTTCGCCGACACAGCGGACGATCACAACAACATCGTCACGCCTCCGGACCAGTCGTTCGGCTGGTCCAAGGACGGCAGCGCGGTGCTCGTGTCGGACGGGTTCGACGTTTGGAAGGTTCCGGCGCGGGGCGGAGTGGCGACCAATCTCACGGTCGACGGCAAGCGCGACCAGATCCGCTACCAGCGGCTGTACGATTTCTCGGGTGAGCGGGCGGCCGTGGGCGGTCGCGGCGGCGGCGGCCGCGGTGGACGCGGCGGGGCACCGAACGGCGTCGATCTCTCACAGCCACTCTACTTCAGCAGCTACGCCGAGTGGACGAAGAAGGCGGGGGTTTCGCGAGTCGACGCGGCCAAGCCGGGCGCGGTGCGCTTGATGTGGGACGACGCGACTTTCGCGTTCGAGAAGGCCAAGGACGCCGACGTCTACCTGTACACGCGGCAGACGTCGCGCGACTTCCCGAACTATTTCGTGGCCAACGCCGATCTCAAGAGCGGGCGGCAGATCACCGACGTCGACCCGCAGCAGAAGGAGTTCGCCTGGACGAGCGGCGTGCGTCTGATCAACTACACGAGCGCGAAGGGCGACAAGCTGCAGGGCGCGCTCTACCTGCCGGCAAACTATGAGCCGGGGAAGAAATATCCGCTGCTCGTGACGATCTACGAGAAGCGCTCGAACCTGGCGAACACCTACGTCACGCCGAACGAGACGAGCACGCCGAACCGAAGCATCTACACGAGCCGCGGGTACGCGGTGCTCGATCCGGACATCGTCTACCGGGTGAACGATCCCGGGATGTCGGCGGTGTGGTGCGTGGTGCCGGCGGTGAAAGCGGCGATCGCGACCGGGCTGATCGACTCGGCGAACGTCGGGCTGTGGGGCCACTCGTGGGGCGGCTATCAGACGGCGTTCCTCGTCACGCAGACGAACATCTTCAAGGCGGCGATCGCCGGCGCCCCGCTTACCGATATGGTGAGCATGTATGGCTCGATCTACTGGAACAGCGGCACGGCGGACCAGGCCATCTTCGAATCGAGCCAGGGGCGGTTCAAGGGCAACTACGCCGACAACTACGACGCCTACATCCGGAATTCACCGAACTTTCATGCCAAGAACGTGAAGACGCCGCTGATCATCCTCTCCGACGACAAGGACGGCGCGGTCGACTTCAACCAGGGGATCACCTACTTCAACACGCTCCGGCAGTTGGGGAAGGACGTGATCCTCCTCGAGTACGTCGGAGAGAACCACGGCCTGGCGCGGCCGATCAACCAGAAGGACTACGCCATGCGCCAGAAGGACTGGTTCGACCACTACCTCAAGGGCGCGCCGGCGCCCGATTGGATGACGAAGGGCATTCCGCGGATCAAGATGGACGAATACTGGCAGCAGCTCAAAGCGCAGCAGGCGGGCGCTCAGGGAGCGGCGATCGTCCCGTGACGGGGCCGCGGGTCCAGGTCGTCGAGGAGCCGAAAGACCTCGGCTTCGGCACGATCGTCGGCGGGGTCAACGAGAAGCGGCTGCTCAATCGCGACGGGACGTTCAACCCCCGTCGCAAAGGGTTGCCGTTCTTCTCGTCGCTCAGCCTCTATCACTATTTTCTCACGCTGAGCTGGCCGCGCTTCTTCGGCGTCGTGGTTGGCGGCTACGTCGCCTCGAACGCGCTGTTCGCACTGGCCTATCTGGCCTGCGGCGCGAACGCCCTCGTCGGCACGGTGCCGACGGCGATGGGCAACGCCTTCTGGCGCGCCTTTTTCTTCAGCGTCGAGACGCTGGCGACGATCGGCTATGGCAACGTGACGCCGAACGGCATGCCAGCCCACCTCGTCATGACGGCCGAGTCGCTCGCCGGGCTGTTGTTCTTCGCGATGGCGACGGGCATCCTGTTCGCGCGCTTCTCGCGCCCCACGGCCGCGCTCCGATTCAGCGACCGCGCGATCGTCACGCCCTATGGCGGCGTGACGGCGTTCATGTTCCGCGTTGCCAACGCGCGGAGCAACCAGCTGGTCGAGCTCGAGGCGAAGGTGCTGTTCAGCCGCATCAACGGCACGTCGCGCCGGTACGATGAACTCGCGCTCGAACGATCCCGCGTCACGTTCTTTCCGCTCAGCTGGACCATCGTCCACCCGATCGACGAATCGAGCCCGCTGCGGGGCGTCACGCCCGAGGAGCTCGCGGCGAACGACGCCGAGTTCATGATTCTCATCACCGGCAACGACGAGACCTTTTCGCAGACCGTCCACGCGCGGTCGTCGTACAAGCCGGACGAGATCGTGTACGGCCACCGGTTCGTGAGCGTCTACAACCCGATCGACGGCAAGGGCATCGTCAGCATCGACGTGCGACGATTGAGCGACACGGAGCCGGCGAGCGTTTCGCTACATGGGGAGCCAAATCGCTACGCTTCGTCCTCGGCGGGCTCGGCCGTCTCATAGCCGCCCGGCTGATCATTGCCGAGGTCGTTGCCCGCGCGATTTTCATCCGGTCGGGGCTGGCGGATCTTTGGTCCCTTCGCCATGACTTCCTTGCAGCAAGCGGATAGCACAGCTTCGAGGGCCTCGATGCCGTCGTCGGTCGCCTCGAGAAATAAGTCTTTGACCACCGACTCGGCGCGCTCGAGCTGATTGATCAGCATTTTGGCGTGAACGCGGGTCGGCATGATGCCGCACACCTTGGCGGTGGCGCGGTTGCCGATTGGCTTTCGGAGCACGATCACCGCGCCACGTTTTCCGGGCTGGGTGAAGTAGTCGGACTTCTGTGCTCGCTTCTTGCTTATCGCCTTTCCTTTGCGTGCCTGTCGGGCCATGGTGCTCCGCTCTCGACGCGGTTGCCGCATAAAGGATACACTCGCTCGGTGGCTTACGCGCCAGTCTGATCGTATGATGTTAGACGCACGACGGCTCGAATGAGCACGGTTCGTGCTTTGTGCGGAGAGAATCCGCGGAGGTGGCTGTGAAGAAGCTACTGCTGTTCGCTGGCGCTGCACTGGTCCTGGCTGGTTGCTCCGAGGCGCCGACGGCGCCCACCGCGGCGAAACGAGCGCCGTCCGTGCGGCCGAGCAACGACATCACGTGCCGGAGCGGCTACGTGATCGCCTACGACGAAAACGGCAATCCGTATTGCGCTGCTGATCCGAATGGCCAGGTGGCGCCGACCGGACAGACCGCGGCGCGCCCGCACTCTTGAGGATGGCGTAGGTACAGGAGCGACGCGTCATGCGTCGCTCCCGCCGTTGGTCGACCCGCCGTTCTCGGTCAGTTGACCGAGACGGCGCGTGAGTCGTTCCACCAATGGCCGGTCGCCGGCGCTTTCGGCGAGCTCGCGCGCCCGCGCGTAACAGCGTGCAGCGGTGGCGTGGTCAGGGCGGCGCTCGCTGATGTCGCCCATGATCTCCAGACATTCCGCCTGCCTCACCAGGTTCGCGGCGCTCGTGAAATGACCGAGCGCTTCGGTGAGGAGCCCTTCCGCCGAGTCCAGGTTGCCGGTAGCGACGTACGCGGCCGCCTGGTTCTGCACCGTGGTGAGCAACACGTCGAGCACGCCCAAGCGTCGCGCGAGCGCGATCGCCTCGTTGCCGATCGCGATCGAACGCTCGACGTCATTCCGGTCGAGCGCCGCTTTCGCGGCATTGGTCAGCGCGATCGCCAGACCGATCTCGTAGCCCGCTTCACGAAACGCCGCGATCGATTCGGTGAAGTAGCCGTCGGAGGTGGTGAAGTCGCCGCGTTCCGCCGCGCCGCGTCCGAGATTTTGCAGCGTGATGCCGCGTACCCGTGGCGACGTCGCGAATTCGATTGCGCGCCGAGCCACGGCGTCCGCTTCCTCGAAGAACCCCTGCAACTGCAGCGCGCCGACTTCAATGTTCATCGCCTCGGCGGCGAGATCGTGGTCGCCGATCTCGAGGGCCAGGCGCACAGCGGTACGCGCTTCCTCGTGCGATGCCGGCCATTCGGAGAGCGTGCGAAGCGAGCGCGCGATGTAGAGGCGCGCCTCCGCTTCCTCGGCGGGTGTCGCCGCGGCGGCCAGGGCCTCGCGAAACGCCTCGAGTGCGCGCACGGTGACGCCCGCGCGCTCGAAGCGCAGCCCTCGGTCGACGTGCGAGCGGGCGGAGCCGACCGGCCGGTCGGGTGACGCGGACGAGTCGGAATGGCCGGACGTTGTAATCGTCTTGCTCTGGTGCGGGGTTGCCGGAAACATGGCGGTCAGCGTAGGCCACTGGAAGCGCGAAGCGCGAACCATCTTCAACCCCTGTGCCGCTGCGCTTGCTACGCGATGCGCGGTCCGTCAGCTTTCAAATGCCGCCGGCCGTCTCGACCGCACACACCCAGCTGGAGATCACCATGGACGACAAGCAGCTCGCGAAGCTGGTCCGCAAGACGGTGGAAAAGGCGTCGCGTCCCAAGGGTGCGCACCGCCGCACCTACGACGCAACGCTCGACGTGACCCGCCGCCCCGAGTCGGACAAGGATTTGGAGGCGGCGGAACTGTTCGAGATCATGAAAAAGCGGGAGTTCTGATGGCCGACAGGGTCGTGAAGTCGGACGAGGAGTGGGCGAAGGAGCTCACTCCCGATCAGTTCAAGATCGCCCGAAAGAAGGGCACCGAGCGCGCCTTTACGGGCAAGTACTGGGACGCAAAGAAAGACGGCGTCTACAAATGCGTCTGCTGCGGCGAACCGTTGTTCGATTCCAGCACCAAGTTCGACTCCGGCACGGGCTGGCCCAGCTTCTTCGCGCCGCTCCGCGAGGGTGCGGTCGAGACTGAACAAGACACCAGCCTCCTGATGCACCGGACCGAGGTCCATTGCGCGAAGTGCGGTTGCCACTTGGGCCATCTGTTCACGGACGGCCCCAACCCGACCGGATTGCGCTACTGCCTCAACAGCGCGTCGCTGCAACTCGACGAAAGGAAGTAGCCGTCGGGCAAATCGACCGGCCGCGTGTGACGGTCGGAGGCCGCGCGAGAGTTAGAGAACAGTTTCCATACAGCCCGGCAGCGCGGCCCATCTGTCAATTCCGCGAGCGGCGCGTCATACTCCATAGTGTAGTGCAACGAGACGACTGCCCTCTTCCCCACCTGGGAGATCGTTCGTGTCGACCAATCGCCGTACCTTTCTCAAGCTTTCGGCTGCTGTCGCGGGCGCGGGCGCCCTTGGCGTCGCCGGTGTCGGCACGACTCGGCTGGACGCTCTAGGCGAGTCCATGCCCGGCGACCGGCGCGGCGAGCCCGTCGATCGCGCCGCCACGCCACTCGACCTTCTCATTCTCGGCGGTACCGGGTTCACCGGGCCCGAGCAGGTCGAGTACGCGATCGCGCGCGGCCACAAGGTCACGCTGATCAATCGCAACCAGACGCGCCCGAACTTCTTCAAGGGCCGCGTCGAGCAGTTGATCGGCGACTTGAACGGCGACATGAGCGCCCTCAAAGGCCGCAAATTCGATGTCGTGATCGACAATCCCACCACGCTGCCCGCGTGGGTGAGGAACGTCGCGCAATACATGCAGGGCAACACCAAGCAGTACATCTTCGTCTCCACGCTCTCGGTCTATCCGGACAACAGCGTTCCGGGAAAGGACGAGAGCGACGGCCGTACGCCGCTGCCGGCGGGGCTCGATCCGTTCACCGTCCCGCCCGACAAAGCGCGGTCGCACTACGGCGCGCTCAAGACGGTGTCGGAGGACGAGGTGCAGCGTCTCTACCCGGGGATGAGCACGATCATCCGTCCGGGGCTCATCGTCGGCCCGCTCGATGCGACCGACCGGTTTACCTACTGGCCGTATCGCATCGACAAGGGCGGTGAGGTGCTGGCGCCCGGCAATCCAACCGATCCGGTGCAGTTCATCGACTCGCGCGACCTCGCCGAGTGGACCATTCGCAACGCGGAGAACCACACCCTCGGCGTGTTCAACGCGATGGGCCCGAGCGCGCCGCTCTCGATCGCCGAGATGTTGTACGGCATCAAGGCGGTGACGACGGCGGGCGCGCAGTTCACCTGGGTGCCGGCAGATTTTCTCGCCGCGCAGAATATTCATCCCTGGCGGCACATGACCGTGTGGATGCCCCCGACAGGGCGCAACGTCGGCTTTCACGTCCGCAGCAACGCGCGGGCGATCGCCGCCGGTCTGACCTTTCGTCCGCTCGCCGTGACGGCGAAGGACACGCTGGATTGGAACCGGACGCGATCGGCCGCCGAGCTGGCGAACCTGGCGGTGGGCGGCACGAACGGCCTCGACCCGGCGATCGAGGCGAGGGTACTCGCCGCTTGGAAAGCCAAGCAGGCGGGCGCCGATGCGCCGAAGCCCGGATCGCCTGACACCGACATCAACAACCTCTCATGAGCACCGCAACGATGCCAACGCGTCCGACGATCGGGCGCCCGCAGGCCGACGAGCACTCGCCGTACTACGGCCGGTACATCGACCGCGTTCCCGACGGCGATCTGCCGTCGCAGCTCCGCACCCAGATCGGGGGCACGCTCGATCTTCTCGCGAGCGTGCCGGCGAATCGCGCCGACTATGCCTATGCACCGGGCAAGTGGACGGTGAAAGAAGTGGTCGGCCATCTCGCGGACGTCGAGCGGGTGATGTCATATCGCGCGCTGACGTTCGCGCGCCGCGATGAGACGCCGCTGCCCGGATTCGACGAGAACGCGTGGGCGCCGGCGGGGAATTTCGGCGCGCGGACGATGGCCGATCTGGCCGAGGAGTTTCGCACCGTGCGCGCCGCGACGGTGCAGCTGATATCGCATCTCGAGCCGGCGGCGTTTCTGCGGCGCGGGTCGGCGAGCAACAATACGGTGAGCGTTCGCGCGTTGTTCTACATCATCGCCGGACACGAGCTGCACCACGCGGAGCTGCTCCGCGAGCGGTACTTGAAGTAGGCGCGACGGACGCCGGCGCGATTGGATCGCGCCGGCGACGCGGGCAAGGAGGTATGCTCCGATGATGCGTTTGTGGGCGAACACGTATGCACGGAAATCCGTGGCGGCAATCGCGGTTTTCGGGACGGTGAGCGTTCTAGTGCACACGGGGATCATCACGGGCTGGATCGTCGCCACCATGCCAGCGGCCGGTGTCGCCCCCGACGATATCGCGAATCATCCGTACTTCCTTCCGCCACCCGACCGCGCCCCGTCGCAGCAGGGCCACAGTGGCGCCGTGCGTTACATCGCGCTCGCCAAGCCGGGCGGCGGGCTGGGCGAAGGACCGCGCACGATGGGCGATACGCGACCGGCAGTCATTCCCGATCAAACCCTCGGCGGCGGCGGGGTGACCAAGGACACGACGGTGGGACCGCCGGCTACGCCGCAGCCGACGCATGACTCGGTGTACTCGATCCTCGAGGTCGATACGGCTGTCGCGCGGATGGCGAACAGCGCGGCCCCGGCGTATCCGCTGACGCTGCTCGAGTCGCACGTCATGGGATACGTTCAGGCGCGGTATACCGTGGACACCACCGGGTTCGCGGACACGTCGTCGTTCATCGTGCTCAAGGCGACGAACCCGGAGTTCATCACCGCTGTGCGCGACGCGCTGCCCTACATGCGGTTCATGCCGGCGAAGATCGGGAGCACGAAGGTACGACAGCTCGTCGAGCAGCAGTTCACATTTCGGATCAGCGACACATCGGCGATCGCGGCGCCGGGGCCGCACGCGAAGAAGCCTTGAAGGCGGTCGTCATGGGGTGCATCGCCTAGAAGTTGAACAGCCGCTCGGGCTGGCCGTAACGAATTGGAAACGGACGAAAACGGATAGAACGGACCACAAACGGATCTGACGGCGAGAGTTGACGGTGCCTGGCGAGGAAGTTCGTCAGGCGAGCGTCGATTGGATGCCGGGGCGTCGGGTTGATGCCGTGAGGCGCCGGCTTGGAGCGGCGCAGCGTAAGCTTGGAGCGGCACAGTGTGAGCTTGGAGCGGTGCAGTGTGAGCTTGGTGCGGCGCAGTGTCAGCTTGGTGCGGCGCAGTGTCAGCTTGGTGCGGCGCAGTGTCAGCTTGGTGCGGTAGGGAATCGGCGCGATCTGATATGGCATCGGCTCAGTGCGGACCGGAGCCGGCCGGGCCTGCATCGGCGTCGTGTTCACCCGACGTGGTGCCAAGTTGGCGCGGAGAGGCGTCGCGTTCACCTGCAGAGGCGT
>JBIOHX010000144.1:0-9306 GCA_044449465.1 Gemmatimonadales bacterium | reverse complement strand
CCCGCCGCCTCTTTCGTCTCCGAGTCGCGGGCGTAGCGTCTCTCGACGCACGTCGACGGGTTCTCGCCACCGTCGCTTCCCCCACCGAACCTGCATGTCGTATCTGCCGCTGCTCGGCGTCCTCCTCGTCGTCGTGGGGTTTGCGCTGCGCGTCAACCCGTTGCTCGTCGTCGCGGCGGCCGCCATCGCGACCGGCCTCGCCGCGCACCACGCGCTCGTCAGTGTGATCTCGTCGTTCGGTAAGGCGTTCATCGACAGCCGCTCGGTCGCCGTCGTCTGGCTCGCGCTACCGGTGATCGGCTTGCTCGAGCGCGCCGGACTCAAGGAGCGCGCGCGCACGGTGATCTCGTCGATCAAGATCGCGACGACCGGACGCCTGCTCCTCGCCTACCTCGCGCTGCGACAGCTCACGTCGTCCTTCGGCCTCACATCGCTCGGCGGCCATCCGCAGATGGTACGGCCCCTCATCGCACCGATGGCCGAAGCGGCCGCGGAGAATCAGTTCGGCGAGCTGCCGGAGAAGACCCGCAACCGCATCCGCGCCCACGCCGCGGCGGCCGACAACATTGGTCTGTTCTATGGCGAAGACATCTTCATTGCCATCGGCTCGATCCTGCTGATCCGCAGCTTTCTCGAACAGAGTGGCATCCTCGTCGAGCCGACTCAGCTCTCCCTGTGGGCGATCCCGACGGCGATCTGCGCATTCGTCATCCACGGCACGCGGCTGCTGCTCCTCGACCGGTCGCTGGCCCGTGAGATCGCCGCCGCGCGTGCCGCGGCCAACGAGCCGACAGGCACGCCATGATCACACTCGAATTCGTCTATTTACTGATGGGCGTGATGATGCTCGGCATCGCGCTCGTCAACTTGCGCGACCGCTCGAGCCGCAAGCGGTACGTGAATGCCGCATTCTGGGCGCTCTACGGTGTCACCTTCCTCGCCGGGTCGCGCCTTCCCGACTTCGTGAACGGGCTGCTCGTGATCGGCATGGTGCTCGTGATGGCGATCGGCAAGCTCGGGGGCGCGCCGCCCGAGGCGGCAACACGCGCCGATCGCGAGGCGAGCGCGGCGAAGTGGGGGAACCGGCTGTTCGTGCCGGCGCTCGCCATTCCCGTCGTCACGTTGCTCGGCACGCTCACGCTCAAGGCCGTGCACATCGGAGGCACGCCGCTCGTCGACGCGAAGCAGGTGACGCTCATCTCACTCGGCCTGGCGACGGTCGTCGCGCTAATCGTCGGGATGGTGATGCTTCGCCCGCCGCTGTCGGCGCCGATCATCGAAGCACGTCGGTTGATGGATGCGGTGAGCTGGGCGGCAGTGCTGCCGCAGATGCTGGCTGCCCTCGGCACGATGTTCGCCCTCGCCGGTGTCGGACCGATCGTCGCCGGCCTGCTCGAGCGGTGGATTCCGCTCGACACGGCGTTTGCCGTCGTCGCCACCTATACCGTCGGGATGGCGCTGTTCACCAGCGTGATGGGGAATGCCTTCGCCGCCTTTCCCGTGATGACGGCCGGGATTGGTCTGCCGCTGATCGTCCACCGCTTCGGCGGCAGCGTCGTGGTCATGGCCGCCGTGGGCATGTTGTCCGGCTATTCAGGAACGCTGATGACGCCGATGGCCGCCAACTTCAACATCGTCCCCGCGGCGCTCCTCGAGCTGCCCGACGAGAATGCCGTAATCAAGGTACAAGTCCCAACCGGGCTGCTGCTGCTCGTCGCCAACACCGCGATCATGTATTTCTGCGTGTTCCGGTGACCGGGCTCGACTCGTCGCTCGCCGACCGCTTCGCCTCGCTCGCGCTGGCGCATGTGCGCCGCGAGTATCCGAATAAGCTCGACCACGTGCTGAACGGCGCCGGCGATCTGAAATCGCCGCGCGCGCTGCACCCCGTGTTCTACGGCAGCTTCGATTGGCATTCGAACGTGCACGGATACTGGTTGCTCGCCACGCTGCGGCGCACCGTGCCGGGGCTCGCGGCGGCGTCGCGTATCGCAGAGCTGTTCGACGAGCAGCTCGGCAGTGCCAACGTCGCCAAGGAGGTTGCGTATCTCGCCGAGCCCTCGCGCCAGACGTTCGAGCGGCCGTACGGGTGGGCGTGGCTTCTCATGCTCGCCGCCGAGCTTGCGCGGCAGGACGACGCGAGCGGTCGCCGCTGGTCGGCCGCGCTCGCGCCGCTCACGCGCGTATTCGTCGAACGCTTCAGCGCCTTTCTACCAAAGGCGACGTACCCGATCCGTGTCGGCACGCACTTCAATTCGTCGTTCGCGCTGTCGCTGGCCCTCGAATACGCTGTGCAGGCGCGCGAAGTGGAATTGGCCGGCCTGCTCCGCGCCAAGGCGACCGAGTGGTTCGCCGCCGACGCCGGCTGCCAGGCCTGGGAGCCTGGAGGCGACGACTTTCTCTCGCCGGCGTTGATGGAAGCCGAGTGCATGCGCCGTGTGCTGCCGGCCGGCGAGTGGCGCGCCTGGTTCGATCGCTTTCTGCCGCGCGTCGCCGCCCGCGAGCCGGCCACGTTGTTCCTGCCGGCGCGGGTCAGCGACCGCTCCGACGGAAAAATCGCGCACCTCGATGGACTGAATCAGAGCAGCGCCTGGTGCTGGCGCGGTGTCGCGTCGAGCCTCGACGCCGACGACCCGCGGCGCCTAATCGCGATGGATACTGCCAATCGGCATGTCGAGGCGAGCCTGCCGCACGTGGCCGGCGACTACGCCGGCGAGCACTGGCTCGCCACCTTCGCGCTGCTCGCCCTCACCGCGTGATCTTGAGCAACTTTGGAAGATCGTTCGCCCAGTCGCCGGCGGAAAAGCCGTTGGGATATTCGGTGCGGAGGCTATCGTCGGGCGAGAAGGCGAGGACCTGCGCGGCGTGTCCCATGCCGTAGTTGCGCGGGCCCGCGGCCTGGTCGTTGACCGCTTCCATGGCGGCGGGCGGGAGTCCCAGCCGCCCCTGGATCGCGTTGACCGAGTCGAGCGGGCCGCGAAGGCCGATGAACCGCTTGTCGAAGTGGTCGAGCCAGGCGCGGAGTGCCTGCGCCGTGTCGCGCGCCGGATCGGTGGTCACGAACACCACACGAACCCGGCTCTGTTCGTCGGCGGGCATTCGTTTGAGCGCCGCGGCAATGTTCGACAGGTGCGTCGGACAGACGTCCGGGCAATTGGCGTAGCCAAAGTAGAGAAGCGTCGCGGTGCCGCGCGTATCAGCCGCGAAGTGGAACGGGCGTCCCTGCGTATCGTCGAGCGTGAAGTCGGGCTTGGCGAGAACAGGGCTGAGCTTCACGCCACGCAGTCCGTCGATGGCGTGTTGACGCGTGTCGCAGGCGGTCACGGCCAGCCCGAGCAGCAGGGTCAACCGGGCTGCACGGCGGCCTCTCGAGCTCGAGGGGAGATGATGATTCGGCATACGACAAGGTTAGCGCATCGCGGACTCGTCGTCACGATGCGCTCACCTCGCCGCGCTGAGCGACTAGTACTTTTTCTTGCGGCGCCGCGCTTTCGTGCTTTTCTTGGTCGTATCCGCCATCGTGGTGTCCTTCTTCGTGGTGTCCATCATGGCGGTCGAGTCCATCGGCGTCGGCGTGGTGGCCGGCGTGGCCGCTGTCGTGTCGCGCATCGCCGACGTGTCGGTCGCGACGGCGCCGGCGCTGCTCGCCGAGTCGTAGTTGCTCTTGTGCGACGAGCATGCGGCGATCATGGCGAACGGGACCGCCGCTACCCACTTCCATTGTCCGGTCATTGCTGGAGCTCCTGTAGATGCCGGGAGCGCTCTGTGCAACTCGCATGCGGGAGCGCGGCGGGCGGCGGGCTCTTTCGCCGGCAAGGTTTTCTTTGCGCGGGGCACAGTGCCGGGCTCGACATGACCGCCCCTGTCGATTCGAGCGGTCTGAGGCGCGCATTCGTACATTAATGGCGCAGCTGTACGAACCGCCCTTCCCAACCCGAGGCCTCCATGCCGCTCCCGCAGCGCACGTCGATCGCCGCCGCTCTCGCCGCACTCGTCTCGCTCCCGCTCGCCGCGCAGACCTCGTCAAGCGCCACGCCGTCGGCCATCAAAGTGGGACCGGCGCACGGCACGGTGATCGTGGTCGGGGGGGGCGCGATGGGACCCGAGATCTACTCGCGCTTCATTGCCGCGGCCGGCGGGCCCGACGCCCTGATCGTCGACGTGCCGACGGCCGGTGGTGACTCCGTCTACTCCCAGAACGCGCCGGGCACGCGCGGCTGGAAGCGGGCGGGCGCCAAGCACGTGGTCGTGCTGCACACCACGGACCGCAAGCTCGCCGACACCGATTCGCTGGCCAAGATCCTGGCGCACGCGGGCGGCGTCTGGTTCGAGGGCGGGCGTCAATTCCATCTCGTCGACTCGTATGCCGGAACGAAAACGGAGCAGGCGTTCCACGACGTGTTGGCGCGCGGCGGCGTCATCGGCGGCTCTTCAGCCGGCGCGTCGATCCTCGGCGACTTCCTCGTGCGTGGCGCGCCTTCGAACGACAACTTCATCATGGATTCGCCGGGCTACGAGAAGGGCTTCGCCTTCCTGCGCGGCGTGGGGATCGATCAGCACGTCGTGGCGCGGGAACGGCTCGCCGATCTTGCGGACTCGATCATGCCCAAGTACCCAAAGCTGCTCGGCATGTCGGAGGACGAGGGCACGGCGTGGGTGGTTCAGGGAGACACCGCGACCATCATCGGGCGCGACAAGGCGTTCGTGTATGGTGGCTCAGACACGACCGATCCCGGGAGACCATTCCTCACGCTCCATCCGGGCGACCGGTACGATTTGGGCGCGCGGCGCGTGCTTCACCGCGCGAGCAACGACTCGCCGGTGTCGGCGGACTTTGTGAGCTCGCTCATTGAGCAACACGTACGGAGCGGCGCGCAGGCCACCGTCCTCGTCGCCGAGAATGGCAAGGTGTTCGTCGACGCGGCCTTCGGCGTTCCGGCGCAAGCCAAGTACATGCCCGAGACCACCGTGCCGCAGTTCGCGCTCGGCCACCTCGCCGATCCACTCGCTGCACTGTGCACGAAGCTGCCGCCGCCACCGGCGGGGCGCGGCGGAGCAGGGCGAGGCGGCCGCGCCAACGCGCCTCCGATGACGCCATTCCAAACCTGCATCGCCCGCCAGGTCTCGACGCCAATCGGCTGGCATAAGACGACCTCAGACCCTGCCGGCGCCATGAGCTCGGATGTCGACGAGCTCTATCGTTTGGAGCTCGGACTCGAGAATCCGGCGTTCGTGCCCGACGCGGCTGGCGCGGCGCCGACGACCATCGACTACAACGCCGGCTGGCAGCATGACACCTTCCACGGCGAGTCGCGCTACACCGCGTACGGCGTGGAGGGTGGCAAGCGCGATGCTTTCGTGCGACTGCCCGACCGGCGCGCCGTTGTCATCGTCCTCACCGACGACGATAGTGCGGACGTGAAAGCCGTGTCGGACGCCATTGCCGCGAAGCTCGCCGCGGGCCGGCGCTGACGGCGCTACGACTGCACGGTCGTACACTCAGCGGTAGACCGTGCAGCCGCCCGCTTCGAGCTCGTCGAGCCACATGGGGTAGTGGCCGATCGGATTCCAGCGCAGATCGAGCTTTCGCAATGGCAGGGCGGCGAGTGTGTCGGGGAGCAGTCGAATTCCGTTCGCGCGCAGATCGAGATACGTGAGCGATGCCAACCGACCAATCGACGTCGGCAACTCGGCGACGCCGTTGAAGCGCACGTTGAGCTCTACGAGATCCGCCAGGTTGCCGATTGCGTCGGGAAGCCGCGACAGGTGGTTCGACTCGAGATTCAGCACCCTGAGCTTCGCGAGCTCGGTGATCGTATCTGGCAGCTCGACCAGGTCGTTGCGCGCGACGTTGAGCTCGCGCAGCGCCGTGAGCCGTCCGATCGACGGCGGGAGCGAGAGGATCCGGTTGTGGTCGAGGCGCAGCTCGATCAACGACGCGAGCGCGCCGATCGATTCCGGCAGCCGCACGAGCTGATTATCGCTGGCGTTCAGGTAGCGAAGATGAACGAGCCCTCCGATCGTCGGCGGCAGCTCGACAAGCTGGTTGTGGCTCAGGTACAAATAGTCGCGGAGAGCCGCGAGCTCGCCGATCGAGCCGGGTACGGCGCGCAGCCCATTGTGGCCGAGGTCGAGCGAGCGAACCGATTGCAGGTTCTTGATCGCGTCCGGGACGGACACGAGCTTGTTGTTGGAGACGTTGAGGACCTCGAGTCCCGTCTCGCTCCACACGGACTCGGGGAGCACGGTCAACTCGGTATGGCGAATGGTCAGCTCGCGTCGCGTCGTCATGGGCGTGGCTGGTCGAAGGTCGAGATTGTATCCGATTGACTCCTGAGCAACTCCGATAGTGACGAATCAACCGGAGAGCGTTACACTGCGTGCCGCGGATGAAACGCCCCGCCGCGAAGTGAACTACCCAACGTGATCCGCAACACGGAATCCGGCAGCACCGCCTGAACGCCTCGAAGTCTCCTGCACGGGCGCGCGGCAGGTAGTCATTTACCCCACATAGGCGCGGCCCACCCGCGCCGGGAGCGAGGGATGAGAGACACACTCGACGGAGCGGCACGCGACGAGCCTGCAGACGACGGCGCCAGTACCAACGAATGGATGAACGCCGATCGGCGCGCGTTTCTCGGAAAGCTCGCCGCTGGCGCCGGCAGCCTCGCGCTGGCCGGCGCTGGACTCGCGTTGCCTGGCACGTTGCTCGGTGAAGGTCAGGCGCAGCAGCCAGACGGGTCGAAATGGCTCGTGGGCCTCAAGGCGAAGCACCGCCAGCTGGTCGACGCATACTCGCCGAACGAGGGATTCCCACTCGCCTTCTCGTACACCTTCATGGCGATGCAGGCGCCCGCAGATCCGGGCGCGTCGGTAATCGTGCTCCGGCACATGGCCATGCCCTTGGCGCTCAATCACCCGCTGTGGGCCAAGTACAAGATTGGGGAAGCGATCAAGGTCGACGACCCGACGACGAAGAAGCCGGCGGTGAAGAATCCGTTCTACAAGGCGGCTCCGGGCTCGCTTCTCATAGACGATATGGCCATCGACAAGCTTCAGGCCAAGGGTGTGATCTTCGGCGCGTGCAACGTCGCGCTCCACGCTCTGAGTGAGATGTTCGCTCCGAACGCGGGCGTGACGAAAGAAGTCGCGGCAAAGGAATGGCTCGAGGGCGTCATCCCGGGAATCACCGTCATTCCATCCGGCACGTGGGGCGTGAACCACGCGCAGGAGGCGCGCTGCACCTACTGCACGGGCGGCGGCGCATGAGCTGACAGTCGCCAGGTGACCGTGGCGCGTGCGACGACGTCGTTCGCCGCGTCACGGAGCTCGGCGTGCACGTCGAGCTCCGTCTCTTGCTCGATTGGCGGCAGCGCACACTGGCACACGGCGGTGATCGTACCGCGCGCCTTCTTGAGATACTCGATCGAGATTCTAGTGACGATCCCCCGCACTCCCGGGGGCAGCGCCATGAGCATCGCCGTTCCGCTCGTGACCTCGGCGAGATTCACCAGCGCCACCGCGTGGATCGAGCGCAGATGATTACGGACGCGGCGGCGGTCGCCAAGGCGCCAGCGCGCGTATCCGGGCCGCAGCTCTTCGACGCGCGCGCCGGCCGTGCCGGTGTAGGGCGCCATGCGGCCAATGATGATGCTGAACAGTGTGCGGCCGTAGGGCAGCCGCGACAGCCGGCGCCACCACCGCGCGATCGCTCCTCCCGGCGCGTCGAGGGATTTCATGCAAACAAGTTGACGCCGGCTGCCGGCGAAGCGATAGCCAAGCGCCGACCGAAGGTGACCGGAACAACGCGTCCACCGGTTGAGCAGGCACGATGACCATCAACCCAACGCGCGTCCACCGGCGCCGGCCAGTCGCGGCGTCTGTTTCGGTGCTGCTGCTCGCGCTGTCCGGCTGCACCGCCACGATCACGACCGGAGATGGCGGGTCGAATCCGAACTTTACCGAGTCGGCGCAGAGCTCGATCATCGCCGCCGACACCGGACGGGCGGTGTTCAGCACGCTGACGATCACAAACGTCGGTGTCGCGCCGCAGACCCTGACCTGGGGCGTCGACTGCGGCGGAAGCGGTCCGTTCGATCTGCGCGCCTACCGGCAGGTGAACGGCGTGCGCTTGCTCGCCTGGTCGTCGACGGCGCTGCCGCGCCTGCTCGAGTGCCCGACGCTGCTCGTTCAGAGAACGCTCAATTCCGGCGACGCGGTGACCCTCACTCGCACCATCGCGGTATCGTCGATCCTCGGCGACAGCCTACCGGCTGGTCCGTACAGCTTCACGGCGCAGGCGGCGACGACGCCGGCCATCGGCGGCGAGGTAAGCGCGGACACGCTCACGCTCACGTCGGCCGTCGTCGGCGGGCCGGGCGCGTCATTCAACGGCACGTGGACCGGCGCGTCGGGAGGCGTGTCGGTCACGCTCGATTTGCGCTGGTTCACCGATTCGGTCGTCGGCGGCGGCACGTTCACCGTGGCGGGCGACAACACGCTGGGCTGCGGAGGCGGTACGCTCCGCGGCACCGGCAGCGTGACGCTCGCGGCCCTGCGATCTGGCGACCAGTTCTCCGGCGCGATGACGTTTAGCAACGGTTGGACTCCGCCGTTCGCCGCCGCGCTCGTCGACACGCTCACCCTCGGTGGCGCATTCGGTTCCATCGACCAAGGTCCATGTCCCCTGACGCTGACGCGTCCCTAGCTCGACTAGCGTGCGGTCTCCAATTCATGCACGAGTGAAGTAACTTCGCGCGTATGCGATGCTGGCGCGCGTTCACGGGCGCGTCTACGTTTCTCGCCTTGCAGGATCGCAATCCTCGTCGCTCCCTCCCGCCGCACGAGGCACAATCAATGACGCGCCCGACCGCTTCCCTCCTGCTGGTCCCGTTGGCGCTGTTCGTCGCACGAGTCGCGATGCCTCCCGCATCCAACAGCATCGCACCGAATGACAATCGCCACGCCGCCGGCACGCTCGCGGGCGGCGTGCTCACCGTCGCCCTCGAGGTACGGCCAGGCACGTGGCATCCGGAGGGCGACGGCGGGCGCGGCATCGACGTCGCCGCGTTCGCCGAGGTTGGACATTCGCTCACCACGCCCGGACCTCTCATTCGCGTCCGCGTCGGCACCGAGGTGCGCGCCACGATTCACAATACGTTGGATGAGCCGCTCACCGTGTTCGGATTCGGCAAAACGCGCGGCCTGTCGGACAGTCTCGTCGTCGCACCCCGGGCGACCACCCACCCGCCAATTATTGCGCGCGCGCCGGGAACGGTATAATAAAAAGCCCGGCGCGGTCCCGAT
>JBIOHX010000143.1:0-9316 GCA_044449465.1 Gemmatimonadales bacterium | reverse complement strand
CGCGGGTTCACCATGTATAGAAAACGACTGGTCGAGGGATCGAAGCCGCGCACGGTGTAGAGCGTCTGGTCGGGCGTCGCGGGGGTACCCCATCCACGGAGGTTGTTCGTGCCGTGGAGGAGTTGATCCAATCCGCCGAGTGGATTCGTGAGATTGAGGGTGACGTCGGCGCGCGGCATGTGGAGGAGCGACTGTCCGCTGAGACGGACGCCTAAGTTGAGCGAAGCCGTCCATGGACCCTGGCAGCTATTGCGCGCCGACGCGCGACCGAGTTGGGCGTCGAGACAGTCGCGAACGTTCGGCGTCGCGTTCGCAAGGAGCGAGCGCATTCCCGCCGCTAGCGTGGGATCGCTCGTCGCGGCCGGGTCGAAGACGAACGCGCGGTCGTTCACCAATCCATCGCCATTCACGTCGGCGTTGACGAGCGGCGTATACGGCAATCCCGACATTGCTCGACCATACACGTACGTGAGGACGCGTCCGTCGCCGAGGGGACGAAAGACCATCTGCGCGACGAGCTGATGCCGAGCGTCGAGATCGCCCCTCGCCCATTCACGCAATGTTGGATCGCCGAATGCCGCGCCGTCGAAGCCGCGCTGCTGGGAGCGTACATCCGTGAGCGTGTAGGCGAGGATCACGTCGCCGAAGTACGGCCGAGCCGCGGTCGGGACATACGGGCGAAGGGTGAGGATGCCCTGCGCGCTCTGCGACCGGAGATCGGAGACAACGTCGACGACGCGACCGAACGCGCCAACTCGCCGCGCGACGGTCGGCGAGACAAGGCCCGTGGCCGGCACGATGGCCGACGGCGCCGCGAAGACGGGGCGACGCTCGTCGCTCGTGAAGAAGGCCGGCGCGGCGGAGAGGTTGCGGTCAAAGGACCCGGGTTGATCGACGTTGAGCGAACCGAGCGCCTCGACGGTGAAGACGTTGCGCCAGGCGCTGGACTGGTAGCCGAGGTTCGCGCGCCAGCTTCGCGCCGGCTGGTAGGATGGATCGACGTGCTGCACTGCCGGCGCGGAGTCGATGAGGATCCCGTTTACGCCCGCACACTGGGCCGGTATCGACGAGGGGTTCGTCGCGAAGGCGCTCCAATTCGGCGCGGGTACCGCGCCGCCGATGCAGGATAGGCGTGTCGTGCCGCCGGGAAGGCCGGTGCTCACCGACGGCGCAGCGAGGAGGGTCGCGTCGACGACATTGCGGAATTGGCCGATGCCGCCGCGTACGATCTTGCCCTTGCCGTTTTGCCAATTGAAGCCGAGGCGCGGACTCACGCCGAGGGTGGCCGGCGCTTCGTTCGTGCGCACGCCGAGGGCGGAGGCGAGCGATGGGTTGAGCAGCGGCGCCTTGGTGAAAACGTTGCCGTCGAGACGCGCGCCGTAGATGACCTGCCAGGAAGTGCTGACACGCCAGAGATCGCCGACCGACGCGAATGCGTTCCATTCGCCGCCGGTGCGAGCGGGGGACGTGAGCGTTCGCGTGAATGACGCGGGCTGACCGGCCGCCAGATCGGCGAGGGAGTTATAGGAGTACGAACCGAATTCGTTAGTGAGTACGCTTTGATCGTATGAGTCGAAGCGCGCGTCGCCGGCGATCTTGAGGCGATGGGTGGCGAGGCCGGGCGGGTAGAGCTGCAGCTCACCCTGCGTCTCCCAGCGGAAGGTGGTGAGGCGGCTGTTCATCGCGCTGTTGCCACCAAAGGCGAGGGTCGACACACTGGGCGTGGCGCCTGCGAGGTTCGACGCGACGAGGGTGCGGCCGTCAGGAACGGCGAGGTCCGGCGCGCTCGTGTTGCGCGTCAACGTAAGGCCGGAGCGAAGGTCAGCGAGGTAGCTCGGGCCGAACAGGGCGCTGAAGAAGCCGGTGACCGCGCCTATTTGCTGGTTCGTCTCGCCGGCGTGGGCGGGGGTGCCGATGGGCGTGAGGCCGACGCCTTGGGTGCGGTCGTACTTCGCGTACCCCTGTACTCCATAGCTCACGGGATTGTAGGCGAGCTTGATCCAGTCGTAGGGCGCGTGGTCCACTCGACCGATGAAGGAGACGTTGTCGTCGATGGTGGACGTGGCGAACGAGGCGGCGGTGATCGGAACGCCTGCTTGGCCGAGCAGCCCGAGGAAGCGCGATACGGAGTCGCTCGACACGCCGGCGTGAGCAAGGAGATCGGGGTCGGCGCTCAGGATAGAGGCAGCCGTCGACACTTTGCGGCCACCTTGAAGTCCGTAGTTGTAGGCCCAGCGATCGTCGACGAGCTGGCCGTTCCCGCCGATGCTCGCGTTCAGGTTGGTGAAGCGCTGGCCAAGGCGCGCCGAGATGGGATCGTTGAATTCGAGCGGCGGCGCGTCAGCGGTGAAGTGCGACGTGCGATTCGTGAACTGGTCGCCGATCACGAGATCGACCGCGGTCTGCGCGCCGCTGAACCAGCCGTTCGCGGGATCGTAGCTCGAGGTCTGCACGCGCACGCGGGTGGTGGCGTCACGGGGGATGTCGGCGCCGGCGAACGCGAGGCCGCCGA
Source organism: Gemmatimonadales bacterium (assembly GCA_044449465.1). GTDB lineage: Bacteria > Gemmatimonadota > Gemmatimonadetes > Gemmatimonadales > Gemmatimonadaceae > JAQBQB01. The sequence goes on along the minus strand of JBIOHX010000143.1, from coordinate 6,804 downwards.
GGGTGACAGCGTTCTGGCTCGACGGGAGTCCGAGCACGGAGATGCCGGTCGACGTGAGCGCGACACCGGGGAGCATCGCCGCGATGGCGGTGAGATCGCCGGCCTGATCGGGGGCGAGGCGGCGCCCCGAGTTTTGCGCGATGGTCGACGACCCGGAGCCGCCGATGGCGAACGACGCGGGATCGCGGTCGGGCACGGGGCGCGTCGCTTGTGACAGGACGGCGGCGAGCTGCTGGACGAGGTGAACGAGACGGACGTCGGCGACGATCACGGAATCGGCGCCGCGAACGAGGTGCGACGAATAGGTGCGAAAGCCGGGAGCACTGACGGTGAACGCGTAGTCGCCCGTGCCGTCTGGCCAGTCGACCGAGTATCGGCCCTGCGCGTCGGACTGGGTCGCCTTCGCGACGGCGTCCGAGGTTCGGGTGACGATGACATCGGCGTCAGGTACGGCCGCGTCGCTGTCGGAGAGCACGCGCCCGCGCACGATCTCGTGGCGCGTCTGGCCGGCGAGCGAAGCAGCAACGCACGCGAGCGCGAGCAAGGCCGGGGCGGCGATGCGCAGGGTCCGTCGCATGACACCGTGAGGAAGAGATGATGAGAACACTCATCCTCAGGACAGGCAGGGCCCGGCCGGTGTTATCGCTCCGCGGGACAGCGGTTGGCGCGGACGAGCGCGAAGCGCTTGGCGACCATCGTGCTGTCGCTCTGCGGCTGCTCCGTCAGCGCGCGCGCGTAGCGCACGCGCTGATCGGGCGTGAGCACGCAGAGCATCTCGGCGAACATATTGTTTTCCATGTCCGCGACACGGCCGCGCAGGTCGTCGAGGGCGACGCCGGCTTGGGGCCGCCAGCGGCGCGCGATGCCGTGGAGGCGCGCGGTCTCGTCGGGGGTGAGGCCGAGCGCTTCTATAGGGGTCGGGATCTGATCGATCGCCACCGCCCCGGCGCCGCCCCGCCGCTCTTGGCGGGCTCGGTCGAGGACCCGTCGGATGTAGACCGTCCGGTCGACGACTGCGCCGGTAAATCCGCCGGCGAGGAAGGCGACGATGAGCAGGATGGCTGCGCTGCGCCGCGGCGAAGGCGACTGGGCATTCATATGAGAAGGCTCACGCATTACCGGGGCGCTGGAGTCGGGGAGAGTGCAGCCTCGATCTCGCCGAAGCTCGGGGTGTGAGGGGATTGAAAGAGCTCGGCGAGGCGGTCGGGGATGCCGAGTGCTGACTGGGGCGGCGGAAAAGGCGGCACCGTGAGACGTGACAGCGCGGGGATGGACAACATTAGGATGATGCCGGCAGCGATGAGCGCGGGACGAGACCAGGAGGCAATCTCGCCGGCGACGGAGATCGGCGCGTGGGCTGCTGAATCGCGGTCGACGTTGCGCGCGATCGAGGCAACGGCGGCCGCGAAACGGGCGCGGTCGCGCGTGGGGTCGAGGGCGGAAAGGTCGAATGGTTGATCAGTCGAGTCTTCGGGGTGGTGCGTGTCAGCGGTCATCGTCTCCTCGAAGGGTCAGGCCCAGTGCGGCGCGCAGCCGGCGGCGCGCCTTGAACAAGTGTTGACGACACATGCCGCTCGACGTGCCGATCATGGCGGCGATCTCATCATGCGTGCGGCCGTCGAGGTCATGCAACAGCACCACCTCGCGCTGCACCGGGGACAACGACTCCAGCGCTCGCTCCAGTGTCGCACGAACATCCGCGCGCTCGGCGTCGGCCGCCGGGTCCGATGGGCTCCGCGCCGTGGCGTGCGACAAAGGCTCGGAGCGGCGGACGAAGCCGCGGGCGACGGCGTTCTTGGCGTGGTTGCGGACGATGGCGTACAGCCAGGGGCCGAAGCGCTTGGGATCGCGGCAGGTGGCGAGCCGGGCACCGGCGCGAACCAGGGCGTCGTGGCAGACGTCCTCGGCGTCGGCGCGATTTCTCGTATATGCGAGCGCGATGGAGTAGGCGGAGCGGTAATACCTCCGGACGAGGGTTTCGAATGCGCCGCGGTCGCCCGCGCGTGCGCGGACGACGAGATCGCCGTCGGGGGGATCGGACGGATGGGATGGGGCGCCTCCGCGCTCGGTCGGCATGCTCTTCGAGAACATGACAGGCGAGAGGGGGTCGATGTTAGCGGATCCGACGGGTGATTCGGCGCGCTGTTAACAACATGGCATCAACGCTCTTTAACCCAAGCTACCCAGGCGGACCGCGGCAGGTGTGTTCTCCAGGGCTGGGCGAGGGCCTGGCGTGACCCGGAAGCCGTTCGTCACGTCATCGTCATCATGAGGACAGCACTCGAACGCTGGGCGTCGGCCCTCGGAAAATTGGCTGTTGCCCTCGTGGCCGCGTTGGTGCTGACGATGGCCAGCTATCTCATCGCTGACCGGCCAAGCTTTGATGCGGTGGTCAAGGTTGGGATGTCAGCCTTCGCAGTCACTCTTCTTCGCCAGCTGCTTCTCGTCTTCGCTGGGATGGCTTCCGACTACGAAACGCCGGACCGTGTGATTGAGGTCGGGTGGAGCAACGGTGTGTCGGGCGGGCGCGTGCAGCGTGCATCGTACTCCCGAAAAGCGACCATCGCCGTGGTCGCGATCGTCATTGTGATGCTGCCAGTCGAGGTGCGCGAAGTCCGAGCCTGGTTTGACTTGTATCAGGGTTGGTCGGGTACGGTCGTTCGAAAGGGATATGACTGGGGCGGCACTCCCACCCCCAACTTGGAGTATCTCGTGGTCCGGGATTCACAGGGCGTCGAGAGGAAGCGGTACGTAGGACCTTTGGCATTCGCGCTCGCGCTTCCCGGGTCGTTTGTGCAAAAAAAACAAGGGTTCGGAAGTCGCCCCATACGGTCGGATGAACCCGAGATGTGGCGTCTCCGGGATTCTATCATGCGCCGACCGTGAGCGCGGCACGATAGTACAATGCTCGATCGCGTTTCGCGCCAGGGGCTGTGTGTTATGTGCGTGGCGCAACGCTAGCGCGCGCCCGGTTCGCGCGCGCGGCAAACTCGCGCGCATCGGCAGCGCTGAAATTCTCCATGACTTGCCGGCCGAAGAAGTCCGTGTCGCCGAACACGTCGCTCCCGTCGCGGCTGCGGAGCACGAGCCGGCCGTTCGAGTAGCTCGCCTGCGCCAAGTCGTGCAGGTCGTACTCGATGGCGTGATCGAACATGGGTTTGAGCAGGCCGCCGAACATGCCGGCGATCATGCGTCCGGCGAGCGGGACGTCCTTGCTCGCAGTGCCGGAGTCGATGCCCGAGGATGTGCGCGCCAGTCCAGCGTCGGTCAGTTGCGCGACGATCGTAGTGTCGGTGAGCAGAAGCGCCTCCGTCCCGTCCACGCTCACGATATGGAAAGTCGAACGCGTCAATGGACGGCGTGCCGTCACCCGCGCCGTAGAGTCGCCGTGCGTGGCGGCGGGCTCGTCATTGGACTGTGCGTGAAGTGGCGCCGCGCCGAGCGCGAGGAGTAGGGCGAGTACCGCGCGGAGGATATAGGAAGGCTGCATGCGATTCCGGAGGGGGTCGACCTGCCGTACGATCCGAGCAGAGCGCGGGTTTCGCCAGAGGATTTGGTGACGCAAGTGACGCCGGCAGAGAACCTGCGGTCCTTGATCGCAACGGAGGCATACCATGAGCTACCCGGTGCGCAGCGGTGTTGCCGCGATCGTATTCGCGGGCGTGGCTGGAATCGGTGCAAGCGCCTTTAACCGGACTCCCACCCCGCTGATCGTTCACGAGTGGGGGACCATCACCACCGTGCACGCCGCCGCCGGTACACCGGCGGGATGCCTCAACCGTATCTCGGGCTCGGATCCGCTTCCCGACTTCGTTCATCGGTTCGAGCCCGCGGGCCTCACGGTGCCGCCGGGGTCGGTCGTCGAATCGCCGGGCACGCTCAAGAGAGTGCCGCTGGTGAAGACGCCATTCGGTCCCTGTCGACCGGACGTGACCATGCGTCTCGAGACGCCCGTCGTCTACTTTCATCCGGCCGCCGGCGCGGAAAAAAACTTCCCGCCATTCGACGTGACCGTGAACTTCCGCGGCGGCGTGCTCAACGAGTTCTACCCGGACGCAGCCGCTTCCGTTTCGGCGGACGTCGAGGAGTCCGACACGCGCGGGCATCAGTTGGCCGTCCGCTCCGGCTTCGGCCAGCTCGCTGGTCAACTCTGGAATGGCGTGTTGCTCGACAGCTCGGTCGTCGGCAAGCTCCGCTGGTCGGGAGTCTCGCTCGAGGAATCGACGCCGCTCCCCGAGACCGCCGCGCACGTCTGGCTCGCGCCGCGCAACGTGCACGCGGCGCGCGTCCGCACGAGTGCTGGCGAAGGCGAGCAGTATCTCTTCTATCGCGGCGTCGCGCACCTCGACGCCGTCATGCAAACCCGCCGCTCCGCGGCCGGTGTCCGCCTCTTGGCGCCCGCTGACCTCGGATGGTTGCGGCATCCGAGCGCGATGATTGGCGCGGCCTGGGTCATCGACGTTCGGGCCAACGGCAGCGCCGCGTTTCGCACGGTTGGCCCCATCGGCATCAACAAGTCGGCGGCGTCCGCCGAGCTGGCGAACGTGCCACCGTTCGCCGAAGGCGACTACACAGCCACCGCGATCGCCGATCTCCGGGCGTCGATGAAGCGTTCCCTCGTCGCCGCGGGATTGTTCGACGACGAAGCCGCCGCGATGCTCGAGACCTGGAGCGACAGTTACTTCCGTTCGCCGGGCATGAGAGTGTTCTATCTCGTCCCGCGAGAGTGGACCGACTACTTTTTGCCGCTCGACATCTCGATTCCAACGACGCTCACCCGCGTGCTCGTCGGGCGGATCGATCTGGGCTGACCGGCGGCGGGTTCGAAGATCACGCCCCGCACCTACGGCACGCTACGCCTCACTGCGCCCTCGCCGGCGCCGCCCCAATCGCAGTTATCCGTTTGTGTCCGTTTGTGTCCGCTAGTGTCTTTCACCAGTCGTTATGGCTTGCATGCGGCGGCGCGGCTTGACTGCCGTTCAGGCTGTCACGATTGGGGGCGCGCGAACTGCCGCTCGGGCGGGCCGTAACGATTGGAAGCGGACAAAAGCGGACAAAAGCGGACACAGACGGAGCCAAGCTTTGAACTTGCCTTGGGGCGGTGATCGTCGGTCGGCCTACCCCCACCCCCTACGCTCCGACACACTCGTCGTGGTGATCGTTGTCGTTTTCCGACCGAGCCTCACGCGTTCGCCGATTGCTTGGCCGAATGCCTTGAGAGAGCTGACGTCGAGCTCCTGATCCAAGGACCAGTCTTTGACTCCCCGACCGGGCGGTGGCAGCTTCTTTCGAACGCCGACCCCGGGACAATCATGGAACGCCGCTTCAGAGGGATCGCCGATGAGACAACGCAGAACGTCCGGCATGCGTGCCGTTCGCTTCTGCGATCACCCGGCTTTGCAGTTGCGGCGTTCGCGACGTTGCTGATCGGCGCCGCCGCATCGGTTGCCATCTTCGCCGTCGTCGACGGCATTCTCCTCCGGCCGCTTCCCTACAAACAACCGGACCGCCTCGTCGGCGCGTGGCACGACATGCCGCCGGTGAATCTCTATCATGCGCAGCAATCGGTCACGACGTACTTCACGTATCGCACACAGACGCACACCATCGAGGGCATCGGCATCTATAAAGAAGGCTCGGCGAACGTCGCCGTGCCCGGCCAAGCGACCGATCCGCAACGACTCGACATCGCCAATGCGTCGGCGAGCCTTTTCACTGTTCTCGGAAGCCCGGCGCTCGTCGGACGCGCGTTCAACGATGACGAAGATGCCGTCGGCGCCGCGCCGGTCGCGCTGATCAGTGAGGGCACATGGCGTGGATCGTTCGGCGCCGACCCGCAGGTGATCGGCCGAGCGCTCGACGTCAACGGCGTGACACGGCGCATCGTCGGCGTCATGCCAGCTTCCTTCCGCCTCCCGTCGCCGGAGACGGCGGTCTGGATCCCGCTCAACGTCGACCCGGCGAATCCGCCGGCCGACGCCTTTGCCTACACCGCGATCGCGCGCCTCAAGCCCCACGTGACGATCGCCGAGGCGCAGCGCGATTTCACCGCCGTGCTGCCGCGCGTTTCCGAGCTGTATCCGAACTTCGTGCCCGGCATCACGACGCGGCAAATCATGGAGCAAACCCGTCCGAGGCTGGTGCTCACACCGCTCAGTGACGACATCACGGGCGGTGTCGCGCGGACGGTCTGGATCGTCGCTGGCGCGGCGTTCCTTCTTTTCCTCGTCGCCTGCATCAACGTCGGCAACTTGACGCTGGTTCGATTCGAGGCTCGCCAGCGCGAGCTCGCCATGCGGCAAGCATTGGGCGCCGGTCGCGCGCGTGTCGCCCGCTACTATGTCACCGAGCTCGCCCTCATCGCCGCCGCGGCCGCCGTCCTTTCCGTGGTGTTCGCCGATGTCGCCGTGAAGCTGTTTGCCAACAACGGACGCGTGGACATTCCGCGCGTGGCCGAGCTCGCGATCCATAGTCGCTCGATCGGCTTCGCGTTGGTGCTAGCGGCGGTCGCGACCCTCATCTCGACCGCCCTGCCCGTGCTTCGCATTCACCGGGGTGTGCTCGCGCTGCATGGTTCGACGCGCTCTGCCACCGCGGGGCGCCGCGCACATCGCACCCGTCGCGCGCTGGTCGCTGGACAAGTTGCGATCGCGCTCGTCGTGCTCTCCGGATCGGGACTGCTCTTTCGCTCGTTCCGCCGTTTGCACGCCGTCCGCCTCGGCTTCGATCCCGCGAACGTGGCGACCTTTTGGGTGTCGCTTCCCAAGTCCCGCTACGCCGACGACGCCCTATCGGGTCGATTTT
>JBIOHX010000142.1:0-9429 GCA_044449465.1 Gemmatimonadales bacterium | reverse complement strand
GCGACCATCTGCGCGAGTGCCGCGGCGAGCGCGCCGGCGTGCGCGGCGACGGTGCCCCCGCCGGGGGCCGGGGCTGGCGACGCGACCGATGCGATGAATCCGGTGAGCGATTCGCCGCCCTGCACGGCCTGCCGCACCTTGTGCTCGAGCACCATGTCCGGTTTGAAATCGCGAAGCTGAATGTGTCGCGCCGCGGTCTCGAACAGCGCGCGCTCCGGCACGACGCCGACGATCTCGCTCCAGGTGGGCGACACGCCCATGGCTTCCGCCTCGAGCTTCACCATCTCGTACGCGCGATAGATCGGCGTCTTCTCCGTGTCGACGAGGTTCATCGACACCTGCGCCTGGCCGTCGACCTCGAGGCCAAGGCCCTTCACGTAGCGCAGTCCGCCCGACGAGCCACGCACCGCTTTGGCGACGGCCTTGGCGACAGCCATGTTGACAGCCGGGCCGAGGTAGACATTGTAGGCGACGAGAAATGGGCGCGCGCCGATGGCGACGGCGCCGGCCGTCGGGTGCACGTGCGGCGGGCCGAAGTCGGGGAGGCGATTCGTGGCGCCGGCCTTCATCTCGTCGCGGATACCTTCGAACTCGCCGCGGCGGACGTCGGCGAGATTCTCCCGCTCTGGGCGCGACGCGGCGCGCTCGTATAAGAAAACTGGAATCCCGAGCTCGCGGCCGACGCGATCGCCAAGCGCGCGGGCGAGGACGACACAGTCCTCCATCGTCGTCCCTTCGAGCGGAATGAACGGGACGACGTCGGTGGCGCCCATGCGCGGATGTTCGCCGGTGTGGTGGGTGAGGTCGATCTTGTCGCGGGCGACGCGCATGCCGGCGAAGGCCGCATCGATCGCGTGTTCGACCGGCACGACGAAGGTGACGACGGTTCGATTGTGTGATTGGTCGGAGGATACATCCAGCACGGCGACGCCGTCGACGGCGGCGATCGCGTCGCGGATGGCGGCGACGACGTCAGGGCGGCGGCCTTCGGAGAAATTCGGAACACACTCGACGAGCTTCATATGATGCGTGGGGCGTTGGGCGTGGGTCGCTGAGGTCAGCGCGGCCTGGTGACGGAATATATCGGCGCCCTGGGGAGTGGCCGCGTCGTATCGGCGGGCTAGATGTTCACTCGCTCGAGCAGCCACGCGTGCATCTCCGCGTTGCCTGCCACTACGCCGGAGTGGTCGATGGGGCAGGGCTCGCCTTCGAGGTTCGTGATTACGCCCCCTGCCTCCTGCACCAACAAGATGCCGGCGGCGATGTCCCAGGGTGCGAGCCGGAGCTCCCAGAACGCCTCGAACCGTCCACAGGCAACGTCGGCGAGGTCGAGCGCCGCGGCGCCGGGCCTCCGGATGCCCGCGCACTCGCGCATGATCCGCGGCAGCATGCCGAGGTAACGCTCGACCTCATCACCGCCCTTGAACGGGAAGCCGGTACCGATGAGGGCGCGGACCGGATCAGTGATCGTGGAGACGGCGGTGGGCTGGCCGTTCCGCCGCGCGCCGCCGCCGCGCGTCGCGGTGAACAGCTCGCCGTTCGCGGCGTTGAGGATCGTGCCGGCTTCGACGACGCCGTCGATCGTCGCGGCGATCGACACCGCATACCAGGGAAAACCGTGGAGAAAGTTCGTCGTGCCGTCGAGCGGGTCGGCCACGAACAGCAGACCGCTGCGGTCGGCCATCGCCGGCGAGAGCTCCTCGCCGAGCAGGCGAGCGTCGGGATGACGCTCGGCGATCGTCTCGCCGATCACCTGCTCGGCGCGGCGATCGACCTCGCTCACGAAATCGGTGCGGGCTTTGGTCTCCCACGTGAGCGTGCCGCGGTCGGCCGCGCCCCGGCGAATGATCTCCGCGGCGCGCGCCGCCGCCGCCACGCACGTCGCCAACAGCGCGCGGCCGAGGTTATGTTGACCGGATGTCACGGATCTTCAGTGGGATTCAGCCGACCGGGGAGCTGCACATCGGCAACTATCTCGGTGCGGTCAGGAACTGGGTTCAGCTGCAGCACGCGTACGAGACGATCATCTGCATCGTCGACTACCACGCGATTACGATTGCCTACGATCCGGAGCAGCTGCGCGCGCGTCGCCACGATCTCGCCGTGGGTCTGCTCGCGGCGGGGATCGATCCCAACATCGCCACGCTGTTCGTGCAGTCGCAGGTGCCGGAACATACCGAGCTGACCTGGATCTTCAACTCGGTGACGCCGCTCGGTGAGCTCGAGCGCCAAACGCAATTCAAGGAGAAAGCCGAGCGGCAGGAGAGCGTGCTGGCCGGCTTGCTCAACTATCCCGTGCTGCAGGCGGCCGACATCCTGCTTTATCGCGCCGACAAAGTTCCCGTCGGCGAAGACCAGGTGCAGCACTTAGAGTTGTCGCGCGTGGTCTCGCGGCGGTGGAACGCGACCTTTGGCCGGCGGCTCGGCACGTTCGGCGAGGATGGTAACGAGCAGCGTGAAGCGTTCTTTCCCGAGCCGGAGCCGCTGCTCACGCCGACGCGCCGTGTGATGGGTCTCGACGGAAAGGCGAAGATGTCGAAGTCGATGGGCAACACGATCGGAATGCTGGAGCCGCCGGAGGCGGTCTGGGCGAAGCTGCGTCCGGCAGCGACCGATCCCAAGCGCATCAGGAAAAGCGATCCCGGCACGCCTGAGGTTTGTAACATCTATCACCTGCACAAAGCGTTCAGCGCGCCGGCGACGGTGGAGCACGTCGCCGTGCAATGCCGCACGGCAGGCTGGGGCTGCATCGATTGCAAAAAGGTGCTCGCCGAGTCGATGGAAGCGGAGCTCGGGCCGATTCGCCGGCGGGCCGCTGAGCTTGTGGGGACTCCGTCGATGGTCGACGACGCGCTGTCGGCGGGTGCCGCGCACTGCCGGGCGATGGCGCGCGCGACGATGGGCGAAGTGCGCGACCGGATGGGCTTCGATCGCCTCTAACGTGCGCATCATCACCGACGGTGCGCGGCATGAGCCGTGCATTTTGAACCGCTCGTCTCGCCGCCGGTTTTGCCGCCGCGCGCTGCAGGCGAGGTATGGACTCGAGCGCGGCACGTTCCCCGTCTTCGATGCAGTTCATCCATCAATTCATCGCGCAAATCGAGAGCTGGTTGGCTCGGCGCCGCACTGCTCGTCGCGTCACGCTTCCACGATTGATCGACTTCGCGACCTACGCGACCCCGATTCATCGCGAGGTGACGGCGAGCGGCGTGCGAGTGTTCAGTCTGTGCGGCGGATGCGGCGCGCGACTGAACGCGAGCGCGACGCTCTGCGACGAGTGCGCGCAGAAGCGCACTCGTCCCGCTCGACCGATCTGATCGCCGCCGGTTCAGCGGGCGCCGCCGCGCGCAGGAGCGTGCGGCGCGGCGCCGGGCGCGGCGCGCCATGATGCCGGCGCACCTCGCCGAGCTCGTGCGTGCGATGCCCCGGCGCTGGATCGCCGTGGGCGTCGCGCTCCTCCTGCCCTGGGTTTGGTTGTCGCTGCTCGACCCAATGCTCCGCCGGAAGCGCTGAGTGTACGCCGGACATGCCGCTCTGGCGTTGGCGGCAAAGAGCGCCCGGCCTCGCATCCCGATGTGGCTGCTGGTGCCCGTCGCGTTCGCGCCGGATTGGATTCAGTGGCTGATCGAAGCGGCCGGCCATTCCAACGCGGAGTACTCACACTCACTGGTCGCCCTTGGCGGCGGCGCGACTGCGGTGGCGATCGCGTATTGGGTGGTGACGCGGAACGCCGGCGACGCGCTCGCGCTCTGGCTGCTCTATGTGTCGCACTGGGCCGCTGACTTCATTACCGGGTTCAAGCCGACCTGGCCCGGCGGCCCGAAGGTCGGCCTCGGGCTCTACAGCCATCCCGGGTGGGATTTCGTCGTCGAAGGTGCCGTCATCGTCGCAGCGTGGTTCATCTATCGGCGCTCGCTCGCCCCGGCGGTGCGCCGCAGCGTCGCGGTGTTGCTGCTCGGAATCGGCCTCCTAGCGCTCCAGGTCGGCTTTGAGGCCATCCAGACTCCGGAGATTCGCTCCGCGCTGCGCGAGATTCCCTGAGCAGGCCTACCGCTGGCGGCTGCCGGTCGGCCGTCACAGATTTGTCGTCGAGCTCGCCGCTGGCCGCGGGGATTCGTCACGCCGCATGGCTCTTGCAACGCTCGGCTCGCATCTTCAGCGCGAGCAAAGCATGGCGAACAACCGAGGCCCTCGCGGGCTCATGACGCTGGTCTGTTTGACCTGCGGTAACGAGAAGTTCTTCGACGACGTAGTGCCGGCCGCCGTGACGTGCGAAAAGTGCGGTGGCACGGTGTTCCGAAATTTTGCAACTCCAACCGAACCCGACGAGGCCTCGATCGCGCAGCTCGAGGAACAGGCGCGCAGCATCAGCTACGGCGACTCGTCGCCGGACACGACGCCTGGCGATTTGCGCGATCTCGACACGCGTTGACCGCTCCGTGCCACGCCGCGGCGCGAGGCGCTGACGGCCGGCGAGGGATGCACCCGAGGAACTACCGATCATCATTGCCGCCGCGGCATCGATCGAGGTCGGCCAATCGCTGAGCGCGGTCGCCGCGGCACTGCGGCTGAGCGTGCTCGCCAAACTGCTGCTGGCGACACTGCTGGGCGGCGCCATTGGCCTCGAGCGGGAATTGGCTGGCAAGCCGGCGGGACTCCGCACGAACATCCTCATTTGCGTCGGCGCCGCGCTTTTCACGCAACTGTCGATCGATATCGCGCAAATCGGCTTCTCGTCCGACGGACATCCCTACGGCGACACCACGCGCATCGCAGCGCAGATCGTGTCGGGCATCGGCTTCCTCGGCGCCGGCGCGATTCTGCATGGCGAGGGCGCGGTCGTCGGACTCACGACGGCGGCGACGATCTGGGTGGTCGCCGCGGTGGGTGCTGCGGTCGGCGCCGGCGCCTATGTCGACGCTTTGGGGACGACCGCGCTCATCATGCTGATCCTCGTCGGCCTACGTCCGTTCGAGCGGCGTCTCCTTGCCAAACGCCGGCGGGTCCACGCGACACTGCGCGTCAAGCCGGGGGTGTCGTTCGAGCGATTCACGCAGGCGTTCGACGAGCTCGGCGTCCACATCTTCGCGCGGCGCACCTTCGAGCATGACACCGACCGGACGTTCGAGCTCGAGCTGATCGGGGCGACGAAGCAGTTCGACGCGCTCGCCGATCGCCTGCGCGGCGATGCCGACGTGGTGAGTGTGACGACCGATTAGTCTTTTCCCGATGGACCGACTGCTCGTCGTCGACCTCGCGGCGACCTCCAAGAATTGGGCGCTCACGCCGGAAGGCGAGCGCCGGCTTCTCGAGAACATTCCACCCGGGTGGCGCGCGCACGTCGTGCGCGCGGCGACCAGCTCTGACGGCGACGGTCCGCCGCGCCCGAGCGACGAGGTGATGGATGCGGTGCGGGAGGCCGAAGCGTACTTTGGCTTCGGCGTGCCGCGTTTGCTTTTTCTCGAAGGGAAGAAGCTGCGTTGGGTACACTCGGCGGCGGCGGGTGTCGGCACGGCACTCTATCCCGAGATGGTGTCGAGCGACGTGGTCTTCACGAATTCGGCCGGCATCCATGCCATTCCGATCGCCGAGTACGTGGTGGCAGGCGTGCTGCACTTTCTGCGCGGGCTCGACTTCGCCATCGACCAGCAGCGGCGAAGCGAATGGAACAAGGCGCCATTCGTGAGCGAGGACTCGGTGCTGCGGGAGATGGACACCGTGCGAGCGCTGATCGTCGGCGTCGGCGGGCTGGGTGGCGCGACGGCCGAGCGTTTGACGGCTCTGGGCGCGACGTGTATTGGCGTGCGGCGGCGCGTGGGACGTGGCGCCCCGCCCGGGTTCGCGCGCGTGGTTGGGTTGGATCGGCTCGACGACGAGCTGCGGTTGCACGACGTCGTCGTGCTCGCGGCGCCGCTCACCGGTGAGACGCGCGGATTGTTGACGGCGGAGCGCCTCGCGCTGTTGCCGGCGTCGGCCATCGTCGTCAACGTTGCACGTGGTGCGCTCCTCGACGAGGAGGCGTTGGTCGAGCGGTTGAAGGCCGGACAGCTGCGTGGCGCGGTGCTCGACGTGTTCCGCGAGGAGCCACTGGCGTCGTCCAGTCCCCTGTGGCAGCTTCGACAGGTTCTCCTCACGCCGCACGTCTCGCCGGTGTCCCCTGGCCGTTTCTGGCCGCGACAGCTCGACTTGTTCCTCGACAACTGGCGCCGATACTCCGAGGGTGGGGGAGCATCAATGCGAAACGTCGTCGACAAACACGCTGGATATTAGCCGAGCATGGAAAAGATCATCAAAGCCGCGGTCGACCGCGGAGCGTCGGACCTCCACATGAAGGCGGGGGACGTGTTCCGCGCGCGCATCAACGGGCAGCTGGTCGCGCTCACGAAGCAGGCGCTGACGCCGGACCAGACGCGCTCGATCGCGCTGCACCTCATGAGCAACGAGGACGACAAGGCTCGGATCGACAAGATCCTCGACTACGATTGCTCGTGGGCGGCCGCTGGGATCGGGCGCTTCCGCGTCAACATCATGAAGCAGCGCGGCTCGTTCTCGATCATCATGCGCGTCATCCCGTGGGAGGTGCCGACGTTCGAGAAGCTCGGCCTGCCGCCGGTGATGGCGAAGGTCGCCGCGACGGAGCGTGGGTTGGTGCTGGTAACCGGCGTGACGGGCTCAGGAAAGTCGAGCACGATGGCGGCCCTCATCAACTACATCAATCAGCGCGAGAATCGGCACATCCTCACGCTCGAGAATCCAATCGAGTTCTTGCACTCAGACAGGCAGTCGTCGGTCACGCAGCGTGAAGTCGGTTCGGACACGACGGACTTCAAGATGGGCCTGCGCGCCGCTCTGCGTCAGGACCCCGACGTCATCATGATCGGCGAGATGCGCGACGCCGAGACCGTGGACACGGCGATCAAGGCGGCCGAGACCGGGCACCTCGTGATGTCGACACTGCACACGCCCGACGCGCAGAGCACGATCCTTCGCATCATGGCGATGTTCCCGGCCGAGGAGCAGGACGTCATCCGCATCCGGCTCGCGGAGTCGTTGTCGGCGGTGATCTCGCAGCGCTTGCTGCCCAAGCGCTCGGGACGAGGGCGCGTGGTGGCGGCCGAGGTGATGATGAACACACCATCGATTCGCGACATGATCACCGAAGGGACGCGGATCGGCGAGATTCGCGATTTCATTGCCGACGGCCGTGAGCAGTACGGCATGCAGACGTTCGATCAGTGCCTTGCCGATCTGGTGACAAGCGGCGAGGTCACGTTCGATGTGGCGAAAGCCGCGTCGACCAACCCGTCCGATTTCGAGCTCAAGCTCAAGATGTTCTCGCAGGAGATGCCGGCGGTCGAAGAGCCGGCGGCGATGGCCCCCGAACCGGAGCCGGCCGGCGCCCAGCTCGACGGAATCCAGACCGGCAGCCTCGATTTCCTGACAACCTGATGACGCTCAAGCTGGAAGGATTGTTCGCGCCGGTGATCACGACGTTCCATCGCGATAGCGGGGACGTGGACGTGGCGAGCTTCGCGGCGAACGTGCGCGCGCACCTCGCCGCCGGCGCGCATGGCATCGTGGTGACGGGATCGACCGGCGAGGCGGCGCTGCTCACGGCCGACGAGCGCGCGGCGCTGGTCGCCGCGACGCGTGAGGCGGTGCCGGATGACAAATCGCTGATCGTCGGCACCGGCGCCGAGTCGACGCGCGCCTGCCTGGCGCTGACGCGCGAGGCGGCGGTACGCGGCGCCGACGCGGTGCTCGTGGTCGCGCCCCACTACTACGGGCCGTCGATGACGTCGCAGGCGCTCATCACGCACTATCGCCGCGTCGCCGACGAATCGAAGGTGCCTGTGTTGTTGTACAACATCCCGAAGTACATGCACTTCTCCATTCCAGCCGGGGCAGTGGCCGAGCTCGCGGCGCATCCGAACATCGTCGGCATGAAGGACAGCTCGGGCAACAAAGAGCTGTTCGCGTCGTATTTGGCGAGTCAATCGCCGAAGTTCTCGGTGCTCACGGGGAACGCGGGCATCTTCCAGCATGCGCTCGCCGGCGGTGCGACGGGCGGCATCCTCGCGGTGTCGCTGTTCGCTACCGCGCTGTCGCTCGACGTGCTCGACTCGATGCGCTCGGGCGCCATCGGTGCCGCAATCGCGGCGCAGGAGCGTCTCAGCCCGCTCAACGCCAAGATCGTCGCCGAGCTCGGCGTCGCGGGGATCAAGGCGGCGATGGATCGCGTGGGGCGCGGTGTGACAGGCGGACCGGTTCGGCCGCCGCTCCTGCCGCTCGACGCAGAGCAGTCGCGCCAGGTCGAGGCACTGCTCGAGAGCGCGGAGCTCGCGCCGGCGGCGTAGAGCGCGCGCGCGCGAATGAACCGCGGGTGAGCGTCGCGTGATCGCGTCGCCGCATCTGGCGCGGCTCGGCGCGTACGCACGCCCCGCCGGCGGCCCGGGAACGGCGGCGGCGCGCCGATACTGCCGGTCGGTGCTCGAGCCGCTTGGGTTCGCGATACGAGAACAGGAGTTCGAGTATTCCGCGTTCGGCGGCGCCCGGGCGATGCCGGTGCTTGGCGTCGCGATACCGCTCGCTGCGACCGCCGCCGTCGCCGCGCGAGCCTCGCATCCATGGCTCGCCGCCGTCGCGGCGGCCGCGCTCTGCGTGGCGATGGCGCTCGTCGCCTATGCCGGCGGCGCGGGGGTGCTCGGCCTCCCGATGATGCGCCGGCGGGGGACCAACCTGGTAGCGACGCGCGGCGCGGAAGAGCCGCTCGGTTGGCTGGTCGCCCACATCGACTCTAAGTGGCAGCCGGTTTCGATGATCGTGCGTGTGGGCGGTATCGTGCTGAGCGGCGTTGCGCTGGCCGGAGTGATCGTCGCAACGATCGCCGGCTCGCCGGCGGCGTCCCCGCTCGTCGTCCTGCTCTGGCTCGCCGCGTTGCCGCTCATGCTCTCCGTGGTCGGCGCGCGAAACCACGGAACCGTCGACAACGCCAGCGGGGTCGCCGCGGTGCTCGATGCGGTCGAGCGCCTCCCGGCCGATCTGCGGATCGGAGTGCTGATCACGGACGCGGAAGAGCTTGCATTGGCCGGTGCGCGGGCCTGGGCGCGCGGACGAATGGCGGGTCTGGGGTTCGCGCTCAACTGTGACAGCATCGACGACGCGGGGCCGCTGACGGCGATGTACACGGGTGCCCGCGAACGCCAGGCGGACCTGCTCGCCGCGCTGAGCATGGGCGCGGCCGCAGAGGGTGAGCCCTTCCGCGCGATGCGGCTGCTGCCCGGGGTGCTCGCCGACAGCGTCGCGCTCGCTGGAGCAGGATGGCGTAGCGTGACACTCAGCCGCGGCACGGTTCGTACGCTAGGAAGGATTCACACGTCGCGCGACACGCTCGACGCGATGCGCGGGACGGGAATCCCTGGGGCGGCG
>JBIOHX010000141.1:0-9461 GCA_044449465.1 Gemmatimonadales bacterium | reverse complement strand
GGTCAAGACGGTCTACAAATGCAAGTGATGCAAGACTGAGGCATCGATGCAAACGCGCCCCCGCCGACCTCGGCGGGGGCGCGTTGCATTCGGCGCTGAGACGCTGGACGCATGCGTGTGGCCGCCGCACATGCCGAACTGGCCGCGGCGCATGACGCGGGACGCGCCCTACGCCTCCTCACCAGGCAAATGCGCCAAATGCACCCACAGATCCCGCGCGCGCGCCCGATACGTTAACCGCCGCGCGTTCGAGATCTCTCCGTCTATGTTGACTGCGATCGGATCCACCGCCTCGATCGTCACCCACTTCACCTGCACGTACCGCACGCCTTCCTCGCCGAGGTGCTCGCCGCGCTTGAGTCGCAGCACCACCCGCGCGAAGTCGCCGCGCGACATCTGCTCCACGATGCACAGATCGAGCAGCCCGTCCGTCGCCGATGCCATTGGCGTCACCAGCGTGCCGCCTCCGGTGGAGCGCGTGCTCCCCACTGCGAACATCAGGAACTCGCCCTCGAAGTTGAACTCGTCGGCCGCGAATCGCGCGAACTGCGCCCGCTGGCCGGCGAACTTCCGCACGCCACTGATCGCATAGGCGATCGGGCCCAGCGATTCCTTCACCTCGGCCGGCGTCTCGGCCGTCGCCTCCGCGCCCACCCCGCCCGTCGACACGTTGAGAAATCGGCGCCCGTTCAGCGACGCCGTGTCCAGTCGTCGAGGCTTGCGTTGCAGGATAACATCCATGGCATGATCGGCATCCGCCGGTATGCCCACCTGCTTCGCGAAATCGTTGGCCGTCCCCACCGGAATGATGCCCAGCGGTACGTCGTATCCATCGAGACCGTTAACGACCCCGTTCACCGTGCCGTCGCCCCCCGCCGCGGCCACCACGTCCGCGCCGCGCCGAGCCGCGTCCGCCGCCAGCGCGGCCGCGTCGCCGGCATAGCACGTCAGCAACCGCACGACGAAGTGGCCCTTGTCACGAACCCAGCTCAGGAGATGCCGAACATCCGGCCGGTCGGCCCGTGCGCCGTGGATGACGAGCGCGATGTGCTTGGAGCTCATGGACCCGGCTAGCGCATATCACGCGCCTGTGCTCGCCAGCGAGGTGGTCGAGCTTCTGCGCGGGTCAAAACGCGTCCTCGACGGAACGCTCGGTGGCGGCGGACATGCCCTGGCGCTGCTCAACGCGGGCGTACACACCGTTGTCGGTCTGGATCGCGACCCCGACGCCCTCGCCGCCGCGGCCGTTCGCCTCGCCGACTACGCCCGTGCGGGACGCCTCGTCGCGCTCGAGGCTAACTTTGCCGCGGTCGACGAGATCCCCGCGCTGGCCTGCGACCGCTTCGATGGCATCCTGCTCGATCTCGGCGTCTCCTCCCATCAGTTCGACGACGAGTCGCGCGGCTTTACCTTCCGGCCCGGCGCGCGCCTCGACATGCGGATGCAGCCAAACGGCCCCGATGCGGCGAGCCTTCTCAACGACACGCCCGAACGCGAGTTGGGGTCGATCTTCAGGGAATTCGGCGACGAGCCGCGGTCGGCCCGGCTGGCTCGCGAGATCGTGCGCCGCCGGGAAACGCGCCCCTTCGCCACGAGCGACGATCTCGTAGGCGCGATCCGCGCCGTCCTCGGTCCGCGGAGCGGAACGGCCGAATTCGCCCGGCTCTTCCAGGCAGTTCGCATCGCCGTCAACGAAGAGCTGCCGGGCCTTGCTCGAGCGCTGCCGGTACTCCGAGATCGGCTCGAGCCCGGGGGAATTCTAGTCGCCATCGCCTACCACTCCGGCGAAGATCGACTGGTGAAACACGCCTTCCGTGAGTGGAGCGCTGCCTGTGTCTGTCCGCCCAAGCAGCCGGTCTGCACCTGCCGCGGCCAGCCGCTCGGCGAAACTCTCACCCGCCGGGCACGCACGGCGTCGGCCGACGAAGTCGTCCAGAACCCGCGGGCCCGCAGCGCACGGCTCAGAGCATGGCGAAGCGTCGCGTAAAGGCCGGCCGCCGGTCGGTCGTCGCCATCGTGCTCGTTGGTTTCGTCTTGGTCACGACGGGCGTCATTGCACGGAGAGTCTACGGCGTCGGTCAGCAGCGAAACATCCGACAGCTCAGGCAGCGGCGCGATGCGCTGCAGGCGGAGCGGATTCGGTTGGAGGCGGCTATTCGAGATGCATCGAGTCGCCAGCGGCTGCAGCCGATCGCCGAGCAGCGCTTGAACATGCACATCGCCACGCCCGACCAGCAGATCCTCTTGCAGCGTCCCCCCCATTCCGCTCCGGCGGCGCCGTCGACGTCCCGCGCGCCGCATGATTCGCTCTAGACGCATCGGGCTCGCGCACGCGACGCTGGCCGTGTTCGCCGCCGCCATTCTCGTCAAGGCGGCGGACGTTCAGCTCGTGCACGGCCGTTCCTGGCGCGCCCGCGCCGAACGCCAGCAGACGTCCGATCGTGTGGTGCCTGCGCCGCGCGGCCGCATCCTCGACGCCACGAACCGCGTTCTCGCCGAGAGTCGCGAGATGGTCCGGCTCGAGATTGCTCCCCGCGAGGTGAACGAACCGCGCAAGCTGCGCTCGGCCCTCGGCAAGCTCGGCGTCGATGCCGCGCTCATTCGCCGCGCCGTCGACACGAGCACGAGGTACCTCGTGCTCCCCGGCCGCTTCCTCGCCATCGACGCCGCGCCGGCAATGTCGCTCCACGGCGTGCATTCCTTCGCGTCGATCTCACGCTCGTACGCTGTGTCGGATGGCGCGCGCGGCATTCTCGGGCACGTCGACGCCGACGATAGGCCGATCGACGGCCTCGAGCTCTCGCTCGATTCCATTCTCCGCGGCACACCGGGCGCCGCGACGATCATTCGCGACTCGCACGGGCAGAGCCGCGAGTCGCCCACCGCACCCGGTACGCCGCCGGTTGCTGGCGACAACGTCACGCTCACGATCAACGCCGACCTTCAGGAGATCGCCGAAAAGGCGCTCGCCGACGCCGTCGCGCGCATGGGCGCTGAGGGCGGGGACATCGTGATTCTCGATCCCCACACGGGTGAGATTCTCGCGATGGCAAGCCGGCGCCTCGATCCCCGGCAAACGTCGGCCACCGGGCTCACCGAACCGTTCGAGCCTGGCTCGACGGCCAAGCCGTTCATTGCTGCGGGCCTCATTGCGCGCGGTCTGGTGAGTCCGCACGACTCGGTCGACACCGGCAACGGCGTCTATGAAATCAACGGCCGTGAGATTCACGACGAGCATCTCGTCGGCCGCGCCCCGCTCGCCGACGTGCTCCGCTGGTCGAGCAACATCGGCATCGTGAAGTTCGCGCAGCGTCTCTCGCCGCGCGACGAGTACGAGACTTTCCGCGACTTCGGCTTCGGCATGCAGACCGGCGTACCGTATCCGACCGAGTCCGGCGGCGTGCTGCGCCCGCCGAGTGCCTGGTCCAGCCAGTCGGCAAACTCGATGGCCATGGGTTACGAGATCGCCGTGACGCCGCTACAGCTCGCCGTGGCGTACGCCGCGTTCGCCAACGGCGGTGAGCTCATTGAGCCGGCCCTCGTGAAGCAGGTGACTTCGCCCGGCGGCGAAGTGCTGTACCGGCACACGCCGCGCGTCATCCGACGGGTTGTATCCGACACCGTCGCCGCCAGAGTGCGACACATGCTGCTCGACGTCGTCGACGAAGGGACGGCGCTCCAGGCGGCGCTCGACAACTATCTCCTCGCCGGCAAAACGGGCACACCGCGCGGCACAGTGCGCGGCCATTATGTGCACGGTCGGTACAACCCGAACTTCGTCGGCCTCTTTCCGGGCGACAATCCGCAGTACGTGATCGTGGTCAAGCTGTCGGCACCACAGGCAGCCATCTACGCCGCGGAAACGGCCGCGCCCGTGACCAAAGCCATTCTCGAAGCGGCGTTGGCGGCCAGGAACGCCGCCCTCGATCGTTCGAAGCTCGCGTCCAGCGAAGCGGTGGCGCAGGCCGAAACGGCGGCCGATCTCTCGCGCGACGGTACGCCGCCGGGCAGTTCCAATGTCGAACCGGGCACGACGATCGTCCCGCCGGACAGCGACGCGCTCGCCACAATACGGCCGTACGTGGTCACGCTACCTGCGGCGCCCGCTCCGCCCGTGCCTCGCGCCGTCCGCGCGGTGCCCTCTGTTCGCGGACTCGGGCTTCGCGACGCGGTGCGTTCGTTGCACAACGCAGGATTCCGCGTCCAGCTCGCTCGCGGGCCGGGTCAGGCATCGACCAGCCCCGCCACCGGCGAGCTCGCTCCAATGGGCACGCTCGTCCGACTGCTTTACGATTATTGAATGCACGCTGACATTTCCATGATCGCGCGGGCGCTCGAAGAGGCGGGACTCCTCATCGAGCGTCGTGGCGCGTTGCCCATTGCGGCCACCGGCATCACCGACGACAGCCGGGCCGTGCGGCCGGGCTCGATCTTCGTGGCCGTGCGCGGAACGGTCGCGGACGGCCACGACTTCCTCGAAGCGGCGGCGAACGCCGCCCCGGCGATGGCGATCGGCGAGGTGGCGGCTCGCACATCGCTTCCGGCGCTGGTGGTGGGCGACGCGCGCCGGGCGGCGGCGCTCGCCGCCGGCGCCGCCTACGCTTGGCCGGCGCGCCAACTCCAGATCGTCGGCGTCACCGGTACGAACGGCAAGACGACGACGGTCAACATGCTCCGGCATCTGTTCGATGACCGAGAAGCGCGCAGTGCGTCCATCGGGACGCTGGGTGTGCTGCTTGGTAGCCGCGCTGAGCCTCTCGATGGCGGCGGCGGCCTCACGACGCCGGGACCGGTCGAGCTCCAGCGCGTGTTTCGCGAGCTGGTCGACCGCGGGGTGCGGCGGGTGGCCATGGAGGTCTCGTCGCATTCGCTCGACCAGCGCCGCATCGACGGCGTCTCGTTCGACGCGGTGACGTTCACGAACTTTACGCGGGATCACCTCGACTACCATCAGTCGATGGAGAAGTACTTCGCGGCCAAAGCACGGCTGCTCGAATACCTCGCGCCACACGGCACGGTGGTCACCAACCTCGACGATGTGGCCTGGCGCCGACTCAGCACGGAGCGGCGGCGCGTCGCCTACAGCGAACGCGTGCAGTCGGCCGAAGTGCACAGCGAGGACGTAGCCTTCTCGCCGCGCGGTAGCGAGTGGACGCTCGTGCTCGATGCCGAACGTGCGCACGTCCAGCTGCCGCTCATCGGCGACTTCAACGTGATCAACGCGCTTGGCGCCGCGGCGTCGGCGTACGCGCTCGGCCTTCCCTCCGACCGGATTGCACAGCGCCTGTCGTCGATGCCGCAGATACCTGGTCGCCTCGAGGTGCTGCGCGAGACCCCCACGGTCCTCCGCGACTACGCGCACACGCCGGATGCCCTCGCCCGCGCGCTCGACGCCGTGCGCCCGTTCGCGCCGGAGCGACTGATCGTCGTGTTCGGCTGCGGCGGGGACCGCGATCGGGGCAAGCGGCCTGAAATGGGTCGCATCGCCGAGAGCAACGCGGACGTCCCGATCGTGACGAGCGATAACCCGCGCACCGAGGATCCAGAAAAAATCCTCGATGAGATCGAGGCCGGAATGAGCCGCCCGCACGAGCGCATCGAAGACCGCCGCGCCGCGATCGCGCGGGCGCTGGAGATTGCGTCGCCGCGCGACGTGATCATGCTTGCCGGCAAGGGGCACGAGACCTATCAAGTGCGCGGCACGACGAAACACCCGTTCGACGAAAAAGCCATCGTCGACGAGCTGTGCGCGGGTGCGGCTGACGGAGTGCCGCAATGAGCACGGCGCCGGCGGCGGTCGCCAGGTCGACCTTCTGGACCGTCGATCGTGTCGCTGATGCGTTGGCCGGCCTGTCTCCGGTGAACCTGCCGCGCGGCTCGACGGTCTTCGGGCGTGTGTGGACGGACACGCGCACGATCGAGCCTGGCGATCTGTTCGTCGCGCTCGTCGGCGAGCGGTTCGATGCGCACGACTTTCTCGAGGACGCTGTCGCAAAGGGTGCGACCGGTCTCGTCCTGTCGCGCGTGGAGCGCGCCCGCGGCCTCGGCGTGCCGGTCTGCCACGTGCGCGATACGCTGGTCGCGCTCGGCGCGCTCGGAACTTACCGGCGTCGCGTGTGGGGGCGGCCGGTCGTCGCCGTGGTCGGCACCAACGGAAAGACCAGCACGAAGGAGCTGGTGCGCGCGGCGCTAGGCAGCCGGCTCGAGGTGCACGCCACCACGGGGAACTTGAACAACCTGATCGGCGTGCCGCTCACGCTGCTCGCCATTCCCGACGACGCCGATGTCGCCGTCGTCGAGATGGGGACCAACCAGCCTGGCGAGATCCCCCGGTTGCGCGCGATCGTCGAGCCATCGCTCACCGTCGTCACCTGTGTCGCTGAAGAGCACTTGGAAGGGTTGGGCGATCTCGCCGGAGTGCTACGCGAAGAGTTGGCGGCGACGGAGGGTGTGCCGGTCGCCGTTGTTCCTGCCGCGCAGCCCGATGTCGTCGACGCAGCGCGCGCCCGCGCGAAGCGCGTCATCGCCGCGGGCGTAAGCGCCGGCGATTTCCAACCGTCGGCGTGGAACATCGATTCGGACGGGCGCGGCCGGCTGACCGTGCACGACGTGGACATTCACCTGCCGCTTCGCGGCGCGCACAACGTCCGCAACGCCATGCTGGCGCTAGGCGTGGCGCGCGAGCTCGGCGTCTCGATTGCCGACGCGGGGCGGGGGATCGAGGCGATGACTCCGCCGCCAATGCGCGTCAATTGGGAGCGTCATGGCGCGTTGACGTTGATCAACGATGCCTACAACTCCAACCCCGGGTCGGCGCGCGCCGCGTTGGAGCTGCTCGCCCAGTCGGGGGCGGGGCGGCAGCGCGTTGCGGTTCTTGGCACCATGTTGGAACTGGGGCGCGAGACACCGCGGCTGCACGACGAGGTGGCCGGTGCGGCGTTGGCCAGCGGGATCGAGCTCGTCGCCGCCATCGGCGAATTCGCATCGACCCTCGGCCGTATCGCGCCGGACGACCCGCGCGTCATTACGGCTGACGATGTCGACGCCCTCTGGACCAAGCTGTCGCCGCGGCTCGCGCCGGACGCAGTGATCCTCTTGAAGGGGTCGCGGGGAATGCGACTCGAGCGGATGGTGGGCCCGATCACGGACTGGGCGACGCGAGACACACGATCATGACCGGCCGAACACACACTTAAACAGCGTCCTTCGTGCTCTACCACTTTTTGTTTCCGCTGGCGAGACAGTTCAAAGTCTTCAACGTTTTTCAGTACATCTCGTTTCGCGCGGTCGGAGCGGCCGTCACCGCGCTCCTGCTGACGTTCATCCTCGGGCCGATCATCATGCGGGCGCTCCGGCGGCAGGCGGTGCACCAGGTGGTCCGCGAAGGCACGCCCGAATCCCACGCCGGCAAGGGGAAAACGCCGACGATGGGCGGGCTGATCATCCTGAACAGCGCGCTGATCTCGATCTTGCTCTGGGGGCGGTTCAGCCTCAGCCATCCGTACCTGCTCATCGCGATCTTCGTGACGCTGTGGATGGGCGTGATCGGTTTGTTGGACGACTACCTCAAACTCCAGCAGAAAAAGCGCGGCGAAAAGAATCGGGGGCTCGTCGAGCGATACAAACTGGCCGGTCAGTTCGTGGTCGGGGTGTCGCTGGGCTGGTATCTGTGGCAGCATCCGCTCTCGCCCAACCTGCCGGGCGCCTCCACGACGGTGCCGTTCTTCAAGTACATGTTCGTGACCTTCGCGCCCGGGTTCGCCGCGGCGTACGTGGCGTTCACGACGTTCATCCTCATCGGCACGACGAACGCGGTGAACATCACCGATGGCCTGGATGGCCTGGCGTCGGGCCTCTCCGCGATCGCCTTCGCGACGTTCGCGATCTTCGCCTACATCATGGGCCGTTTCGACTACAGCCGATTCCTCTACGTATTTTATTTACAGGACTCTGGTGAGCTCACCGTGTTCTGCCTGGCGATGGTCGGCGCCCTGATTGGTTTTCTCTGGTACAACACCCACCCGGCCGAGGTGTTCATGGGCGACACCGGTGCCCTTGCCCTCGGGGGCGGCCTCGGCGCCGTGGCGATTCTCCTCAAGTCGGAGTTCGTGCTCGCCTTCGTTGGGGCCGTGTTCGTGGCCGAGATGCTCTCGGTCATTCTCCAGCGCTACGTGTTCAAGTACCGCCGCAGTCGGTATGGCCTTGCCTACGCGCAAACGCATCGCGTCTTCCGGCGAGCACCGCTCCACCACCACTTCGAGGAGCTCGGCTGGAAAGAGACCCAGGTCGTCGTTCGGTTTTGGATCATCGGCATCCTCTGCGCCTTCTTCGCGCTGAGCACCCTCAAGCTGCGCTGATATCGATGTCGCGCGTGTCCGATCCGGCGATGCGAATCGAGTGGCAACGGGGTGAAGTTGCCGTCGTCGGCTTGGCCCGCAGTGGTCGTGCGGCGGCGCAGCTGCTCGCGCGCGCCGGCACTTTGGTCTATGCGTCCGACGCCGGCCGCTCGCCCGAGCTCGAGGCTACGGCGGCGGAGCTGCGCGCCGACCACGCCGACGTCGAGCTCGGGCGCCACGACCTCGACCGCATCGCCGCCGCATCGCTCGTCGTCGCCAGTCCCGGCGTACCGCCCGACGCGCCGCCATTCAACGCGGCACGCGCGGCTGGCGTCGACATCGTGAGCGAGATCGAGATCGGCCTGCGCTTTCTGCCACAGGTGCGGTACATCGCCGTCACCGGCACGAACGGCAAGACCACTACCACCGCGCTGATCGGCCACCTGCTCAAAGCGGTCGGCCGGCGCGCGGCAACGGCCGGCAACATCGGGACGCCGCTGACCGAGCTTGCCCTATCGCGCACACCGCCCGATTGGGTCGCGCTCGAGGTGTCCTCGTTCCAGCTCCACGATACGCCCGGCATGAACCCGCGCGTCGGGGTGCTGACCAACCTTTCAGCCAACCATCTCGACCGCTACGCGAGCGTCGAGGAATACTACGGCGACAAGGCGTTGCTCTTTCGCAACGGCACGGCGGAGTCGAGCTGGGTGGTCAACGCCGACGACGCCGATGTGCTGGCGATGACCCGCGGTGTTCGCGGCCTCCGCGCCGAATTCTCCGTCGCCCGCGATCACGGGCACGCCGCTCATCTCGACCGCGCCACCGGCGACCTGGTCGTGCTCGGCGAGCGGCTGATCCCGCGCGACGAGTTCCCGTTGCTCGGCGATCACAACGTGGCCAACGCGCTCTGCGCGGTGCTCGCCGTGCTGCTCGCCGATCGGATGCATCGCGCGCCGAGCGCCGTCGAGCGGCTGCGCGAAGGCCTGCGATCGTTCTCCGCGCTCGAGCACCGCATCGAGACCGTCGGCGACGTCGGCGGCGTCACGTGGATCAACGACTCCAAATCGACGAACGTGGCCTCCACGCTCGTCGCCCTGCGCGGCATGACGCGGCCCACGGTCCTCC
>JBIOHX010000140.1:0-9481 GCA_044449465.1 Gemmatimonadales bacterium | reverse complement strand
GCGTAAAGGGGAGAGATGCAATTTGGCGATCCATCGTCGCCGAAAGCTTCGCGACTTCGGTGAAGGCGCGGTAGCGAATGGGCGCGGCGGCGTGCTCCATCAGCCAGCTGAGTGGAACGACGAGGGGCGGTGACGGCGGGACCGCAGCCAGAGTCTGTGGCGTTAACGCGGCTACGGAGTTTGGTGGAAGCGAGGGCGGCAGAGTCACTCAGGTCGCTCTTCGGTCCAGAAGTACGCACCGAGCTCGTCGATGGCCGGAGCATTCCGCTCGAGGGCGGGTAAGGATAGCAGGTTTGAGTCTTTGCGCTAGAGGGCCGCAACTAACCTGTTGGGCCCACGACGCTTGTCGTTGCGCGGGTCTTGGCGCGCCCGCAGCTGATGTCGCAGGTCTGGGGCAATGCTGCCCAGCACGCGTCTGATGTGCGCACGACGGATTACACCACACTCCTTTGGGGGCAAAAGCAATGAAGACAATGATCAAGACGGCGATGGTGGCAGCGGCGATGTTCATGGCCGTGACGACGGTGGCTCAGGCGCAGGGCGGCGAGCAGCAGCAGGGTGGTCGCCGTGGCGGTCGCCCGAACGTCGTGTCGATTCTCAAGGACTCGCTCCACGTCTCCGACGCGGTCGCCGCTAAGGCCGACTCGATCCAGAAGGCCTATGCCACGCTGAACGCTCCGCTCATGGAAGCGATGCGTGGTGGTGACGCCGATGCGCGCACGAAGATGGGCGAGAACCGCACCAAGCAGATGACCGACATCAAGGCGCTGCTCACCGACGACCAGAAGGCCGCGCTCGACAAGATCATGGCCGCGATGCCGCAGGGCCGTCGTGGCGGTGGTGGTCGCTAAGTAGCCGAGACTTCGCGCAGCACCTTCGTACGAACACGCGGGCCGTCACGATGTGACGGCCCGCGTCCCGTTCCGGCCGTCGCGTTCACTGGCGTCGTCACGCATGTGCGCGCATCTTGTCGCCCCGATGCGTCGCTCATGTTCCACCGGAGCCGTGCGTGCGCGGTGAGTTTCTAGATCTGTCGGGCGCACGCCTCTACTACTACGCGGCCGGCACACGCGGCGCCGGCGAGCCCGTCGTCTTCCTGCACGGCTTTCCCACGTCGGGCCACCTTTGGGCCGACGTCGTTCCGCTCGTGCCCGCGGGCCATCGCGTCGTCGTCCTTGATCTCCTCGGCTACGGCCGCAGCGATCGACCGCTCGACCGCTCGCTTTCCATCGACGCGCACGCCGACCGAGTCGTCGAGCTGTTGGACCAACTGCGCATCGACCGAGCGTGCATCGTCGGCCACGGGCTGGGAGGCGGCATCGCGCAATCGATCGCCGTGCGGCAGCCGGCGCGCGTGTCGCGCCTCTGCCTCGTCGCCAGCCTCGCGTTCGACGCATGGCCGACGCTCGGCGCACGCCTGGCGCGGCCGCTCGTGCCGGCCATGCGACTATTCCCCCCCGCGGCGCTGCTTGGCGCGGTGCGACGCCGTCTCGTGCACGGCTATCGGGACCCGGATCGCGCGTCGCGATCGATCGACCTCTACCTGCGTCCGTTCGCGTCCCACGACGGACGCGACGCGCTCGCCCTGCACCTTCGCGCTTTGTTGAGCGCGGAGAGCGCGGCACTCGCCGGACGAGTGTCCGAGATCACCACACCCACGGCGATCATCTGGGGCCAGCGCGACCGCGTCCTGCCGATCGCGCTCGGCCACCGGTTGCAGCGAACCATCGCCGGCGCGACGTTACAGGTGGTCGACGGACGGCACTTCATCCCCGAGGAAGATCCCCGACCGGTGGCGGCCGCGATCGCCGCGTTGCTCCAGCGCGACTAGTGGCGCGAGTTCCTCATCACGTCCCGAGCGACACTCCGTCAGAGTTTCCTCAGCTCCTCCGCCGCCTGGACGACGTGCCCGATCTCCCGCGACAGCGCCCGCGCCTCCTGCGTCGCGCTCGTCGACTCTTCGATCGACGTGCCGAGCCCAGTCGAGCGGAACTTGAGTAAGTCCAATTTCAAGTTCTGCAGCATGAGCCCCGCGCTCTCGAGTTGATTGGCAAGCGTTCGCCGCCGCTCGAGCAATTCATGGAGCGACTTTCGCTGGCGCTCGAGCAGCGACAGCCGCCGTTCGCGCTCGGCGGTCTCCGGCTCCGTGCGCAGGCCGGCGATCCGCCCGTCGAGCGACCCGAGCGATGCGCCGGAAACATCGGCATCAAGTCGGTGAAGCGTCGTCGCCAGCGCGCCGACTCGTTCGGCGAGCGCGTCGACCGTCGGGCCGATCTCGGGGATCATGTCGCGCTCGACGGGCCGAAGCGCGGCGGCGATGTCGTGCATGAGCGCGCGGTCGACCGCGGCGCGGCGTACGGCGTCGCCGTGCGCGCCGGCGAGCACGTCGCGCCCGGCGAGTTGCGCCCCTAGGTCGTCTGGCGACGCCGCAGCGCGGGCCGGCGGCGGCGCGGCCTGCGCCGGCGCGATGAATCCGGCGGCGGCATCTCGCGCGCGCAGCTTCGCGCTGATTCCCTTGCTGAACGCATCGATCGGACCCACGCCGTCCGACCAGATCGATCCGAAACGCCGAGCGACGCCAAGGAACATGACCGCGCTCGGGATGAGGAACCACGGGCCGGGTCCGTGCGTCGCGACATTGATGCCGAAAAGCACTGTCGACCAGCCGATCCAATTGAACACGCTACGGCGGAACGCAGAGACCCGATCGAGCAGCGGCCGGTCCTCGTAACGAAAGAAGGGATAGACGCGCGCGCCTACCACGGCGCCGGCATTGGCGCCCCTCAGACCTTGCGCGATCCACGCCCGCCGCTGCGCGCGATACCATTCGCGAAGCTCGCGCCGGCCCAGTCCCGGAGGCGGCGCCGGGAACACATCGGGCGCTCGCGGAAGACTGGGCAGCTGGATCTGCGGCACGAGGGGTACCGCTGCGGGCACCGTCGCCCGCGGCGCGTCCCGCGAAACGGCCGGCAGCGCCGGCACCGGCGACATGGCGGGCGAGCGGCGGTCGCGCTGCTCGTCCATCGAGTCGAGCGCGTCGCGAAACTCCGCGGCGCCCGACCAACGGTCAGAGGGGCGCTTGGCGAGCGCGCGATCGATTGCCACAGCGAGGTACCGCGGGACTTCAGGGCGTAACTGGCGGATCGGGCGTGGCTGCTCCGACACGTGCTTCACCAACATGGCCGGCGTGTTCGCGGCCTTGAACGGCGTTTCTCCCGCGAGCATGTGGTACCCGACCACGGCGAGCGAATACAGATCGCTTCGACCGTCGATCTCACGCTCGCCCATGGCCTGTTCGGGCGACATGTACGCCGGCGTGCCGACGGCGACCCCGGTCACGGTGAGCCTCGTCTCGCCGGCGGCGGCGCGCGCGATGCCGAAGTCGGTGACCATCGGCCGGCCGCTCGCACGGTCGATGAGAATGTTGTCCGGCTTGATGTCGCGGTGCACCACGCCGCGCGCATGCGCATAGGCGAGCGCGTCGGCCACGTCGCGCAGCACGCGCACCGTGCGGTCTACCGGCCACCGCCCCTCCATCGACAGCCGCAGACCCAGGCTCTCGCCTTCGACGTACGCCATGACGAAATACACGAGTCCCTCATCGGTGTCATCAACGCTATAAATCGACACGATGTTGGGATGGCTGAGCTGCGCCGCCGTCTGGGCCTCGCGGATGAAGCGCGTGCGTACATCGCTGTTGAATGCGACGTCGGGCGGCAGGACTTTGATCGCCACGGTG
The DNA here is from genome assembly GCA_044449465.1 of Gemmatimonadales bacterium. GTDB lineage: Bacteria > Gemmatimonadota > Gemmatimonadetes > Gemmatimonadales > Gemmatimonadaceae > JAQBQB01. Next base: position 5,742 of record JBIOHX010000140.1, on the reverse strand, counting down.
CGGTGGAGCTGCGCGTCGATTGCGCGGTACACGACGGCCATGCCGCCGCGGCCGACCTCACGCTCGATCTGATAGTGCGCGCCGACCGCGACCGTGACGCGGTCGCGCAGATAGTCCGTCACGCCTACCGCGCGGCCGGGCGGCCCGCGGAGCGGGCGCCCGCGGCGCGCTGTTCGTCCCCGACGTACAGCGCCGCGTCCACACTATCGGCCAGGTTCAGCGCGTCCATTGCCAGCGTCGTCACATGCTGCGGCGTCTGCGACCCGGCACTCAAGCGAATGAGATCGAGCTTGATGTTTTGCAGCGCAACGAGGCAGGTCTCTAACTTCGCCGCGATCGCCTCACGCCGGCTCGAGCCGTCGGCGTAGGCGCGTCGCTCGCGCTTGAGCTTGGCGAGCTTCCGCACCCGCTCATCGCTGCCGCGCTCGTCGAGCGGGTTGGCTGCATTTTCGAGCCGCGTGATCTCGGCTTCGATCGCGGTCGCACCGCTCGACGCGCCGCTCCGGTCCATCTCGGCGAGCGCGACGGCCAGCGACTTCACCTTTTCGGCCAGCGCATCGGCCGACCGGCTGACGTCCGGGATATGCGAACGCTCGGCGGCCGGCATGCGCTGCAGCAGCCGCAGCACCTCGGCGCGATCGGACTCGGCGCGATGCACGCGGTCGGCATAAGCGCCGGCGACCAGCGCCACGTCGCTCGCGGAGCCGACGCTCGAGCTACCCGGCGACAGCCCCGCGCGGCCGCGCGTCGCGATCAATCGCGCGCGACGCTGCTCGCGCAGTGCTTGTCGCTGCTTGCGATCGAACAGTGCGCGCGCGCCGGTGACGAAGTCGTCGGCCACGTCGACCAGCTCGCGGTCGCGCGGCTGGCGGAACACGTCGCGCCAATCATAGCCGTCGGACCAAAGGCGCGCGTACTTGAACGCGAGATAGATGCTCCAGATCACCGTGATGCTGGCCAGATCGCTGCTCTGCGTCACGATCGCGGCCAGCAGGATCACGCCGTTCACGTAGAGATACGTCGCCACCTTGCGCCGGAACCTGGCGACGGGCTCGGCCTCCCAGCGACGCCATTCTTCGGGCGTCGGGGCGCGCGCGCCGCTCTGATCCACGGCGTCCGCCGTCGCATACGAGGGAGCCATCTGCGAAGCGGCGGCAGGGAGCGATCCCGTGGGCAGGCGGTCGGGGACGCGGCCCGTATCGAGCGCGACGACCACCGCGCCGGCCGAGGGAAAGCGGTTCGCGGGATCCTTCTCGAGCAGAAGCATGATGACGCGCGACAGATCGGCCGGCACGTCGGCACGCCGTTGCTCGATCGGCGTCGGCCGCTCCGAAATGTGCTTGACGAGAATGGCCGGCGTGCTGTTGGCGAGGAACGGTGGCTCGCCGGTGAGCATTTGGTAGCCGACGATACCGAGCGAATACAGGTCGCTGCGACCGTCGATATCCCGCTCGCCTGCCGCCTGTTCGGGCGACATGTAGGTCGGTGTGCCGATCGCGATGCCGGTCGCGGTGAGCCGCGAGTTGCCGTCGCTGACCGCGCGCGCGATGCCGAAGTCGGTCACCATTGGGCGGCCGCTTTCGGCGTCGATCAGGATGTTGTCGGGCTTGATGTCGCGGTGCACCACACCGCGTTCATGGGCGTACGCAAGCGCGTCGGCGACATCGCGCAGCGTGCGACGCGTTTCGTCCACCGAAAGCGCGCCATGGTCGTGCAGCCGCTTCGCGAGGTTGTCCCCCGTGATGTATGCCATCACGAAGTAGACGATGCCCTCGGCCTCGTCGACGGCGTAGATGTCGACGATGTTTGGGTGGTTGAGCTGCGCTGCGGTCTCCGCCTCGCGCAGAAACCGCGTCTTGATCTCGCTGCGGAACGCGAGCTCGGGTGGCAGGACTTTTATGGCGACCGTACGCTTGAGACGCCGGTCCTTGGCCCGATAGACCACGCCCATGCCCCCGCGGCCGATCTCGCAGTCCAGCTCGTAGTGCGGGCTGAGCACGCGCCCGACGTGCGCGCTCAGCTCGGAGTCCGGAGACGGTACCGCGGGATCCGACAATCGAATGCTCGGGTTATGGGCTGGGAGCCGGGATGACGCATTGTAGCATGCGGCTAAACTTCCGGAAAGACACCGTGGCAGCCAGTCAGGTCCACGCCGTTGAGGCAGTTACGCAAGTACAAGTGGCGCGACGCGTCCCCATTTTGCTGCCAGGCTGACGTATTTGGGCGAGCGCGCGATGTGCACTATGGCTCACGCTCCAAGCCGCAGGTCGTAACTTCAAGCCGCGCAGCAGTTAGCTAGGCCGCCCATTCATGGAATGGAGTGTGCGAGTCGGCAGGCGACCCGCGCGGCACCCGCAGCGATAGTGGTGGCAGCCAGACCATTTTCGGAAATTCTCATGGCAAATCGCCAGACTCTTCCAGTCCTTCCGTTGCGGGGCACCGTCATCTTTCCCGGACTCACGGCCCCGATCGCAGCCGGCCGGCCGGGCACCCTACGCGCAATCGAGGCGGCACTCAAGGCCGAACGTCTCGTCTTCGCCGTGGCGCAACGCGATAACACCGACGAGCCGACTCCGGACATCCTGTACTCGATGGGCGTGATCGCGCGCATCGGGCAGATTCAGCGAGGGCTCGGCGGCGTGCAACTGCTGCTCCAAGGCGAGCAACGCGCCACGTCGCTCCAGTACTCGACGACCGAGGGCTACCTCAGCGCGGTCGTCATGCCAGTTGACGAGATGAAGCCGGTCAACGAGAGCGACCCCGCCTTCGTTGCCCTCAACAAAGAGCTGCGCGAACGCGCCGCCGAGCTGGGTGAGCGCCGCGGCCTCCCGGAAGAGGTCGTGCATCAGGTGCTCGACGCGGTCACCGATCCGGGCAAGTTCGCCGACCTCGTTGCCGGCTACATCGAGCTCCAGCCGCCCGAGAAACAGGGCCTTCTCGAGACGCTCAGCGTCGAAGAGCGCCTTCGCCGGGTGCTCGTGCACGTGCAGAAGCAGATCGGCATGCTCGAGATGCAGGACGAGATCAAGTCGCAGGTCCAGGAAGAGCTGGGCGAGCGGCAGCGCGAGATGTATCTGCGCGAACAGATGAAAGCGATCCAAAAGGAGCTCGGTGACGACGATCAGTCCAAAGAGATCGTCGAGCTCCGCGAAAAGCTCAACAAGCTCGAGCTCCCCAAGGAGGCACGCCAGGAAGTCGAACGCGAGCTCGGGCGACTCGAGCGCTCCGGACGCGAGTCGATGGAAGCACAGGTCATCCGCACCTACCTCGAATGGATCGCCGAGCTTCCGTGGAACAACCGGTCGGACGACGACCTCGATCTTACGCACGCCCAGACCGTGCTCGACGAGGACCACTACGGTCTGCCTGACGTGAAAGACCGAGTACTGGAGTTCCTCGCCGTGCGCCAGCTTCGCGCGCAGCAGATGGAGGACGAGCTCAAGCAGACGGGTGAGACGTCGATCGGCAAAATGCGCGCGTCGAAAGAAGACGCCACGCCGCAGCTCGGCACGACCACCGTCGACAAAAAGCCGATCACGGACCCCAAAGAGGCCAAGGCGCGCGCCATGGCCAAAGGCCCGATCCTGTTGTTCGTCGGGCCGCCCGGCGTTGGTAAGACCTCAATCGCCAAGTCGATCGCTCGCTCGCTTGGACGGCAGTACGTACGCGTCGCACTCGGCGGCGCGCGCGACGAAGCGGATATTCGCGGTCACCGGCGCACCTACGTCGGTGCCATGCCGGGGCGGGTCATCCAAGGAATGAAGCAGGGCGGCACCAAGAATCCCGTCTTTCTGCTCGACGAGGTCGACAAGCTCGGCATCTCGTTCCAGGGTGACCCTGCGAGCGCACTGCTCGAGGTGCTCGATCCGGCGCAGAACGACAACTTCACCGATCACTACCTCGGCATCCCGTTCGATCTGAGCGAAGTGCTGTTCATCGCAACGGCGAATTTCATTCAGAACATTCCCGGCCCACTGCTCGATCGCATGGAAGTTGTGGAGTTCGCGGGCTACACCGAGCGTGAGAAGGCGGAGATCGCGAAGAAATACCTCATTCCCCGTCAGCTCGAGGAGTCCGGCCTCGGCGACAAGAACGTGTCGTTCACCGACGAAGCTGTGGCGTCCGTGATCAGCCAGTACACGCGCGAAGCGGGTGTGCGCCAGCTCGAGCGGCAGGTAGGCGCGGTCGCGCGCAAGGTGGCGCGGCAGATCGCCAGCGGCGACGCCAAGGTGATCGCCGACGGTAAGATTGACGCCGACGAAGTGCGCGATCTCCTCGGCAGACCGAGGGTGCATCCGGAGCATGCCGCTGAGGAGAACGAAGTCGGCGTCGCGACCGGCATGTACTACACGCCCGCCGGTGGTGACATCATGTTCGTCGAGGCGGCGATCCGCCGGTTGTTCGGCTACGGCAACCGCGCTACCGACGATGAGAAAACTCAGGTGAGCGGTTGGGGCAACGTGTCGCTCATTCTCACCGGCCAGCTTGGAGACGTGATGAAGGAATCGGCGCGCGCGGCGATGACGTACGCCGCAACGCATGCCTCGACGCTGCAGATCCCGGAAGACCGTCTGGGGTCGATCGAGGTGCACATCCACGTCCCGCAGGGAGCGATTCCCAAAGATGGTCCGTCGGCCGGCGTAACGATGTCCACGGCGCTCGTGAGCGCGATGTCCGGTCGCCCGGTGCGGAAGGATGTCGCCATGACAGGCGAGATCACGCTGCGTGGGCGGGTGCTCCCCATCGGCGGAGTAAAGGAGAAGGTGCTCGGCGCGCATCGCGCGGGGATCAAAACGATTATCCTGCCCAAGGAGAATGAGGCGGACATCGAGGACATTCCGGAGGACGTGCGGAAGCAGTTGACCTTCCACTGCCTGTCGACGCTCGACGAGGTGTTCGCCATCGCGCTCGTGCCGGTAAATGCGCCAACCAACGCTCAACCCACGCTGATGGAGGAGATCGAGGACAACGCCGCTTCCAGAGTGGCGTAGCGGGCCACCACACTTGCGTGGACGAAATTAGAACGGGCGCCGGGACACACTCGGCGCCCGTTCGGCTTTTCCGGCCCGGCCAAGCACCTTGCTGCCGTTCAGTTTCTGAGGCGCGCCGCGCGGCACGCCGCCGCGTCCGCGCCCGCTCGCTCAGCGCTACGTCGTCTCGCTGACGTTCACGCCGCACACGGTACCCGAAATCGTATCCTTACCCCCAGCCGCGCCCGTGTAGTGAACCGTGTAATCGAGGCTGCAGCTCCCGCCGCTCCAATTGAACGAGCCCGAGCCGTGCCAATCGAACGTGTCGAGCGCGGCACTCTGTGAGAACGCGAAGCTGAACGTGTAATTCAGTGCGCCGCTCACGGCGATGAGATCGGTCCCGGTCGACACTTTGCAGCCCGTCATCGTGATGTCCATGCTGCCGGTCGCGGTGCCGCTCCCATTCGTGCCGATATCCTCGCTGTAGGTGTACGTGCCGCCCACGCTGCCCCCGTTCGTGCATGGGGCGTTTAGCGTCGCCGACCCAGTCAGGGGCACGGACGAGAAGCGCGCCGCGGAAGGGGCGACCTGCCCCGCAAAGCCCGACTTGCTGAGCGCGACTGATACCTCTTCGAAGATCCCCGACGCCACGAGCACCGCCTGTTCAGACGTGAGCGCGGACTGGCCCTTCGGTGCGGTCGAGTCGGAGCCGCAGCCTGCAGCCGCAGCCGCGAGCGCAACCGAGGCGAATCCCCGGCCGATTGTTGAGAGT
>JBIOHX010000139.1:0-9494 GCA_044449465.1 Gemmatimonadales bacterium | reverse complement strand
TCGACGATGTGGCCTTCGGCGGTGACGCGATCGCCCTCGTGCACGTCGGTGACGAGGCTGCCGACACGCACGACGTCGCCGGCGAACTCGTGGCCGACGACGATCGGCGGCTTGACGCGCCCCTGTGCCCAAGTATCCCAGGTGTAGATGTGGACGTCGGTGCCGCAGACGCCGGCGCGCCGGACGCGAATCAGCACTTCATCGTCGCGGATCGTCGGCTCGGGGACGTTCGTGAGGACGAACCCGCGGCCCGCTGTTGCTTTGACCAGCGCTTTCACGCGCGCGTTGCTCCGTCGATGTGTGAGAGTACGGTCGCGCGTTCGAGTCGGAAACTTGGATGAATCGAAGCGTCGGAGCCGCGATGGAAACCTCGCATGTCGAAAGTAGCGACGGAAGTCCGAGATCGACGCGCAGGACTTCGTGCGGCTCGTCTATTGCGTGACAATTGCGGCATTCCTATATTCGCGTCTATGCGATTCGCGCACGCGTGACCGTTTCGAGCGCGGTGCGTCGTTAGAATCGAGGTTGGAATCGAGGGTGTAGCAACAGACATCGCGTCATGAACAGCTGGTGTGTCGCAGTACGATGGAGCAGCATCTCGGACTTCACGCAGCTCTTCGGAGTCGCGTGTAGCGGTGGTCGAAGCAGCAGATCGCATCGGTCGCCGTCTCGCCGATCCACCGGGGGATCGGTCGAGAGCAAGAACCTCCATGACTGGAGAGATCACCATGGCTGCAAAAAAAGGCCGCAAGAAAGCCGCGAAGAAGGGCGGACGGAAGAAGGGCGGTCGTAAGGGCGCCAAGAAGCGCCGCTAGTTGGTTGGCGCGTACATGTGTGAAAGAAAGCCGGCGCTCGCGCCGGCTTTCTTTTCTCTACGCCCGAGGCCTATCGCGCATACCTGGCCGACGACAAATCCACGATGCGCGCCACGAGATCGTCGTAGCCCGTGCCGCGGCTCGCCGCGGCTCGCGCGAACGCACACTCGCGCTCGAGATAGCAGTTGGGGTTCACCGCGATCACGTAGAGCTCGCCCGACGCCGAGGCCCGTAGATCGATCCGCGCGTAATCGCGCAGCCGCAGCGCCTGGAACGCGTCGACCGCGACGCGCTGCATCCGCTCTACCTGCTCGGGGCTGAGATCATTGGGGAAGATCGAGTGCGTTCCCCCGTACTCGGCGCCGGATCCCTCGCCGTCGTCCCCCCACTTGGCCTCCCAGCTCGCGATCCGCGGACGCCCGGCCGGAAAGCCGGAGAAGTCGAGCTCCATGACCGGCAGCGCGGCCGCGTTCGCATTCCCGAGCACGCCGACGTAGAACTCGCGGCCCTCGATGAACTGCTCGACGAGCACCGGCTGTTGGTACTCGGCCTGCAGCGCGTCGATCCGGTCGAATAGGTCTTTGATCCCGTGCACCACCGACGCCGTCGTGATGCCGAGCGACGCATCCTCCTGCGGCGGTTTTACGATCACCGGAAAGCGCAGATCACCCGCCCAGTCGACGGCGCCGCGGTAGAGCGTCGCGAACTCCGGCGTCTGGATGCCGTGAAAGCGCAGCACCTTCTTGGTCAGCGTCTTGTCGCCCGCGAGCATCAATCCCGCCGGACTCGACCCCGTGTACCGGCAACCCACGAGGTTGAGCAGCGCCGCGACGTTCGACTCCAGCGCGCTCTTGCCGCCAAACGACTCGGCGATGTTGAACACGAGGTCGGCGTCGGCGCGGCGAAGTGCGTGCGCCAGGTCTTCTACCGGTGCGTCGACGCTGAGCCGCGTCACCGTGTTTCCATTGGTGCGAAGCGCCGCGTCGAGCTGGTCGAGCACCGGATCGACTGGCGGCTCGATCGCGTCCGCCGTGTGCAGCAACATGACCTTCACGCGGCTCCAGCCGTTCCCGTCGTGGCCTCACCCGCCGCGTCGAGCGGATCGCGCCGTCCGCGCGACGTCCGCCCAAGCACCCGCGTGTAGCGATGATTCATCGCGACCGCCGTGCCGAACGCGGTCAGCTCGATCAGCGTGGCCGCCTCGAGGCCGCCGACGCGAAAATCAAGTTCGCCGGCGCGCCGGGCGAGGTGGTCGATCAGCGATCGCACGACGCTGGGCGGCTCGCTCGTCCAGTAAGAGATGCGAGACACGATCTCTCGATAGTGCCGGTGCACGAACCACTTCGCCGCCTCGCCGCCTGGAGCGTCGGCCGGCGACACGAAGATGCGTCGGAGGTCGCCGTCGAATTGCCGTTCGTCCTCGATCGGCGCTCGGTCGTCGGCTTCGGCGTAGTGCTGCGCGACGGTGTAATCCATGGCCTCGACCGGCAGATCGTCGGGTGCGGGCTCGGGCGCGGCCGGCAGCAGCGGCCCCACTTCGAGCATCACACGATCCACGTATTCGAGTTTTCTCAACGCCGGCCAACCCGCGTAGTCGCGCCGCCAATCGCCGCCTGGGGTCAGCCACACCGCAAAGGTCTCGGCGAAGTCCTCGTCGGGATGCTTCTGCGCGTACCAGCCGAGAATGTGGCGGACGAACGCGCGCGAGAAGGGATCGGCGCCGTACCGTTCGCGATAGGGCTGGGCGAACGGTCCAAATACGCTGCGCCACTCGGCACGTTCGTACAGCTCGAAGGCGTAATTCAGCGCGTGGCCGCACTCGTGGCGGAGGTAGCGCATGGCCTCCGCGTCGTCCTCGACGCCCGCCGACATCTCGGACTCGATGCGCTCCAGCCGCGCGTCGACGAGATAGAACGGCACGCCGATCAGCGGCGTCCCATCGGGACAACCCCACTGATCGCTGAGATAGACGGGAGGCCGAAAGGCGATCGACTTGGCGGCGAGCTCGGCGTAGAGCTCCCGAACCAGACGCTCCACCCGCGAGCCGCGAATCGTGAGCCCGAGCTCGGAGATTCTCCGTCCCAGGAGCGCGCTGCGCTCGACCTCCCACGCGGTCGGACCGGACACGATCGTCGTGCGGGGCAAGCCGCGTACCGAGCACAGGAAATGACCCGACTCGGAGGATTGGCGAGCAGAACGCGGGGGCCAAAAAAAAACGGCGCCGCGGGTGCGGCGCCGTCCGATGCTCGAGCTTGGGGTGGACGCGGCGTTATGCGGACGTCACGCCACCTTCGTCTCGTGCACCGCGTCTGCCGGCTCTGGCGCCGGACCCCACACGTAGGCGAACACGGCGGGCACCTGCTCCTGCCGCGATCCCCTCGAGATGACGATGCCGACAGGCTCCTGATCCGCCGCGGCTGGTAGCTTGGCCTTCATATATAGATGCGCTGGAGAGTCTGGCGTGCCCCGGTGCGGCCGGGCGACGAGAACGGTTCGCCGCGCCTACCGACCTGCACGTGGAGCAATAGCAGCCGCGGTGCCAGCGAGCACCATTTCCATAACACGTTGTAGGAACAGTTGTTACACAACAACAACGACCAGCATTGGCCGCTGGTCGTTTCGGATTGACACTGCTCGATCTGACACGCTGTATCATTTCATTACATGCCGCCCGCGCGCGATCATGCGGCGCCCTTTCTCGCCACGAAGGTTCGCGAGCTGTCGCCGTCGTTCCGCTCGACGGTCACCGTCCAGCCCCGGTATCGGCTCCGGAGCTCCTCGAGCGAGATCGTCCCGTTGGACTTACTCGAGCCGAGGATGGTCTGGACCAAGTGTACGCCGCCATCCATCGTCGCGATCTGCAACGCCTCGATCACCCGAGCTCGCTCCGGCGCAGACAGGCCGTGGAGCGCCGCCGGGCTCACGATCACGGCGTTGAGCTGAGTTTCGGGAGTCCATGACGAAAGGTCGCCGACCTGCACGTGAACGCGCCCACCGAGCCCAGCGCCGATCGCCGCCTGCTGCACGCGTTCGATCGCGTCGAGCTCGGAGGCGAGGGTCGTCACGTCGCAGCCGTTCGCGGCGAAATACAACGCCGACGCTTCGTCCGGCGCGCCGGCGACGAGCACGCGCCGGTCGGTCGAGGGAGGCAGCGCGCGCACGAGCACGTCGTCAGGCCGCAGCCCCCAATGCTCCGGACGGCGCAGCTCATCGATCAACTTGAGCCGCTTGCGACGCCAGGTGTCGTACGCGGGGAGGCGGATGCGGCGGAAGATGATGCGATCGACCTCTTCCCAAAGCAGCAGCTCGGTGAGCGCGAATTGCGGCTCGGCGGAGAGCGACGCGACCGCCTCGTCGCCGATGCCGAGCAGCACGCTCCGCGGCACCGACTCCTTGTAGTTCTCGATCTCCTGTTCGACGAACAGCTCGTACTCGTGCTTGAGGGAGCGCGTCGGTCGCGGTGCCATGCGGCTGCCGTTGGGAGGTTGGCCGTAACCTAGACTCACGGGAATCCTTCGCAAGTGCTAATGAGTCGTTTGGCTACGCTGGCTCGACGTGTACGGTCACCTGCGACGTGCCGAACTCGCGCTCGATCGCCGCTTCCACCGCGTCGGCCAGGCGGTGCGCTTCGTCGACCGGCGTAGCGCCCGAGACGGCGATCGTCACTTCGGCGAAGAGCTGGCCCGAAGCGGTCGAGCGCGAACGAACGTTCCGCACCTCGCGAATCCCCGGCACACCGAGCACCATGCCACGAAGCTCCGCCGCATCGATCGCGCGCTCGTCGACGAGGATGGGGATCGACTTGCGCAAAATCTGCGCGCCGCTCCGCGCGATGACGAGCGCCACGGCGATCGCGAGCACGGCATCGAGCCGTGCCCACCCGACGGACGCCAGCGCAAGCGCCGCCACCGCCATCAGCGTCACAAGAATGTCTGCCGCCGTGTGGGACGCGTCGGCGAGCAGGAAGGCGCTTCCGAGCTGTTGGCCGCGCCGGCGCTCGTACGTGACGACGAAGACGTTGACGGCGAGCGTGGCCGCTATGATACCGACGTCCAGCGGCGAGACATGATGCGGCCGCGTACTCGTGATCAGCGCCGCGATCCCTTCGCGCAGCAGCTCGAAGCAGGAGATCGACAGGAAGCCGACGATGCCGATCGCGCCCAGCGTCTCGAACTTGTCATGGCCGTACGGGTGGTCCTCATCGGGCTCGCGTGCGGCCACGCCGACCAACATGATTCCGATCAGGTTGGCCAGCATGTCGAGACCCGACTCGAGCGCCGAGCCGAGCACGGTGAGCGCGCCGGTGTGCACGCCGATGAACACCTTGACGAGGGCCACCGCGGCGTTGAGAACGAGCACGACAATGAGCGCCGAACGCACCGCGGGCGAATGGGGCGCGCCTCGAACGCGGCGCGCCGTGGCGGTGGATTGAGCCGAAGATGTCACGAGTGCAAGTTGACGAGGCTCGCGACCGCCGGTCAACGCCCGGAGCACAATGGTTGGCGCCACTCGCGCTCGCCGCACATTCCCGCTCTCACCAACACCAGCTATGCCCGAGCTTCCCGAAGTCGAGAGCGCCGTCGTTCGGCTGCGCGCCGCGCTGGCTGGGCGCACGATCGAGCGGGCCGACGTAATGCACGCGGCGCTCGCGCGCCGCCTGCCGGCGGCTCGCCTTCGTTCCTTCCGCGGCGCCCGCGTTCGCGACGTCGAGCGCCGCGGGAAACACCAGCTCGTTCACCTCGACGACGGCCGAGTGCTGCACGCGCACTTTCGCATGACGGGCGACTGGGTAGTGGGCCGAACGAGCGACCAGCTTCCACGGTTCGCGCGCGCCGTGCTCGCGCTCGACAACGGCACGCGCGTGGTGCTCGACGATCCGCGCGCCCTGAGCACGCTCGACATTCACCCCGCTGGCGCGTCACTGGACCTTGGCCTCGGCCCCGAGCCATCGGACCCCGCCCTCACGGCGCGCGCTCTGCGCGCGGCGCTCGGCAAGAGGCGCGCACCGATCAAGCCCGTGCTGCTCGATCAGCGCGTCATTGCCGGCCTCGGAAACATCTACGCCGCGGAAGCGCTCTGGCACGCGCGCATCTCGCCGGGCGCTTCAGCGTCATCGCTCGATGAGCGCGACGTGGCGCGTCTGCTGGCGGCGATTCGCCGCGTGATCGCGCGAGCGACCGGCGCGCGTTACACCGATTCATCAGTGCGTCGCCTCGCGGTGTATGATCGAAAAGGGAAGGCCTGCAGGCGGTGCGGCACGCCGATCGAGCGGATCGTGCAAGCGGGGCGATCGACCTACTTCTGTCCGCACTGCCAGCCGGCGCGGGCCGAAGGAGCGCGACAGTCGAGCAGAAAAAAGACGGGACGCAAGCGGAGCACACGCAGCACACGGAGAACACGATGATTGACCGGCACAGCGACTCTTCGATTGACGCGGCCGGCGGCTCGCCGGAGCTGGGCGAGCTCTGGCGCCGGTGGGCGCGCCGCGCTAGCGACAGTCAGCTCGCCGCGATCGCCGGGGTGAGCCTGGCGCTGGTCGCAGCGTACGGCATCGTGATCGCGATGGACGCGCGACTCGCGCTGCGCTGGTGGCCGCCGATGGTCGTGCCGATCTTCTCCGGCGCCTTCGGTGTGTGGGCAATCGCCGATCGCGAGCTGGGCGAACGCGAATCGCGCGCGGACGCGGCGACGCCTTCGGCCAGCGAATCGGGCGCGCACCGGCGCCATGGCGCGCTCATAGCTCTCAAACTGGCTGCCGGAGCGACCGCCGGTCTTGCCGTGGCGGCGGCGGCAATGGAGTTCCTACGTCTGACCGTCGGCACGTGGATCAGCTGAAGGTGCGGGCCGAACTGCTGCTCGGGCTGGCCGTAACGATCGGATGACGAGGAGCTGCTCGGGCTGGCCGTAACGATTTGTAAAAGACAAAAACGGACACAAGCGGACAAAAGCGGATCAAAGGCGTTGGACGTGCGCCGGGCAAAGAAGCTTGCCCGATCGTTTCGTCCAACGTCCAACGTCCAACGTCCAACGATCCACGCTCCACGCCGCATCACCCCAAGGCCTCGATCAGCGCGCCTTTCAGATATCCTGTCTCGGGAATCGTCATGATCTCTGGATGGTCGAGCGGCTGTCCGGTGAGCGCGCGCAGCGCGAGGCGGCGGCCGGAGTCGGCGGCGGCGTCGGCGAGCATCTGGAGGAAGAGGGGCTTCGTGAGATGGAAGCTGCAGCTCGCCGTGAACAGCAAGCCGCCGGGGGCGAGCAGCTTGAGCGCGCGCAGGTTGATCTCCTTGTAGCCGCGCAGCGCCGCGGGCAGTGAGGCGCGGGTCTTGGCGAAGGCGGGCGGGTCGAGCACGATCGTGTCGAATCGCTCGCCAGCCGCGCTCCGCGCGCGCAAATACTCGAACGCATCAGCCTCGATGAGCTCGACGTTGCTCATCCCGTTCCGCGCTGCGTTCTCGCCGGCGCGCCGCAGCGCCTCGGCCGATGTGTCGAGTGCGACGACCGACACGGCGCGGCGCGCGAGATGTAGCGCGAAGGAACCGTGATAGCTGAAGCAGTCCAACGCGCGGCCCCGCGCCAATTCACCGATCATCACGCGATTCTCGCGCTGGTCGAGGAAGGCTCCTGTTTTTTGCCCGCGCCACGGGGCGGCGAGGAATCGGACGCCGTGCTCGATCACCTCCACCTCGTCGGGCACAACGCCAGATAGTAGCTCGACCGTCACGGGCAGATGCTCCTTGGCCCGAAGCGGAACGTCGTTCCGCGCCAGGATGCCCGCCGGTTGAAGGAGCGCATGCAGCGCGTCGACAATCGTGGATCGAAACGCTTCGATGCCTGCACTCATCAATTGCACGACCAGAACGTCGCCATAGCGATCGCAGATGAGCGACGGCAGGGCATCGGCCTCGCCGTGGATCAGGCGGCAGGCGGTGGTCTTGCCGTCGAGCGGCTGCCGCCGCGCGATCGCGGCGGCAACGCGGTCGCGCCACCAAGCTGTGTCGAGCGTTGTACTTGCGTCGCGATCGAGCAACCGGAGCGAGATCTCGGACGCCGGGCTCCAGAGAGCGAGGCCGAGTGGCTTGCCGCGCGCGTCGGCGACGCGGACGGCGCCGGCGCCGGCGGCGGGCCGGGTCGTCACATCGCTTCGATAGATCCATGGATGCCCGAGCTGCCACCGACGGGCGCCCTTGTTGGATACAATGGCGACGTCGCGGTCGGTCGGGGGCCGGTGCCGGAAGTCAGGCGGCATGTCGACGCGAGAATTTGGCACCCCGCAGCAGCCTTGCGGGCCCGTGGCCCGCCCCGTACGTTCTGCCGCGATTGACGGCTCTCATCGGCCTGTCCACCCTCTGGACGAGCCGCTTTAGCGCCGAAGTGTGACGTTTTTTCATCACGCTGGAGTTTATCGTCCGGGCCAGACTGTCTGCGCGCACGCATTCTTGGTAGCGCTGGAGCGGATACGCGCTGTGTCACGCGGCAGTTGGTGCCCGCAAGAAAGCAGGAAGTTGGTCGTTGTTCGCTCGTCCCACTCGCTCGTCCCACTCGCTAGCCAGGCGCCGTTCGTTTCACCCCGCGGCGCCGCGGCAACAAATAGTAGTGCTCGACCCGCCGTAGCTCGTCGCCGTTGCAACGCAGTTGCCAGCCCACCAAGACGTGCCAGTGCAGGCGCATTGCTGTTCGTTGTTCCCCTAATTCCACCAGGGAGCGAGATGACCACCATGATCACGTTGAATCGTGCCCGAGCTCTAGCCGGGGCGCTGCTAGGCGCCCTATTCGTGCTACCAGGCGCGCGGGTACAAGCGCAAGCGCAAAACGCGGTGATCACCGGTCGGGTGATGAGCGAGTTCGGGCAGATCGTCGAAGCCGCGAACGTCTACGTCGAAGAGCTCAACATCTCGGTCGCGACCAACGCCCAGGGAACGTACACCATCACCGTTCCCGCGGCCCGCGTTCAGGGACAGCAGGTGAATTTGCGCGTTCGCGCGATCAGCTATCAGCCCGGGGTGTCACCGATCCGTGTGACGGCTGGCAGCCAAACGGTGAACTTCACGCTCAAACAGGACGTGAACCGACTGAATGAAGTCGTCGTCACGGGTACGGTGGGTTTGGGAACGGAACGCGCCAAGGTGCCGTTCGCCATCGCGCGCCTCGATACGCAGAACCTCAAGGTACCGGCGCTCGATCCGATCACGGCGCTCGAGGGTAAGGTCTCGGGTCTCCGCATCGCGCAAACGTCGAGCGGCGCGCCTGGTTCGACGCCTGAGATCATGATGCGCGGCCCGACGTCGATCAACGCGTCCGGCCGCGATCGGAGCCCGCTGTTCATCGTCGACGGCGTGATCATGAACGTCGGCAGCTTTACCGAGTTGGGTGCGCTCGACATCGAGTCGATCGAGGTCGTGAAGGGCGCGGCTGGTGCGTCGCTGTATGGCACGCGCGCGGCGAACGGCGTCATCACGATCACGACCAAGCGCGGCTCGGGCGGCTCCGATGGCGTGCACTTCAGCGGCCGCACCGAGTACGGCATGAACGACCTGAACAGCATCTCCTACGGCCAGCCGGTGGACCACCACCTGCAACTCGACGAGACGGGCACTCGCTTCTGTGTCAATGGAAGCGGCAACATTGCGGCCTGCTCGAAGACCGTGAACTGGATGCAGGAAATTCTCCGCATCAACT
>JBIOHX010000138.1:0-9530 GCA_044449465.1 Gemmatimonadales bacterium | reverse complement strand
TCGTCCGCGCCAAAGCTCTCGCCGCCGCCGCGGTGCTGTGCCTCGCCCTCGGCATCGCCGGCACTAGCAGCGTCTACAGCGTCATGAGCGCGCTCGTGCTCCATCCCGTCCCGGCCGCAAATCCCGCCGGCCTCGTTCTCGTCACCGAGGTCGCGCCGTTCGAGCCGCGGCCCGACGACGCCTTGATGGCGCCCGCCAACTTCATCGACCTCGCGCGGCGCAATCGCAGCTTCAGCGAGCTCGCCGCCTTCCGAACCCTCGAGTCCAGCGTCACCGGCATCGACGAGCCAGAACGCGTCAACGGCTACCGCGTCACGCCGAGCTACTTCCACCTCCTCGGCGTCGCGCCCGCGCTCGGCCGCGCCTTTACTGCCGACGACGCGCGCTACACCGAGTCGCCCAACGTCGTCATCTTGAGCGACGGCTTCTGGCATCGCCATTTCGGCGCCGACCCGAGCGTCATCGGTCGCGTCATCCGCATCAACGACGTGCCGCGGACCGTCGTCGGCGTCATGCCCGCCGGCTTCGTCTTCCCGGTCGGCGCCGAGCTCTGGACACCCCTCTCCCTCGACGGCGCCTTCGGCCGCGAGCGCGACGGGCGCATCATGGCCGGCGTCCTCGCGCGCCTCCGTCCCGGCGTCTCCATCGCCAAGGCCGACGCCGACGTGCACGGCATCATGCAACAACTCTCTCGCGAGTATCCTCAGGACGACGGCAAGTGGGACATGCGCGTCGAGGACGCCAACGCCTTCTATGGTCAGCATCCGCGCCCCTTCATGCTCGCCCAGCTCGCCGCCGTCGCCCTCGTCCTCCTCCTCGCCTGCGCCAACGTCGCCAACCTCCTCCTCGCCCGCGCCACCACCCGCTCGCGTGAGATTGCCGTGCGCGTCGCGCTCGGCGCATCGCGCGCTCGCATCGTCCGCCTCCAGCTCGCCGAGTCCTTCATCCTCGCCGCGGCCAGCGGAGTAGTCGGCGCGCTGCTCGCCGTGTGGGGCGTGGCCGGTCTGCGCACCATGCTACCCGCCGAGCTCGTGGCCTTCAACCCCGGGTGGACGCGAATGGGTGTCGACGGCGCCGTCCTCGCCTTCACCGCCGTCGTCTCCCTCGGCACGGCGATCGTCGTCGGCGCCGTGCCCGCCCTCGTCGCCAGCGGCGCCGATCCGCAGCAGGCGCTGAGCGCCGGCGGGCGCAGCGGCTCGGAGACGCGCGGCCGCCATCGCCTCCGCGGCTTGCTCGTCGCCGCCGAGATGGCCCTCGCGCTCACGATGCTCGCCGGCACCGTCGTCACGGTGCGCGGCTTCCAAGCACTCGCGAACGAACCGCCAGGTTATCGCGCCGACCACGCGCTCACGATGCAGCTCACCGCTCCCATCGCCCGCTACCGCACCGAGGCCGACGCCGAGGCGATGTACGACGCGCTGCTCGACCGCGTGCGCGCCGAGCCCGGCGTCGCCAACGCGGCGTACACGAACGCCCTGCCGCCCGATTGGTCCGACTACCACGCGCGCATCTATCTCGAGGGCGAGCCGCACCCGACGCGGAGCGAAGCGGCCCGCGCGCCGCGCTGGCGGATGGTGACGCCCAGCTATTTCGCGACGATGGACGTCCCGCTCATTCGCGGACGCTTATTCACTACCCATGATGACTCGAGCTCGGCCCCGGTCATCGTCGTCAGCGAGTCGATGGCCCGCAGCTATTGGCCAGGCGAGAGCCCGCTCGGCAAGCGCATGGGTTATGCGGGGAGCGACACGACGATGTCGACCGTGATCGGCGTCGTCGGCGACGTGCGCTACAACCCGAACAACGGACCGGCGGTGCAACCGACGTACTACCTGGCCATGGCGCAAGCCCACCCTTGGCGCACGATGTCCCTCGTCGTCCGCACGAAAGAAGATCCCGCGGCGATGACGCAGCGGATCGAACGCGCCATCGCCAGCGTCGCGCCCACCGTCGCGCCGGGCAGCGTCCTCACCCTCGACCACCTCCAGCGCGCGTCGCTCTCGCCACAGCAGCTCACCAGCGAGATGATGGCCGTCTTCGCCCTCGTCGCGCTGCTCCTCGCCGCCCTCGGCATCCACGGCGTCGCTTCATATAGCGTCGCCCAGCGCACCCACGACATCGGCGTGCGCACCGCACTCGGCGCCGCTCCGGCAGACATCCTGCGCGCCGCGCTCTTGCCCGTCATGCGACCGCTCGGCGCTGGCATCCTGGTCGGCGTGCTCGGCGCGGTGCTGATGACGCGCGGCCTTGCGCATCTCCTCACCCAACTCTCGGCGAATGATCCCGTCGCGCTGGCCGTTGCCGTCGTCGTCCTCCTGGCGGCGGCCCTCGCCGGCAGCTACCTGCCGGCGCGCCGCGCGATGCGAGTCGATCCCATGATCGCGCTCCGCAGCGAAGGGTAAGGGGAAAAAAGTGGCTATGGCTAAGCTCGTGTTCGGAATGAACCAGTCCCTCGACGGCTACGTCGACCATACGGCTTTCGCGCCAAGCCCCGCGCTCTTCCGCCACTTCATCGAGGAGGCTCGGGGGCAGGCGGGCAGTGTGTACGGTCGCACGATGTATGAGATCATGCGTTACTGGGACGACGATCATCCTGAGTGGGATGCGGACGAACACGCCTTCGCGGCGGCGTGGCGGAAGCAGCCGAAATGGGTCGTCTCGCGCTCGTTGAAGTCGGTCGGCCCCAACGCCAAGCTTGTCGAAGGTGATCTCGAGGGCGCCGTCCGCAAGCTGAAGGCCGAGCGCGACGGAGAGATCGAAGTTGCTGGCCCGGACTTGGCGCAAAGCCTCACCAAACTTGGCCTGATCGACGAGTATCGAATCTACCTGCACCCCGTCGTGCTCGGTCACGGCAAGCCATACTTCGCCGGACCTCGGCCGCCGCTCCGCCTTATGGCGTATGATCGAATTGCCGAGGATGTGATCAGGTTGACGTACGTTCCTGCGCCGGCGCGCTGATCGCCTGCATCATGGACCCGATCGATGCGTCGTCGAAGCTAGGGAACAATGCGGGCGAGGTCATGCCCACATGCGTTGCCCCAGACTGAGCCGCCGCCGCGCGCGAACCCACGGCGATGAAGACGACAACCAACGTCAACGCGCTGGTGGCCCATGACTGAAGTCCAGCCATCCGGAATGTGCTCACGGCGACGTGCACGCCCGACGCATCCCACACGTCTAGGTACAAGGGCGTGCTACTTGTCACTGTAGCAGTCACCGTTGCGTCGGAGCCGACGGCGGCGCCGCTCCGCCGCGCATGCGGAGCGAAGGCTACCGGCAGGACGAAGCGCAACTCACCTCTGACATCGCCCCTATCCCGCTCCTCGCCCCTCTACCCTGAAGTCTCGACGCTTGATCTCGCCCAGCGACGTCGAGATCCAAGCCCGCACCCCAGACGCGAGGCGTCAACCTGACGCCTCACATCTCGAGCCAACGGCCAACGCGGACCGAACCCCATAGGATCCGGCCCGCGTTGCTCGGATAGCTGTCAGCCGCCGTCAGCGACCGTCAGTCGCCGTCACTCCCCGTGCTGCCGCACTTCCATTCGCATCCACGGATGAATGCAGCACTGGTAGCGCTCCGTGCCGTCGTCCGCCACGGTCGCCTGCATCGATGCGCCCGGCGGGAGGAACTGCACCTTCGCCGGACTGCACTCCGGCGCCCGCGTGGTATTGCCCGAGAGAGTGTTGAGGATCGGTACGAAACCACCGCCGAACGCGGCCACCCGCGTAAAGGTGTGCGTCTCGCCGCCGCGATTGGTCGCGACGATCACGGTCCCCGGGGTCGCCTCGACCCGATCCGGATCGATCTTCCACGCGCCGACACTCTGGTTCTTGGTGAGCACCGAAAGGAACGTGTCGAACGGCATGCCGTTGCCGTTGCGTACGCAGGCGTTCGGGCCGTTCGCCGCGTCGAACGTGGCGGGGTCGCAGTCGTCGCGCAGGCTCACCTCTCGCGTACGATTCACGTCGCGGTCGAGCGACGGGCTGGCGGTCGCTGCCCTCGTGGCAGCCGCCGCTGCGGGCATTGTCGAGCGGCTACTCTCGCAGCCGAGCGAGAACAGCGCGGGAACTGCGACCGCGGCTACGATGAAGAAGTGTGGGGTACGGCGCATGGTGGTTTCCTTTCGAAGAGTGAGTATTCAGCTCAAGGCGACGAATACCATGCTCGACTACTAGGTTCCAGACGAGCGGTCAATCCCGCCACCGGCTCCGCAAGCCTGCACCGAGGAAGATTCGATGATCCAGAGAATTACCATCTTGACCGCGGCTATCATTGGCCTCGCCACACTATCCACGCCCGCTCACGCCCAAGCGACCCCAGCCGCCCAGCCCATCGTCCTCCACGCCGCGCGACTCTTCGAGGTCGACCCGGGCCGCATCGTCACCCCAGGCGAAGTCCTCGTCGAAGGCGGCCGCATCCGCGCCGCCGGCACGTCGGTCACGCGCCCGGCCGGCGCGAAAGTCATCGACTTGGGCGACCGCACGCTCATGCCCGGCCTGATCGACGCCCACATCCACCTCTTCCTCCACCCCGCTCCTCCCTCGGAAGGGATGCAGACCGTCGAAGAGTCGACGCCCCTGCGCACCATCGAGGCAGTCCTCGCGGCAAAAGAGGATCTCATGGCCGGCTTCACCGCCGAGCGTGACATGGGGACGGAAGGTGCCGGGTCGGCGGATGCGGCGGTGCGCAAAGCCATCAACAGCGGCATCATCCCGGGACCGCGGCTCCAGATCAGCGGCATGGCCATTTCCATATTAGGCGGCCACGAAGACGCCACCGGCTTCAACCCCGAGCAGCACGTGCTCGACAACGCCGACGTCGCCGAAAATACCGAGCAGCTCATCCAAACCATGCGCGCGCAGCACAAAGACGGCGCGACCTTCACGAAGATTTACATGACGGGCTCGGACCGCATGGTGCCGAACGGCTCGGCGCCCTGCCTCGGCGATGCGATCTGCGCGCAACTCGGCCTCGGTCAGCAGTCGGGCGATCCCGAGTTCTGGAATTTCCACACCCCATATCAGTACACGGAGGTGGAGCTAAAGGCGGCGGTCGACGAGGCGGCTCGGATGGGCAGCAACGTCGGTGTGCACGACCAGGGCGAACCCGCCGCACTGTTCGCCGCCGAAGCGGGCGTGTCGGCCATCGATCACGCGACGCAACTCAGCGACAAGACGATGGCGATGATGAAGGCGAAGGACATTCCCGCGGTGCCGACATTCACGATCTTCGAGTATTTCGCCGACCACGCCGACAGTCCAGCCGCGGCGGCGCGCGAGCACGCGATGCTCGATTACAAGATCCATGAATTCAAGCGGCAGGTCGCGGCCGGTGTTCCGATGGCCGTCGGCACCGACGTCGGCCCCTTCCCGCACGGCACCCAGGCGCGTGAGCTCGAGCTGATGGTGCAGTACGGCATGACGCCGCTCGCGGTGCTACAGGCGGATTACCGCAACGGCGCCAAGGTTCTGATGATGCAGAATCAAATCGGCCAGTTGACCCCGGGTTACTTCGCCGACGTCGTTGCCGTGCCGGGCAACCCGCTCGACGACATCTCGGCGATGACGCACGTGCAGTTCGTGATGAAGGGCGGGGTGGTCTACCGGCAGCCGTAAGCTGCGGGGCGAGGGTCAGCGCTGCGGCTCGCCGGTGCTCTTGTCGTCGGCGGCCGCGAGATCGGCGAACAGAGCGTCGATCTCGATGGCGAGCGGCTGCGCCGCGCCGTCGGGCGACCAGATGAGCGTCGTGGAAACGATGTCCGGACGTTCGTCGCCTCGGCGCCACCGTTCGATGAGCCGGGCGTCGATGTCGACGATCCAATACTCGGGGACGTGGCGCTGATAGAGCGCGCGCTTGGTCCGGCGGTCGTGCCGCGCGCTCGACGGCGAGAGCACTTCGATCGCCAGCAGCAGCGACTCCGCCGGCCGCCATTCGGCCACGTTCAGGCGGCGCACCTCGCTCGACGGCAGCACGAACACGTCCGGCTGGACGAGCGACTCGTCCTCGAGATCGATCTCGAACGGAGCGTGCAACGCGCGCCCCACTGGATTCATCGCGAGGTACGGCCTGAGCGCGCCCATCAGCCGCGCGACCACCTCCTGATGCGCATAGCGCGGCGTCGGACTCACGAGCAACTCGCCGTCCACGAGCTCGTAGCGCGGCGTGGCAAGCGGTGCGTCGTCGATGAGCGCGCGCACTTCCGCGCGCGTCCAGCGCTGGTGAAGGGCGAAGGCAGGCATGGCCATAGGATACGCTCGGCGGCGAGGATTGGGCAACTCGCAGTCGCTTTCCTTTCACCCCCCCGTCGGCCCTAGTTCCTCGGTGCCAACAACGCCACAAAATCGGGCCGTGAGCGCAGGCTCATGATCGCCGGCTCCTGGTGAAACCACCCCGGCCACGCGCCTTCGTCGAGCGCTTCGCGCACGCGAGCGACCGCTTGGTCGCGTCGGCCCAGCAGCGCTGCGACGCGCGCGCGGTAGATGCTCGCGGTCCACGTGACGCGCGCCACCGACTGCGCGGCGAGCCAGCGGTCGAGCGAATCCGCGAGCGCGGTGTCGCCGCGCTCCGCCGCCAGCCCGGCGAGCTGACCGCGGAAATCGACGTTGGTCGAGTCCTCCGCGGCGAGCCCTCGCACGATCTGCTCGGCTTCCGCGTACGCGCCGGCCATTTCGAGCGAGCCCGAGGCAGTGAAGCGCTCTTCCATGGTCGAGCGCTCGTCGATGGGACGGCTCCGATACCACGCCACGGCGCGCATCGCCGCCTGGCGCGCGGCAACAGTGTCGCCGTGCACCGCGAACTCGCGCGAAATCCAGGTGGCCACCCAGGCAGGCGTCACGGTGTACTGCGCTCGCCCATCGGTATACGGAGCGAGGCCGATGTCGATCGCCGTTTCGACAGGAAGCGAGAGCGAGCTGTCGATCAACGCCAGTGCGGCGGTCGGCTGTGACAGCGCCGCCAGCGCAGTCCCGCGCAGCCACACCCGGCCGAGCGGCGCAGCGGACGAGAGACGGTCGGCGGCGTCCAGTTCGTCGTGATAGCGACCCAGCTCGTGAAGCGCCTCGGTGAATGAGCTCCAGTAGGAGGAGTGGGTGGTGTCCGTCATCCAGGCCAGATCGACCGTCGGGTCGACTCGCTCGAGCAGGTCCAGCGCACGCTTCGGACGGTTGGCCCAGAGCGCCGCGGCGGCGGCCGCCATTTGAGCGCTCACGTCGGCCGGCTCGAGATCGGCGCGCTCCAACGTCAGCCGCAGCATCTCTTCATTTCGGCCGCGGCACCGCGCGTCGGCGATCGCCAGCGTCAAGCGGTCGGTACGGGCGAGCGTTGGCGAGCGCGCATTGAGCGCGCCCGTGAGCGAGTCCACCAGCGGGCAGTTGTTCGAGTTCGCCGCGACGGTCATGGCGCCGAGCGCGGCCGGGGCGAACGCGGAATCGCCGTGCGCCGCGCGCAAAAAGAGCGCTTCCGCTCGAGGCAAGTCGCCGTGCCAGTAGGTGTCCCACGCGTCGACATAGTCCCGGTACACGTCAAAGGGCGGCAGCTCGACCGCGTCCAGCCCTTGCGTCGCGCGCGCGTCCACGGCCGACGCGAGCGCCGTCATCACGCGGGACCGCAGCTCATTGAGCGCGGCGATCGGCGCGCGTACTCCGGACAGGATCGGCCCCACCGCGCGCACGATGCGTCCGGTCTTCACGTTCATCACGTTCGCCTGAAACACCAGCGTGTCGCCGGTTCGGTAGTAACTGCCCGACACCACCATGCCGGCGCCGGTACGATGCGCGAGCGCGATCGGGTCGACCGTCGCGCCGGCGGCGGCGCTCCCCTGCACGAACACCGCGCGCGGATCCACCACGTCCGCCAGATGCGAGCCCAGAATCCCCTGCGTGAGCCAGTCCTGCGTCATTCTGCCGAGCGGCAGCAGCTCCGGATCGTCAGTGCGATTCGCGAACACCGCGACGAGCACTCGGACCGCGGCTGGCCGTGACGCGGGCCGCGCGGCGTGCATCGACCGAACGGTTACGACGCCGATTGTCAGTGCGACGGCGGCCCCGGCCGCCCAGAGCGCAACGCGTCGTGCGGGACCGGCGCGGGGAGGCGGCGTCTCGCGGACGTCCAGAATCGTGTCGGCTTTCTCGTTCGATTCGACGCTCGGCTCCGCGACTGATTCAACCTTCGTTGCCGCGACGAGAGGACTCGGTTCTCGCTGCGAGCGCGGCTTCACGCCGCCGCTCCGAATCCGCGTCGCCAGCGCTTCGGTCTCCGCACTCGGCTTGGCGTCGAACTCCGCGGCTACGTGTCGCGCGAATGACTCGTACAGCCGCAGCGCGCCACCGGTGTCGCTCGCTTGAGCGAGCAGCGACATCGTCCGCCGCAGCAATCCTTCGTCATCCGGCGCAAGCGCACAGGCCCGTTGAGCCCAGTACGCGGCGGCGGTCATGTTGCCTGACTGCTCTTCGCGCTCGCTCAGCGCCAGCAGCGCACGGCGCACGAGCGCAATGACGCGCTTGCGCTCGACCGACAGCCACTCCTCGAACGCTTCGCCAGCCGCCGGCACATGCACGCCCGCGAGGAGCTCGCCGCGGTAGCAGTCGACGGCTTCCTCGTACCGGCCTGCCGCGACGGCATCGCCGAGTCGGGTGACGTCGCAGGTCAGGAGCGCGGGGTCGATCGACACCGCGTCGTTGCCGCGCGCGATGATCGCGCCGTCACCCAGCGCCTCGCGGAGATGATAGAGGGTGTTTCTGAGCGCGCGCCGAGCGGCGAACTGGTCCATCTCCGGCCAGAACATCGCCGCCAGGCTGTCGCGCCGGTGAAAGCCGTCGCCCCCCGAGATGGCCAGGTAGGCGAGAAGAGCGAACCGCTTCGGTTGCGCCGGCAGCGAGCCGAATTCGCGTCCATCTGAGCTGCGAACGGCGTGCAACCCGAGCAGGGTGAGCTCGATCATGAGAATTCAAACGTTACGCCGCGTACCGTCGCTCGGCAATAAACGGCCGTCCAACGCTGGAGCGACGCACCCCGCCGAAATTGACCCCCGGAAAGCCTTGGTGAGGCGTGTTGCCTACCGAACGAGGCGATACGAGGGCGGAGCGATGATCATGCGAATCGGCGGTGTCCGAGTGCTGGTGGTCAGTCTGGCGGCGGTCGAGCTGGTCGCGGTGGCATTCGCCGGCTGCAGCGGGCAGGGCGCGCACGACCCCTGCGCGCTCCTCTCGGCGGGCGAAGCCCTACCATATGTAGGCGCGCTGGTCGCGCCGCCATACCGGGCCAGCGATGGGGCCGCGGACGTGCGCGGCGATGAGTGCATGTATCGCGGCAAGGACGGCCGGGAGCTCACCATCCGGCCGGAGTGGCTCGGCGCCCGCTTCGTCCGCCAGGCGGCCGTTGGCTCGGCCGAGCGGCTTGCCGGCCCCTGGGATCGGGCGACCTGGCTGTCGCGCGGATCGCTGCTCGCGTCGAAGGGCGACGCGCGAGTCGCCATCGATGTCAGTGGCTCGAGCGGAGAGAAGCGCGACGCGCTGGCGCTGGCGCAAGTC
>JBIOHX010000137.1:0-9704 GCA_044449465.1 Gemmatimonadales bacterium | reverse complement strand
CTCGTGTGCCGTGAACATTCCGGCCGCGGAGAGCAGGGCGGTGCCGTTCAGCCAAGCGTCGGCGACGGTCGCCAGGCCATCAAAGCATAACCACAGCTGCTCGTGCCCGGTCGCCGGATCGGCGCGAAAGGTGGTTCGGTACCACCATTCTTCGGCGTCGAAGCGCCGCGGAGTGCCATCCAGAGACCAAAGGCCGCGCCCGCGCAACGCCGCGGCGACGGTCGACGGCACGCAGGTGTCGATCCACTCGAGCTGTGCGCTCTCCAGAGCGCGCGGTCCGTCAAGGGCGTCGCGACCGGCCAGTGCCATTTCCCAGCCGTCAGTCAAGCGCTGGAGCTCATAGCCCGCGATGCCGCGAACCCGCCCCCGTCCGCCCGCGCCGCTCGTCATCCACTCAAGAGTTGAATCACCGCGGCGCGCATCGACCCGATGCTCGAAAAGACCGATCGCGTGAGCATGTGGTCGGGAAATTCCAGGTCAAAGCGGCCCTCGATCGCGAGCATGATGTTGACGCTCGCGTGGGAGGTCATCCCCGCCTGATTCAGGTCAGCGTCTACGCCAAGGGCGTCGACATCTCTCGACAGACGACCGTGCTCTTTGAGAATGTCCCGGATGGCTTCAGTGATCTCCGTCGGGTCGGGCTCGTTCATGGCTCGTGGAGCTGCGGTTGTGAGGTGACGACCACTGCCGTGGCGTAGTCACCTTCGTGACTAAGACTTAGCGCGATCGGGCCGGTCTGCGCTCGTTCGGCCAGCGCACGCGCGCGGCCGTGGAGCACTACCTCACACTCGCCCGTTTGGGTTCTGCGGATCTCGACGTCGCGCAGTGTCACGCCGGCGTCGGCCAGGCGCAGCGCCTTGATCGCCGCTTCCTTTGCGGCGAAGCGCGCGGCCAAACGCTCGGCAGAGCGCTCCGGCGCCTCGAGTGCGTAGGCGATCTCCGTCTCCGTAAAGATGCGCCGGAGGAACCGGTCGCCAAACTTCGCCAGCGACTCCGCGATGCGGCTGACGCGCACGAGATCGATGCCCACGCGCGGCATGGGTCCGTGGGCCATGTGTCGTTCGTTGGTCACGGCCGTCCTGTGACGACCTCGCCACGGTCGCGCGCGAGCGCGCGGTCGAGCGCGGTCATCCCAGCTTGCCACCCGTCCGCCATTTCGGTGAACGTCGCGGAGGCCTCGACGGGTCGCCCGGGCCGGACAGTGCGGGCGCCCTTGAGAATCAGAGTTTTCGCCGCGCTGCTCACGCGGTCGAATTCCAGGGCCGCGCTCATGATATCCCCGTCGCTTCCCCCGGCCAGCCATCGCAGGTGCAGCGCCAGCAATTCGAATGCTGCGCCCATCTGGCGAACGGTCGCGAAGGCCCACCCATGGTAGTGCGCCATCCCGCGCTGCTGAAGCTCGGGGAGATCGGCGGCGAAGCGGCGCTCGAACGCGCGCATTGGGTTCTCCGCCGGCCGGCGCGAGAGGTGTTCAACGAGCAGAGCTCGGGCTATCCTGGCGAGCTCCTCAGGCGGCCGTCGAATGACGCGGTCGATCCTGATCAGCTCGGCGAAAAGCGGCAGGAACTCCGGATCGGGTGTGGCGTCGAGGCGAAAGAGGCTCGCGAAGTCGTCGCCCGCGAGCTCGTAATAGCCGGCGTTGTGGAAGTAGCCAAGCCGCCGCGCCTCGACATCCAGGTCGGCGAGAATGATGGTGGTCTTGACATGGTTGCGGCGGTAATCCGTCCCATCGGTGTCCGGAAGGAAGAAGGCATCCGCCTCAGTGCTCACGAACTTCCCGGCGCCGAGGTGCAGTGCCGCGTGCTCGACGATCGGCCGCCACACGTTGAGCTCCTGCACGTCGACGCCGTAGAGCGAGCGCAGGTCGTTGTGCAGCGGCTTGAAGAAAGTGAAATTGTCACCCTCGAAATCCACGGCCGCCGTGGCGCCCATCGCCGCCAGCGGTTCGAGGCCAAGGGCGTGAAGAAGCTCGATGCACACGTCGACGTAGCAGTTCTTCTCGATCCACGTACGCGCCGGGTCGTGAAGCATGTGCCGGCGGTATCCGGCCGCCGCGATATGCGGCAGGGGACGTACTCGGGTCACGGCCACAAGTGCCGGCGCACCGTCGGCGGCCAGGTGCATGGGTCGAAGCCGTGCACCTTGAACAACGCCATCGTCACCCGCTCCATACCGAACCCGAGGCAGGCGGTGTGCGCGGTATTCCCGTCCGCGGTGCGGATGTCGAAGGCCGAGCCGAACTTGTCTTGATGATAATTGAATGAGCAACAGGCGGTCGGCGCCTGCTCGGAAACGATCGGGACGAGCACTTCGAACTTGAGTCGTTGCTCGATCTGGCCGGCCGCGAGGATCTTGCCTCCGCGCCCGAAGAACGGATCAGCCGCCACGCTCGCCCGCGCCGGCAGCTCCAACGACACCAGCATCGTCAACCCGCGCTCGAGCCACTCGTCGCGCCAGGCGACCACGGCCGCCGGGGTGCCGAGCTTCACGAACTCGCGGACGCGGAACGAACGCATCCGCGTCGGCTCGCGCGACGGCTCTTGTCGGTAGACCCACGCGGCCATCGTGACTTCGCGCCCGTCCGGCGGCAACGTGCCGGTGCACGTCGGGTAGAGTGGGTAGCAGGCCGCGGGATTGAGCACGACGTCGGTCATCGTGAGCGCATCACCCCACGATTCGCCGGAGGCGACGCGCTCGGCGAGCTTGCGCGCCTCGACCTCCGCTCCGGTGAAGCTGTGCACCACGCCGCAGAGCGTCGGGAACGACTCCAAGTAGCCGGTCTGCTCGACGATCCTTCGATCGATCACCGGAGGAAAAACCATCGACTCGAGGGCGTCATTTGCCGCCAGGCGCAGAATCAGCGCGTCGACGCGGGCCAGCACGTCCTCGAACACTGCCCCACGACCGAACGCGCCGAGCACGCCGACGGGCGTTATGAGCCCGTGCTCGACGAGCTCGTCGTGGTACCTGTCGGCATCATCGACCGTCACTAGTCGTCCTTGAGCACGAGCAACATCGACGCGCTCTTCGCCGCGATCCGACTATTGCCGACCATGAGCGATCCGGACAACGCATCGCGGTACTGCCGCCCCACGCTGAACGGTGAATCGTTCTTGTACCCGAGAATCCCGACGATCTGGAGCGCATCGTGGACGATGCGCGGCGCCGCCTCCGAACAGGCGATCTTGAGATTATTCATGCGGAGCGCCCAGCTCATCGACGACAGCGGCTCGAGCGCGCCATCGAGCGCGTCGAAGTCGGCCGCGGCTGCGGTCACGTTGCTCCGCAGCGTTTGCAGGCGAGTCGACAGCTCCGCAAGGCGCACCGCTGTCGCCGGGATCGTGCCTGGCGCCCTGCGCGCCTCGGCCCGCACGAACGCGGAAGCGCGGGCCACGGCGTCGCCGGCGATGCCGAGCCACACGGCGCTCCACAGGATGTGCGAGTACGGAACCATGGACTGCTCCGAGATCATCGCGAACGGCTCGGCGAGGACCTGCTCGTGCCGGCCGGACGACGTGACGGTAAAGCCGGGGCTGCAGGTGCCGCGCATTCCGAGCGTGTCCCATGCCCCGGTGCGCTGCAGGGAGAAGTCGCCAGATCGCAGCAACACGAGCACTTGATCGCTTGCCGGCGACTCTGACGTGCGGCGCGCGGTGACGAGGAGATCGTCAGCCTGCTCTCCATAGGACACGGTGGTCGCCTGTTTGTCGAGCCGAAAGCGTGCGCCATCCACCTCCACGGCGCATACACTGGACCGCGTGTCGCCGCTGGTGCCGACCTCGGAAGTCACCGACGCGATCAGCGGTTGATGGTCGACGATGTGCTCGAGATAGCGCGCAAAGAACGGTGACGAGCCGGCGTGCCGGGCGATGCATGCCACCTGAATGTGGTGCATGGCCAGCACCATACCGCTCGAACCGCATCCGTGGGCGACCGCCGTGCAGATCGCGGCGAGATCGCGCATCCCCGCCCCCGGCCCGCCTTGTGAGCGGGGGACCGCCGCGGACAGCAGCTGCGCTTCGCGCGCGGCGCTAAGCGTTTCGGACGGGAATCTCGCGCCGCGATCGATCTCGCCGCTCGCCGCCGCAGCCACGGCGGCGACCGCTGACTGCGCGCGAGCTACGAGCTCGCCCGGGGAGACGGTGATTGGTCTGACGGCAGTTCGAAGCATCGAGCGGGGGGGGCGATCAGGATGAGCGACCGACGGGAGGACGGAACGAGCCGTCGCGCCGAGGTGGGGGCGCAAGGGTCGGTCCTACGCCCAGGACGGTGCCCAGCGGCACGGCGTCACTGCGAACGGTGGGAGCGCCCCGCAGCAAGGCAAGCCCCCCCTCACCAGAGGATCGGCAGCCGGCTGGAAAAGCTCAAGGCGTCTGGCACGGCCGCGCGTTCGATCAACCCGCCGCCAAGCACCTGTTCCCCGTCGTACAGCACGACTGACTGCCCCGGCGTGATCGCCGCCACTGGCTCGTCGAGCGCGAGCTCGATCTCGTCGCCGTCGGCGCGAACGATCTCGGCGCGCGCGGCTGGAGCACGATGACGAACCTGCACCTCGACCTGCGCGCCGACCGGCACCGGATCCACGAGCCAGTTGATTTCCCGCGCGACCACCCCGCGTCCGAGCAATTCGGACCGCGGACCAATCACCACCGCGCGATCCGCCGGCCGGATCGCGACGACGAACATCGGCTCGCGGAATCCGCCCGGCAGTCCACGTCGCTGACCGATCGTGAAGCGAGCGAACCCATCGTGCGTACCGACCGTCGTGCCGTCCGAGAGCAGGAACGGGCCGCGCGACAGCGCCGGTGCGTCCGCGCCGAGCCGGCTGCGAATCACCTTGGTATGATCTCCATCCGGCACAAAACAGATGTCTTGGCTCTCGGCCTTTTCGGCAACGACCTCGAGCCCGAGGCGGTGCGCCACGCCGCGTGTCTCAGGCTTGCTCTGCGCCCCCACGGGCAGGAGCATCCGCGACAGTACGGCGCGGTCGATCCCCCATAGGAAATACGACTGATCCTTGTTGTGGTCTGCGCCGCGCCGCAGCGCGCCATCGACCACGCGCGCGTAGTGACCAGTCGCGATCCACCGCGCGTCGATCGCGTCGGCCTTGGCCACGAGATCGCGAAACTTGGTGAAGGTGTTGCAGCGCACGCAGGGGATCGGCGTCCGTCCGCGCGCGTACTCGCTCACGAAGTCATCGACGACGTCGCGCCCGAAGGCGCTCTCCAGATTGAGCACGTAGTGGGGCACGCCGAGCGACTGGCAGACGCGTCGCGCATCGTTGACCGAATCGAGCGAGCAGCAGGGCCGGTCAGGAAGGTCGCCGTCGTGGCAGAAGAGCTTCATCGTCGCGCCAACGACGTCGTACCCCTGCTCGACGAGGAGCGCCGCCGCCACCGACGAGTCGACGCCGCCGGACATCGCGACGAGCACGCGCTCTCTCGGCATGGCCAGCGCCGCGCTCAGCCGGCGACGCGAGCCGCGTCGCGGGGCTTGGCATAGCTTCCGCCGCGCGCCTTGTCGACGAGCGCCGGGAACACCTCGGCCACGCGATCGATGCACGCGTCGGTCGTCAGGCAGCCGATGCTCATCCGGATTGCCGACGTTGCGAGCTCCGCCGGCACGCCGATCGCCGCGAGCACGTGCGACGGCGTGATGCTTCCGCTCTGGCAAGCCGACCCGGCCGAGCAGCCGATGCCGCGCAGGTCGAGCGCCATGAGCATCGACTCACTGTCCGTTCCGGCCACCGAAACGTTGAGGATGTGAGGTGCCCGCTCCGGAGCCTCTCGACCGTGGACCACCGCGTCGGGAATCCGCGCGAGCAGCGCCGTCTGGAGCCGGTCACGCATTGCCTCGAGACGCTTCCACTCAGCCGCGCGCTCGGCGACCGCCAGCTCGGCGGCGCGGGCGAACCCCACCGCATACGCCACGTTCTCCGTTCCCGGGCGACGCCCGCGATCCTGCGACCCGCCGTGAAACAAGGGCTCGACCACCGTGCCGCGGCGGAGGAACAGGGCGCCCACGCCCTTGGGCGCGCGGACCTTGTGGCCGGAGATGGAGAGCACGTCGACCGGCAGCGCGCTCACGTCGACGGCGATCTTGCCGAACGCCTGCACCGCATCAGTGTGAAAGAGCGCGCCGGCGGCCTTGGCCCGCTCGGCGAGCCGCGCGATCGGCTGGATGGTGCCGATCTCGTTGTTCACCCACATGACGGATGCCACGGCCGTGTCCCCGCCGACGAGCGCATCGAACGAGCGCTCGTCGACGACCCCCGCCGCCGTCATGCGGACGATGCGTTCATCGGCGCCCTCGCGGGCGGCTTGGTGCATGGCGCCCAGAATCGCCTTGTGCTCGATCGGCGACGTGACAATCGCGTTGCGCTTGGGGTCCGCGACGCGCCGGGCTCGCCAGGCGCCAAGCACGGCAAGGTTATCGGCCTCCGTGCCGCCGGAGGTGAAGCAGATTTCGTCGGGCGACGCGCCTAGACATCGGGCCACGCGCTCGCGCGCCTCGTCGAGCGCGGTGCGAGCCTCCCGTCCCCACGCGTGCATGCTCGACGGATTGCCGAAGCGCGGCCCGTAGAAGGGCAGCATCGCCTCGAGCACCTCGGGGCGAACCGGGGTCGTCGCGGCGTGGTCGAGGTAGATGGGGGGCGGGCTGGCCATGGGTGAAATATACGTCTTGGGGCCGGCGTCAGGCACGGTTCAGCGATGCGCTCCGTTCGCTGCGTTTCCCGCTGCTCCGCGCGCCGCTGCCGCGACCCGGCTGCCAACGATTCCGAGCTCGCGTGGCGCCAATATGAGATCCGATATCCCGAGCGAGAATAGCCACTGGTGGAGCTGCGGGTCCGTCTGCTCAGTGTACAGGACGACCTTGGTCGCAACGCGCTCCTTGGCGAACGCCTCGAGCAGCGACGTCGCTCCCATGCCGGGAAGTACGACGTCGGTGAGCAGGACCGCCGGTTGGAGCGACCGCGCGAAGTCGAGGGCCGACGGCCCATCTCCCGCTTCGATCACCGAGCAGCCCGCGCCGGTGAGCAGGTCGTGCATGGTTCGGCGCCAACGCCGATCCTCATGCGCCACGAGCACGCGCGGGCCAGTCGGACGATCCTGACCGGTGCTCGCGATCGGCGCGGGTAGCGCCGGTAGCGCCGGTAGCGCCGGTAGCGCCGGTAGCGCCGGTAGCGCCGGTAGCGCCGGGGGCATGCCGGCGGGCTCGCCGCGCAGCTTCGCCAAGAGGGCGTCGATGTCGCTCTGCGCCGGCTCGACGCCCGAGTCGAACGGGATCGAGATGTTATCGACCAGCTCGTGCAGCGACGTGGCGCCGGCGAGGACGCGCTCGAGCCCGGCCTCCCAGAGCGTGCGCATGCCGCCCTTGCGCGCCAGCTCGAGCAGCGACGCGCTGCCGGCGCGCCCGGAGATCGCCCGCTGCATGTCATCAGTCACCACGAGCACCTCGGCGACCACCATTCGTCCTCGGTAGCCCGTGCCGCGGCAGACGGTGCAGCCCACCGGTCGGCGCATGTCGTCGAGCTTTTTCCCCGACACCAGCGCTTGCTGCTGCAGCGGGAGCTCATCCAGCTTGACGGCCACCGCGCACTCCTCGCACAGGCGCCGAACGAGCCGCTGTGCGACAACGCCCTTGAGCGCCGTGCCGAGCGCCGCCAGCTCGACGCCGATATCAGCGAGGCGATCGATCGCCGACGCCGCGTCGTTCGTGTGAAGCGTCGAGAGCACGACGTGTCCGGTCATGCTCGCTTTGATGGCGATGTCCGCCGTCTCGCGGTCGCGAATCTCGCCCACGAGGACGACGTCGGGATCCTGCCGGAGAATCGAACGGAGCGCCGAGGCGAAGGTGAGTCCCGCCTTCTCGTTGATCTGGACCTGGTTGATTCCGTCGAGGCGGTACTCGATCGGGTCCTCGATGCTGACGATGTTCGTCTCCGAAGACTGCATCGCGCGGAGGACGGAGTAGAGCGTCGTCGTCTTGCCCGACCCCGTTGGCCCCGTGAGGAGAAGCATGCCCTCCGCCCCGCCGAGGAGGCGCTTTACCCGATGCGCCTCGCCCTGAGTGAATCCGAGCCTCGCGAGGTCCGGGTTGGTGTTGCCGATATCGAGAATGCGAATGACCGATTTCTCATTCCTGGCGCCGAGCGGCAGCGACGAGATGCGGAGATCGATCGTGCGGTCGTCGAACACGATCCCCGCCCGGCCGTCCTGCGGGCGCAGCCGGTCCGCGATGTCGACGCCGGCGATGATCTTGATGCGGCTCATCAGGAACGGCGTCACGTCGCGCGGCACGCGGCGGATGTCGTGCAGCACGCCATCCACACGGAAGCGCACAAGTGCCTCGCCGTCGCGTGCCTCGATGTGAATGTCGCTCGCCCGCTGATCGATCGCTTCGGTGATCAGCCAGTCGAGCGCCTCGACCGCGCTGCCGGTCGACGGGAGCGCCGGCGTATTCGCGGTCCGGTCGTGCGCAATCAGCCACCCGAGGCGCGGGCCCGTCGCCTGCGGGGCGCGCTCGCCGTAGACGCGCATCTGCGCGGCGCGAATGTCCGCGGGGCTCGCGATCGACACGCGCACCTTATGGCCGGTGGCGAAGGCGAGATCGCGCTCGAACTGGAACGCCAGTGGGTTCGCGGTCGCCATCTCGATCCCCGCGACCGAGCGGCCAAGTGGGACCACGGCGTAGCGCATGGCGAACGGCTGAGGCAGTAACGCGGACAGCGACGGCTCGGCACGGCTGGTGTCGGCTGCTGGATATCCGGTCACGCGGCAAGCGACGTCGAGAATCTCGGCGGACGGAACACCCGCCGTCTCCAGCGATTCCCAAGCGCTCGGGGCCGACGGCGGATGCGCGACCGCAGGATGATTCAGCTCACGAAACGCGTCGAGCAACCAACGATCGGACCACGGACTTCGGGATTGCGCTTCGCGGGAAGGCTCCATCGGTTGTCAGATCGGTAAGCGGCATGCGGCCGATGTCGGCCTCCGAGTATCAGACGTCCGGGCCTGCCATCAGCAACGCCTCGATCACCTCATCGGCCTCCTCCACGCTAACCGGCCGGCTTGCCCATTCCCGGAGGCGGTGATCCGAAAAACCGTCCCCGCACCTCCCAGAGCTTGGGGAAGTACCGCTGGTCGATCGTCCCCTTGAGGTATCGCGATCCAAGCGTGCCGCCGCTGCCGCCGGTCGCCGGTCCGATCACGCGTTCGACGACTTGCACATGCGTAAAGCGCCACTGGGCGAACAGCTGCTCGTACTCGAGCAAGGCCTCGGCGAGAAAGAACAGCACCGTCGGCCCCGGGCCGAGATAGAGCTCGTTCAAATGGACGTGCGACGCGTCGAGCAGCGCGAGAAAATGCTCCTCGATCGTCTCCGAGCGGGTCTCGATGGCGCGAAACTGTTTGCTCTGCGCGCCGCTCGAGGTGCCGAGGTAGCCGCGGAACTGCGCGAAGTGCTGCGGCGGCAGGCTCTCGAGCGACGTGAGCTGCGCGGCGACGATGCGCATGAGCGTATTGACGCGCTGCATCCGCCAGAGCGCTTGACCGGCCTCACGCGCGTCGAGCGCGTCGACGAGCCCGTCGAGGTCGTGAATGATCGCTTTGAACCACAGCTCGCTCGACTGGTGGACGATGATGAACAGCAGCTCGTCGGAGTGCTCAGGCGTGGAGCGCGGCCGCTGGAGCGACACCAGGGCG
>JBIOHX010000136.1:0-9734 GCA_044449465.1 Gemmatimonadales bacterium | reverse complement strand
CTGCAGAAGGATCGTCTTCGCAACCAGTACGAGACGGTTCAGCGCGGGCAGCAGAATCAACAGCAGCAGCAGTCCGACAATCAGGCGGACGAGACGGCGGAGAAGCTGCGCCAGCTCGCCGAGCGCCAGCAGCAACAGAACGACCGCGCTCGCGCGAAGGCCGACAGTCTGGGCCGCACGGGTGCTTCGGGTGCGTCCGGTGGACAGAGCCAGCGCGACATGGCGGCGCAGACGGAGGACCAGGCTCGCCAGCTCGAGCGCCTCGCGCGCGAACAGCAGAACCAGGCCTTCGCCGACGCCGCGCGCCGCCTACAGGACGCCGCCGACGCGATGCGCAAGGCCGCGGCCAACGGCCCGAAGTCGGCGGACGCCACCCGCGCGTTGCAGGACTTGAACGAGGCGCGCCGTCTTCTCGACCAGGAGAAAAGTGGGCGATCGACACGCGATCTCGACGACGCGATGAAGGCGGCGCAGCAGCTCGCCGATCAGGAAAAGGGGGTGCAAGCCGACGTTCAGAAGCTTGGCGCGAGCGGGAGCGACACGAGCGCGCGGCAACAGGTCCAGCAGTCGATCGGCGAACAGAAGGGATCGATGGCCGACGAGGTGAAGGACCTCAAGTCGAAGCTGGATCGGATGTCGCTCGACTCGCGACGGGGTCAGAAGGAGGTGTCGCGCGCGCTGGCGACCGCCGCGGACACGCTGCGGGGACGCAAGGTCGAGGAGAAGCTTCGGTACACGCAGCAGGTGGCGCACTCGGCGCCGGCAGATTGGATGAATTCGGCGGAACAGCAGATCGGCGCCGACATCGCGGATTTGGGGCGGCGGTTGCAGCAGGCGCAGGCGGCCGGCCAGACGGCGAGCGGGGAACGCTCCAAAGAAGCCGCAGCCGACAAGGCGCGTGATCTGGTGCGCGGCCTTCAGTCAATGAACGACCGGATGGAGCAGCGACTCGCCGACGCGCAGGATGGCACGAAGGGGGCAAACGGTCAGGCCGGCCAACAACAACGGCGTGGGTTGAGCGACAGCGCGCGCGGTCAGCAGGGGCAGCAGGGCGGGCAGTCAGGACAAGGCACGCAAGGTCGGCAAGGTCAGAAGGAAGCGGGCCAACAGGGCCAGCAGGGCCAGCAGGGCCAGCAGGGCCAACAAGGGCAAGGGCAGCAGGGGCAAGGACAAGGTCAGCAGAACGGGCAAGCGCAAGGCGGCCAATCTGGACAAGGCCAGCCGAACGGGCAGCGCCAAGGTGGCGGTCGGCCCGGTGGCCAGCAGCAGGCGAATGGGGGCGGGGTGCCCAATGTGGCCGGCGTTCCTCGCGGCGCCGCGCCGAAAGGGAATGCCGATCGTCTCTCGCCAGAGGACGCGCAGCAGTTCAGTCGAGAAGCGCAGCAACGGCTCGCCGACGCCGAGGCGCTGCGTAAGCAGTTGGCGCAACAGGGGCTGACGACGAAGGAGCTGGATAAGGCGATCAACGATCTCCAACAGCTCGCCAACGCACGCGTCCTCGAGGACACGCAAGCGTCGGAGGCGTTGCGCGCAAAGACGATCCAAGGATTCCAGGACTTTGAATTCGGCCTGCGCCGCGCGCTCGGCCAGGGGGACTCGACGCGCGTGCTGCTCGAACGGTCGGGGGACGTGCCGGCTGCCTACAAGCAGCATGTCGAGGAGTATTACCGAGCCATCGGCAAGGGCGGGAGCGGCGCGGAGAAGAGCGGTAAGGCCACGCCGCCGCCGCCAAAGCCGTAGAGCAGCGCGGCGTCGTGCTGACATCGCGGGCGACTTGCCTTGCGGCGGTTACTTAGCCGACGGGCGGTCCTCGCCACCGTAGCGCGCCCGAATTACCGGACTTGCCAACTTGAGCATTCGCTCCAGCTCGCCGCGAGGGGCCTCGCGCCACCGCGACGGAACCGGCGTCAGCCGCCGTTTCCCGAACTCCGACTCGAAGCAGAGCCAGCCGTCATCGAACTCTTCGGGGAGGTACGACCACCGATCGGATGTCGCGCCCTGCCGTTTCACCTCGAAGACCGTCCACTTGACTCCGGTCGCATCCGTGATGGTTCGCATCTATGCCCCGCAGCTCTGATCGCCAAGGCCCCCCGATTGGGCGACCGCGCCGTGTGCGTGCCCACGGTAAAGGCAGGTTGGATGCCAGTTTCATCAGGCGACGGCGGGAGCTGAGGAGGGAGAGCAAGCGGGCGCGCCGGCGCTGGCGCGCTCAACCGGTGAGCAAGTCGATTAGAATCTTCGAATCAATGTTTCCGCCCGACACGAGGCATGCTACGCGGGGCGGCCGATTCGAGCGCGCCGCGCCTCTCGGCGCACGCCCGGCGAGCGCCACGGCCACCGGCGTCGCCCCCGCGCCCTCGGCGACGACGTGCGCCCGTTCGACGAGGAGACGGACTGCCGCACCGACCTCGTCGAGCGCGGCGGTGAGCGCGCCGTCGACGAGCGGCTGGATCAGCGGCCACATCTCGGGGAGCACGCCACGACCGCCGATGCCGTCGACGAAGGTCGGCGTCCGCTCGACCACGACCGGACCGTTCGCGTCGAACGCGGCCGCGAGCGGCGTGGCGGTCGCGACCTCGCAGCCGTAGACCTTGGCGCGGGGGGCCAGCGCCCGCACAGCGGTAGCAATGCCGGTCACCAAGCCGCCGCCGCCGAAGGGGACGAGCACGGCGTCGAGGTCAGGCAGGTCTTCGACGAGCTCGAGGCCGATGGTCCCGTTGCCGGCCATGACGTGCGCGTCGGCGACGGGATGGATGAAGGTGCCGGTTACGCCCGCGCGACCATGATCGGCGAGCGTCTGCCACCACTGGTCGTACGGCAAGCTGATGATCTCCGCGCCTAACCTGCGGACCGCGTCGATCTTGGCGCGCGGCGCGGTGTCCGGCATGATCACAGTGCAGGGCACACCGATCTCACGCGCGCCGAATGCGACGCCCTGCGCCATGTTGCCGGCACTCGCGGTGTAGACTCCGCGCGCCAGCACCGATCGGTCGAGCGAGCGCATCGCGTTGAGCGCGCCGCGCAACTTGAACGATCCGATCGGCTGGAGGTTCTCGAGCTTGAGGAAGATCTCCGCCGGCGCGTCGGCCTGCAGTCGGATCAGCGGCGTTCGCGTGACCGCCGACGCAATGCGGCCGCGCGCCGCCTCGATGTCGACAAGCGTCGGCGCCTCAATGCGCCGCACGTCGCGCTCCGCCCAGCTCGACGCGCGTGCCGGCGCCGGTGCGCACTGCTTGCGCGTAGACGTGCGATGCCGACGCGAGGTCTTCGACTGCGAGGCCGAGCGACTTGAACAGGGTGATCTCGCGGTCGTGGCGCCGGCCGGCGACCCGCTCAACGAGCAGCTCGCCGAGCTCGCCCACTATGTGGTCGGGCGAGATCGCGCCGGCCTGCAAGGGCACGAGGATGTCACCGGGTTCCTTGAGGGCCGACTCGCGACGGTCGACGTAGAGGCTCGACGAGGCGACGAGGGCGGTGTCGAGCTCGCGGGCGTTCGGCGTGCTCGCGCCAACGGCATTCACGTGCGTGCCCGGCGACAGCCATGCGCCCTCGAGGACCGGCTCGGCGGCCGACGTGCACGTGCAGACGACGTCGGCGCGCTGGACGGCGTCGCGGGCGCTCGCCGCCACCGAGGCGGCGAGCTGAAAGCGCTCCCGGCCGACATCGGCAAGTCTGCGCGCGTGCTCCGCATTGCGGCTCCAGACGCGCAGCGTCGCGATCGGGCGGACGGCGCAGATCGCCTCGAGGTGGGCGTGGCCTTGCACGCCAGCGCCAATGATGGCGAGGGTGGACGCGTCGGCGCGGGCGAGCGCACGCGTGGCGACGGCGGACACGGCGGCGGTGCGAATCGTCGTGATCGACGTGGCATCGAGGAGTGCGGCGAGGCGTCCGTCGAGCGCGTCGAACAAGAGTACAGCACCCTGGTGCGAGTCGAGCGCCGTGGCGTGGTTGCCGGGGAACACGGTGATGATCTTGGCGCCGATGGTGCGCGGCGCGGTGAGGCAGGCGGGCATGACGGCAAATGCGTCGCGCGAGTCGGGGATACGGATCACCGTGCGGAGGGGGAGCACGGCGTCGCCGCGGGCGAGGGCGGCGAGCGTCGACGCCATGATCTCGATGCAGTCGCGCATCGGGAGCAGGCGGTCGACGTCGGATTGCGAGAGGATGAGCATTTTGGAAGGGTAGCTATTCGCCACCGACGAGTTCCGCGCACTCGGCGAAGATTGGCCCGAGCTCAATGACGAGCGGGTCGCTTGCGCCAGGTGCTTGCCATTCGATCGAATCGCGCACGACCGCCGGCTCCCTGTCGTCCGGTCGCCACCGCTCGATTTGGCGTGCGTCGATGTCCACGATCCAGTACTCGGGCACTCCATGTCGCTGATAGAACCGCCGTTTGATCACGCGGTCCTGTCTCACGCTCGATGGCGAGAGAACCTCGATCGCAAGCAGCAGCGCATGGATATCAGCCCACGCGGGCAGCGGCCGGATGCGCGGCGTGACGAACACGTCCGGCTGGATCGTCGTGTCGACCTCGAGCTGGATGTCGGCCGGCGACAACCAGATCTGCGCCTCTCGGTTGCGGCGCAGATAGTTGCCCAGCTCGAGGTGCAGCTCGCCGACCATGAACTGATGCGGCGACATCGGCGCCGGCGTCACGAGGAGCTCGCCGTCGATGACCTCGTAGCGCGGCCAGGCGCGGTCTTCACGCTGCAGCGCGCGCGCGTCGTTCGCGTGCCAGCGGCGCTTGCTCTCGGCAGGCATGACCATAGGGTGCTCGGCTCGGCGGAAAAAGCGCAAGGGCTCACGGCGCCCCTTACTGCTGGCGCCGTGAGCCCTTGGCATCACTCCGTCCCGAGTCGAAGCGGAGCCTTCTACGCTTCCACCATGAACGGATACCTGTAGTCGTGCGGCGGCGAGAAGGTCTCCTTGATCGACCGCGCGCTCGCCCAGCGCACCAGATTGAGCTTCGAGCCCGCCTTGTCGTTGGTGCCGGAGCCGCGTGCGCCGCCGAAAGGCTGCTGCCCCACGACCGCGCCCGTCGGTTTGTCGTTGATGTAGAAATTTCCCGCGGCATTGCGCAGCGCCATCATCGCCTCGCGCACCGCCGCGCGGTCGTTGGCGAACACCGCGCCAGTGAGCGCGTAGGGCGACGTGCGATCGATCACCTCGAGCGTCTCGGCCCAATCCTCGTCGTCGTACACGTAGGCCGTTACCACCGGGCCAAAGATCTCCTCGCACATCAGCCGATATCCCGGCTCCTTCGCCTGGATCAGGGTGGGCTTGATGAAGTAGCCCTCTTCGCCGCGGGCGACGCCGCCGTGGATGATCTTCGCGTTCGCGCGGGCGTCTTCGAGATATTGGCTGATCTTGGTGAACGCTCGTTCGTCGATCACCGCGCCCACGAAGTTGCGGAAGTCGGTCACGTCGCCCATGCGCAGCTCGTCCATGATGGCCACGGTGCGGTCGCGGACCTCGTTCCAGAGCGACCGCGGGATGTACACGCGGCTCGCGGCCGAGCACTTCTGCCCCTGATACTCGAAGCCGCCGCGCGCGATCGCCACCGCGAGCGCTTGGGCGTCGGCCGACGGATGTGCGACGATGAAGTCCTTGCCCCCGGTCTCGCCGACGATCCGCGGATAGGTGCCGTACGTCGACATGCTGGCGCCGATCGTCTTCCACATGTTGTTGAAGACGGCCGTGCTCCCGGTGAAGTGCACACCGGCCAGCTCCCGGTGCGACAGCAGCACCTTCGAGATCTCCGCCGCGTCGCCGGGCACGAGATTGATCACGCCCGGCGGCAGGCCCGCCGCCTCGAGCAGCTTCATGAGGTAGTGCGCCGACAGCATCGCACTCGACGCCGGCTTCCAGATCACCGTGTTGCCCATGAGCGCCGGAGCGGTGGGCAGGTTGCCGCCGATCGCCGTGAAGTTGAATGGCGTCACCGCGTACACGAACCCCTCGAGTGGACGCAGATCCGTCTGGTTCCACATCCCGGCGCTCGACTGGGGCTGCTCGTCGTAGAGCTGCTGCGCATACGCGGGATTGAAGCGCCAGAAGTCGATCAGCTCGCACGCCGAGTCGATCTCCGCCTGGAAGGCGGTCTTCGACTGGCCGAGCATGGTGGCGGCATTGAGCGTCGCGCGCCAGGTCGTCGACAGAAGCTCGGCCGCCTTGAGCAGGACCGCCGCGCGATCCTCCCCCGCCATGTTCCCCCACCCCGGGCGCGCCTTGCGCGCCGCCTCGATCGCCTGCTCGACGTGCTTGGGTGTCGCCTTGTGCCAATCGCCCAACACGTGCTTGTGAGCGTGCGGCATCACGGCCTGCGCGGTGGCGCCGGTCCGAAACTCCCGGCCTCCGATGACGATCGGGATGTCGACGCGCTCGTCGGCCATCGACTTGAGCCGCGCCTTGAGCTCAGCGCGCTCGGGCGAGCCGGGGGCGTACTGCTTCACCGGCTCATTGACCGGAGTCGGGACGCGCCGCGTACCATTGAAGCCGCTCAACGGCGCGGTGCGCGGAGCGATGGTTTCAGCTGCCTGCTCGGACTCGGCAGCGGCAAGGTCGTGCGTCGTGACGGCCATCGGGGAACCCTGGAATGCGGATCGGTGATTGGCGCGAGCGCGCTCGAGGGAGGCGCGGCGCCCGAAGTGACTTGTTAAAGAAACAGCCTCGTTGCACCGGCGCCAAGGTTTCCCGGAGATAGCTGATAGCTTGCACCAGCATGCGTGCGTTCCCCCTACCGCTCCTCGTCGCCTTGGTCGCCCTTGCCTGCGACCAGCCGGCCGTCGAATGGGCGGATCCGGTCCCGATCGTTGAGCCGTCGTTCGCGAGTCGACTTGCCGTCGATTCGTCGGGCGCGGCGCGATACCTTGCCGACACCGTGTCCGTCGTGGTGCCGCCGAGCGCGAGCGGCGCCTGCCCGAGCTCGGTCGTCAACGCGTCGGACTCGACCAGCCGGTTCGCCGTCTGGTGGAGGGCGCGCCACGACAGCAGCGCCGCGCTCTACGCGGCACGCACAGCGGACGGCGGGCGGAGCTGGGGGGCTGCGTTCGCCGTGGACACGAGCGACGTGAGCACGCGCGGGTGCTCGCGCCCGCCGCCGGCGGTCGCGGTGCTCGGCGACGACGTGTTCGTGGCGTACGCGATGGCGGCGCCAGAGGGCACCGGTGTCTTCTCGGCGCACACGATGAGTGGGATGGTGCACTCGCCCGTCGCGACGACGTATGGCGATCATCTCGTGAGCGTATCGATCGCCGTGCAAGGCAGCAGCGTGGCCGTGGCGTACGAGGAGCCGAATGGCTCGCGGCCGCGCGTGAGCGTAGCGTTGTCGCGCACACAGGGCCACATCTTCGAGTCGCACCTCACCGCTTCGCGCGATGTCGACGACGCCATGGCACCCGCGGTGGCGCTGGATGGGTCGTGGATCGCAGTTTCCTGGTCATCAACACGTTCGTCGGACGGCGCGACCAGTCGGGTCGTCCGCGTGGGGCACCTGCCATGACGCACTACTTCGGCGCTCACACCATCGACAACGGCGGCATTCACATGGCGGCGCGGCGCGCCGGCGCCTCGCGCATGCGCGCTCTGCAGGTCTTCACCGCGATTCCGAAGTACTACGGCGACAAGGTGTCGATCAAACCCGAACGGGTCGAACGCTTTCGTGCCGCGCTCGCCGACGCGAAGATCGACCCGCGGTTCGTCGTCGCGCACGCGGCGTACGTACTCAACACGGCCACGCCGGAGGAAGAGAAGTCGCGGCGCGCACGCGACGGTCTGGCCAAGGAGCTGGAGCGGTCGACGGCGCTCGGCATCGGCGCCGTGTGCTTTCACCCCGGGGCGGCGACCGACGACAATCGCGAAGCCGCGGCCGCGCGCGTGGCCGGCGCGATCGTCAATGCATTGGAGAAGGTGCCGCACGGCGAGACGCGCGTTC
This sequence comes from Gemmatimonadales bacterium, assembly GCA_044449465.1. Classification (GTDB taxonomy): domain Bacteria; phylum Gemmatimonadota; class Gemmatimonadetes; order Gemmatimonadales; family Gemmatimonadaceae; genus JAQBQB01. Next base: position 1,801 of record JBIOHX010000136.1, on the reverse strand, counting down.
TCGTGGAAAACACGGCGGGCGCGGGGAAGACGTTCGCCAAGACGGCGGCGGAGGTCGCGGCCATTCTTCGCGACGTGCCGGCAGCGCTTCGCCGGCGCACGGGCTACGGACTCGACACTTGCCACCTGTTCGCGTCGGGGTACGAGCTTCGTGGTGGACCAGGCGCGGTGTCGGCGGTGATCGACGAATTCGAACAAGCGACGGGCGAGCGGCCCGGCTTCTTTCACCTCAACGACAGCGAAGGCGAGCTCGGCTCGAACAAGGATCGTCACATGCTGATCGGCGAAGGCCGGATCGGCGCTGATGCCTTCCGCGCGCTGGTCGCCGACTCGCGGTCGCATGGCGTGCCGCTGATTCTGGAGACTCCGCAGCAGGTGATGGACATTGGCGACGAGGACGCGACGCCCGATCCGTACGACGTGCGGATGATGGCGCTGCTCGAAGGGTTCGCCGGATGAAGCCGACGAAGACGCTTGCCCTCAGCGCGCTCGTTGCAGCCGGCACATTCACCGTCGCGGCCGCCACGCCGCTCGGTGCGCAGACGGCTCAACCCGACCGGTCATCGTTCTACCTCCTGGTGCGCGGCGACACCATCATGGACGAGCGCGTGAGCCGCGGACCCGATCGCCTCGAGGGCGAATTCCGCGATCGGCGCGGCGGGCGCGTCACGTATGCGGCCTCGCTCGACTCGCTGGGGCTCGTGACGCGATTGGACATGCGAACCTATCGGGCCGGCGGCGACACCGTCGGCGAGCCGGCGACGTTCGTGGCCGGCGGCGACAGTCTCGTGGCCCGCATGGGGAGCGCAGCACCGGTGCATCTGCCGGGCGCCGGGGGCGCGTTGCTGGTGCTCAATCCGTCGGTTGCGTTCATCGAACAGATGGTGCTGCGCGCACGCGTACTCGGCGGCGACAGTGTGTCGATGCCGGTGTTCGTGCTCGGCGCGCCGCAACCGTTCGTGGCGACGGTGCACCGTCTGAGCGGCGACTCAGTGCGTCTCGACTACGCATCGGCGTCGATGCGGCTCGCTCTTTCCCGCGAGGGACGAGTGATTGGCGGGGTGATCCCGGCGCAGGGCGTGACGATCGCGGGCGGGCCCGCGGGGCCATCGCTTGCCCAGGCGCGGCCGGATTACGGGGCGCCGCCCAATGCGCCGTACACGGCGGAGGACGTCGTGGTGACGACGCGCGAAGGTCTCAAGCTCACGGGGACGCTCACCATTCCACGCGCGCGCGCGACGGGACGCGCACCCGCCGTGGTGACGATCACCGGGTCGGGGCCGGAAGATCGCGACGAGCAGCCAAGCGCGATTCCCGGGTATCGCCCGTTCCGCGAGCTGGCGGATACGCTCGGCCGTCGCGGCATCGCGGCGCTGCGTCTCGACGACCGGGGCGTGAACGGTTCGGATGCTGGACCGCCGACGGTGACGAGCGCCGACTTCGCGAACGACATTCGCGCCGGCGTGGCGTATCTCCGTTCGCGTCCGGAGATCGACGGCGCGCACATCGGACTCGTCGGCCACAGCGAGGGTGGGATCATCGCGCCGATGGTGGCGGCGACGGACAGCGGCGTGCGCGCGATCGTGCTGATGGCGGGAACGGCGTCGAGGGGGCGGGAGATCGTCGCGGCGCAGAATCTGTACGTGATCGACAGCGTCCAGCATCTCACGGGCGCAGCGCGCGACACGGCGATTGCCCGTGACGCGCGCGCGGTGGATGCCGCGGCGGCAAAGTCACCTTGGGAGTCGTTCTTCTTCGATTACGACCCTGCGGTGCGCGCGGGCCAGGTGAAGGCGGCGGTG